>CAYYQQ010000017.1:0-39160 GCA_964473595.1 uncultured Steroidobacteraceae bacterium | reverse complement strand
CCTTGTGGTTTGCGTCCTTGTGCTCGACGACGCGCGCCACGCGACCGGTGGTGTCACGGATCACGCGACCGTAGCCGACCGGATCCGGCAGCACCGCAGTCAGCAGCGCAAGCGATGACGCACCCGCGCGACCGGTCAGGTCGGAAAGCGTCGCTGTGCGCACGAGCGGCACGTCGCCGTAGAGCACGAGCACGGTGTGATCGTCCGGGATCGCCGGCATCGCCTGCAGCACGGCATGCCCGGTGCCGAGCTGCTCGGCCTGCAGCGTCCAGTGAATTCCCGCATCCGGAAACGCCTCGCGCACGCACTCGCCGCCATGGCCGTAGATGACATGTATTGCGGCGGGATTCAGCGACCGTGCGGTGTCGATGACATGGGCCAGCAGTGGCCGGCCCGCAAGCGGCTGCAGCACCTTCGGCAGGTCGCTCGCCATGCGCTTGCCCTGGCCGGCGGCCAGGATGACGACTGAAAGGGGCATCGGAGAGGATTGTACCGGACGCCAGACAGGAACTGACCGAACGGGTCGCATGGCCCCTGCCTGGGTTATTGTGGACAGGTACCCAAGGAGACACCCAGCATGCGCAATATTGTCTGGTACTCGCGATTCGCCAAGGCCATCGCACATTTCTGCGGACGCCCGAGGGTGTTCATCATGGCGGTCCTGGTCATCGTGACCTGGATTGCCACCGGGCCGATTTTTCACTTCAGCGACACATGGCAACTGGTGATCAACACCGGGACGACCATCGTGACGTTTCTGATGGTCTTCCTGATCCAGAACACACAGAATCGCGACACTGAAGCAATACAAGTGAAGCTGGACGAACTGATCCGGGCGACCAAGGGTGCACACAACGCACTTCTCGATCTGGAGGAACTCGACGAAAACACTCTCGAGTCATTCCGGCGGCGATATCAGGCGCTCGCCACTGCCGCGAGGGCCGATATGATCCAGGGCGTACAAGACACCGGAACGCCTGAGCCATCGCCGGATATCGACCGATAATCCGCTGGTGGCGCATTGGCCACGTTCCCCGGCTTCCTGCCTGGTCTGCTCATTCAGCATCGGATGAGCTCTGCGGCAAGCGAACGAATCGCTGTCTGCCCCGGTCGAACACACCCTGAGAACCACGGGTGCGAGCACTAAGTCATCGCCACGAGGGCACATTGAACACAGTTGAACGCGAGTTGGTAAGCTAAGGTGCCAGAGGTGACTCTGGTGTTCTGGATCATCAAGATCCTTGCCACGACTCTTGGCGAGACGGGCGACGACGCGGTGTCGATGTCAATGAATCTCGGTTACCTCGTTGGTACCGGAATATTCGCAGTGATATTCATCATTGCGGTCATTGTGCAGATTTCCGCGAAGCAATTTCACCCCCTGATCTACTGGACAACCATTGTTGCCACAACAACAGTTGGTACGACACTGGCGGATTTCGCTGATCGCTCACTGGGTATTGGCTATGCGGGCGGGACAGCGATTCTGTTTGCACTTCTGATGGGCTCACTCCTGGTCTGGTATCGCACCCTTGGTTCGGTTGCGATCGATACCGTGAGCTCTCCAACATCGGAAATGTTCTATTGGGTGACGATCATGTTTTCCCAGACTCTGGGTACTGCGCTTGGCGATTGGACGGCTGATACAGCGGGCCTTGGATATGCAGGCGCCGCCGTGGTGTTTGGCGGAATGCTGGCAGCAGTCGCCGTGGCCTACTACTGGTCAAAAATATCCCACACGCTGCTGTTTTGGGCCGCGTTCATCCTTACACGGCCACTTGGAGCCGTCGTTGGTGATTTCCTGGACAAGCCGTTCGACAAGGGTGGCCTGGATCTGAGCCGCTATTCAGCATCAGCCACCCTTCTCGCAGTAATACTCTTCTGCATCTTCTTCTTCTCGCACAGACCGGCAAAACGGGCCCATTAGTGCGCCTTTGGACCATCCATTCCAGCTATCTCGATCCGCAGGGCCTGGTCGCCCTGTGGCGCGAGATCGCGGTTCCGGACTGTCATCCGTCGTTCAGGCACGTCCCCGGGCCGATTAAATCCTGGGAACGAGTGATTGAGAGGGCAGCATGAAGCGACTTGAGATTTTTGCCTGCGCCGTCGCGCTGGTCGCAACCGCCTGCGTGCCGAACACCAAGTCCTCGGATGACGCCGCGGCCGTCCAGCAGGCGATCAAGGACATTTACGCCGCCTATAGCGGCTTCGACGAGCAGAAGTACCGCGCAATGCTCGCCGGCGATTACCTCCTGCTCGAGAACGGAGAATTGATCGACCGCGAGGGCGACGTCGCCAGCATGGCCAAGCCGGGCACTGGTTATCGGCGCATCGACGAGTTCGATTTCCATTCGGTGAAGATCGACGGCGACTTCGCCTACGCCGTGTACTTCCTGAAGTCCGAAATCCACGCCGACATCAAGGGCGCGCGCCAGCGTGAGTGGCTTGAGAGCGCGATCCTCAGGCGTTCCGAAGGCGCGTGGCGGCTGGCGCTGCTTCACTCCACGAGAATCTCCACACCTGCAGGGGCAAAGGACATGAATTCATTCGCCACCCGCTATACGGCCGCCTGGTGCAGCCAGGATCCTGCAAGCGTCGCAGCCTTCTTCGCAGAAAACGGCTCGCTCAGGATCAATGACGGCGCCCCATCCGTCGGACTGGCGGCCATCACCGAGGCGGCGCGCGGGTTCATGAAGGATTTCCCGGACTTGGTCGTCGAGATGGACGGGCTGGATCGTAAAGGTGACGGTTACATCTATCGCTGGACCCTGATCGGCACGAATAGCGGACCCGGCGGCACAGGCAAGAAGGTCCGAATCAATGGCTACGAGGAGTGGGCGATCGGTGCGGATGGCTTGATCGCTGCTTCACTGGGCCATTTCGATGCGCCCGACTACAACCGCCAGCTCGGAAAAACGGGCGGCTAGGCTAATGCCATGGACCGCCGGGATCACTGGAATCGCGTCTACCAGACCAAGTCGTCAGATAGCGTCAGCTGGTATCAGCAGCGCCCGGACATATCGCTCGAGTTGATCGCTGCATCCGGCGTCGACAAGGACGCCGGCATCATCGATGTCGGCGGCGGCGCGTCCGTCCTTGTCGATCATCTTCTTGAGCTTGGTTACACCAACCTGGCCGTACTGGATCTTTCCGCTGCAGCATTGAGCGTCAGCCGTTCGCGAGTCGGGGCAAGGGCCGCCGCGGTCGAGTGGTTCGAGGCCGACGTGACCTCCTTCGAGCCGCCGCGCCGCTACGCGCTGTGGCACGATCGTGCGGTTTTTCATTTCCTGACGGATGCCGGCGACCGTGCCCGGTATGTCGCGACGCTTCACAAGACCTTAAAGCCGAACGGCACGGTCATCATTGCGACGTTTGCGCCGGACGGGCCGCCGAAGTGCAGCGGCCTCGATGTCGTGCGCTACGACGAGCATTCGATCGTCGCTGAACTGGGCGCTGGGTTTCAGCTTCACGAGGTCCGCCGGGAGACGCATGTCACCCCGGGAAAGGCGGAGCAGCGATTCAACTACGTCCGGCTCAGCTCCGTGGCCACACGATAGACCTGCCTATTGCAGTCGTGGCCACTGCAGCCGATGGCAAGATGCTATTTCGCTCAGGACCGCAAGTGCGCATACTTGGGACATCAATCAAGTAGAGGGCTCCATGGCAACAAAGCTCGAAAAACCGCTGAAGCGCGAAATCGTCTTGAACGATGCGCCCTACATGCTGACCATCTCGCCGGAGGGGCTAAAGCTCGTGCCGAAGGGCAAGCGCAATGGCCTCGAGCTGACATGGAAGGGCATCCTCATTCAGGCGACGATGAGCGAGGCTGCGGGCGGTAGTTCCGGCGCATAAAGCGCCGGACCGATCGGCAAACCTGGGCGGGCTCAGCCGCCCTGGGTTTCGCACTGCAAGCCCGTGCCAGCCATTCACTCCTGCGAATTGCCGGCCGATGCGCTGCTGAACCGGTATTCGCGATCCGGCGCTTTTGCGGATTGCTACGTCGCCGAGATCGCCGGAGCCGTTTCCCATGCCGAATTCGTCGAGGCCTTCTACACCACGGCGGTGTTCAGGCTCGAGCGGCTGATCTTGCGGCTGCTGGTCTCGCGCCCTTCCACGGACGCAGAGGCCCTACAGCTCGCGCAACGGAAACGGGATTCGTTCGCGGCCTGGTCGGTCGAGGCGTGCGCAACCGATCAGCTGCTTCTTTCCGACTTCACGGGCCGCACGAAATCCTGGCTCATGGTGGTCGCACCGCAGAATGCCGGATCCTCAAGTACGCGGCTATTCTTCGGCTCGGCCGTCGTGCCGGCGCGTAGCGCCAGCGCGGACCGAACCAGCCTGGGATTCGTCTTCACGGCTTTGCTCGGATTTCACAAGCTGTACTCGCGGATCCTGTTGAGATCCGCTGTTTCTCGGCTTTCCCGCCGAGCGGATACCCCAACCCTCTACCAGGGATAGGGCTTGCCGGTGTAGTTGAGAAACTTGCCGGAATCTTCCGGCCGAAGTGCCGCGATCACCGATCGCAGCGACTGGATGCTCTCGGCCGGTGACAGCGTCCCGCGCGACCCACCCATGTCGGTGCGAACCCAGCCCGGACTGACCACGACGCAAGTGATGCCGCGCGGCGCGAGGTCGATCGAGAGGCTTTTCATCACCATGTTGACCGCGGCCTTGGAACTGCGGTACGCGTAGGAGCCGCCCGAAGTATTGTCTTCCAGCGATCCCATGCCGCTCGTGATCGTGACGATCTGCTTGAGGCGGCTCTTCGCGACATTCTCGAGGAAGGCCTCGACGACGCGCATCGGGCCCAGCGTGTTGGCGTCGAGCACGTTCGCCCAGGCCGCGTAATCGAGGCTGCCGATCCGCTGGCCGGGTGGCCCGCCGACTCCTGCGTTGTTCAGCAGGACATCGACGGCTTCGCCCTTGAGCCCTGCGGCAGCGGCCCGTACGCTCGCCGCGTCCGTGACATCTATTTCGAGGACACGAATGCGCCCGCCGCTTTCGCCTGCGATTTGCTGCAGTTCCTTGGCGGCCTTGGGCGCCCGACAGGCTGCAAAGACCTGCCAGTCTTCGGCGGCGTACTGGCGAGCGAACTCGAGGCCGAGGCCGCGGTTTGCGCCGGTGACGAGTACGGTTGGCATCGATCCTCCGATTCTCTGGTTTTGCGCCTTCTGGCGCATACTTATACAGTCGATCCTGGGGGATGAACACATGACCATCGCTCGGCAGACGCGTAGGCGCGTCCTGCAATCCATTCTTGCGGGCCCGGTATTGGCCGGGTTGGGAACCACGATCAAGGCGTTTGGCCAGGATGCGGACGGGATCATTACCGCCGCAGACCAGGCCCTGGACGTATTTGATTTCGAACGTGTGGCGCGCGAGCGCCTGCCACCCGCGCACTTCGGCTATCTCGCGACCGGTGTCGACGGCGATGCAACGCTCAACGCCAATCTGGCGGGTTTCTCGAACTACAGCCTGCGGGTTCGGCGGCTGGTCGACGTGGGCAACATCGACATGTCCGTCAACCTGTTCGGTACCACCTGGGATTCGCCGATCGTCCTGGATCCGGTCGGCAGCCAGCGCGCATTTCATCCAGACGGCGAACTGGCGGTGGCCAGGGCGGCGCGGTCGAGGAAGCATCTCCAGATCCTGTCCACGGTCGCGTCCACTTCTGTCGAAGATGTCACCGAAGCGCGCGGCGCGCCCATCTGGTACCAGCTCTACCCCACCGACCAGTGGGCCGTGACGCAAGCGCTCGTGAGCCGGGCTAAGGCGGCAGACTGCCCCGTACTCGTGCTGACGGTGGATCTGCAGGGCGGCACCAACCGCGTGACACTCGGGCATGCAATACGGCGCGACAAACGCGATTGCACGGCGTGTCATGTGAGCCAACCGCCCGACATCATTGAAGAGCTGCCGCGCATACCGATGTTCCGCGGCCTCGACACCTCGGCGGTCACTGGCCTGACGCCGCTGGACATGAACTGGGACTTCATCAAGCGGCTGCGGGACATCTGGCCGCGGAAGCTCGTCGTCAAGGGCATCGTGACGCGCGAGGACGGCGAACTCGCGGTCGATCACGGTGTGGACGGGTTGGTGGTTTCGAATCACGGCGGGCGCGGCGAAGACAGCGGCCGCGCGACGATTGACAGTCTCCAGGAAGTTGCCGCGGGAGTCAGCGGCCGCGTGCCAATACTCGTCGACGGAGGCTTTCGTCGCGGCTCGGATATCTTCAAGGCACTCGCACTCGGCGCCACCGCCGTTGGCATCGGCCGGCCGTACATCTGGGGCCTGGCGTCGTTCGGGCAGGAAGGTGTCGAGAAAATCCTCGATATCCTGCGGCGCGAATTACTGATCGCGATGCGTCAGGCGGGGACGCGGAGTATTGCCGAGATCAATCGATCGTTCGTCGTCAATAACCGGCAATGACACGAGGCCGTCATCTTTCGACGACGGCCTCGCAGAACGCTGCCTTCATTCGATTAAACCAGTGCGCCTATTACGGCTTGACGCACGCTGCGGGAGTGATCGGGCGTGTGCAGAAGACGCCCCCCTCCGTGATGGTCTGGTTGCCGCCCTTCTCGGTCGCGAGGATCTCGAGCTCATAGATCCGGTTCGGCCGCAGGAACTGCTTCGCTACCAGGAAGCTGGACGTCGACTGCGGTACATCCGCGTCAAACTGAATCTTCGTCTTGCCCGGTGCAGGCTCGGCGCTCGTGATGTCAGCGAGTAAGACATGGTAGCCCACGATTTCGACCGGCCCGAACCCGGGCATGATCGGTTCCGTCACCTTCTTCCAGCGGATGAGAAGGTGTTCATCAGCCGAGACGACGTCGCCGTCCGCGGGTGCCACGATTTCAGGACCGGCGGCAAGCTTGTGCGAGAGCTTGGCGAAGCCCCTGAAATTCGTATCTGCGTTCTGGCCCCCGAAGATGTACTTTCCCTCGGGCCACGCCGAGAGGAGTTCCGTAAGAAAGATTTCGGGCTCCTCCGCGTCACGCTCACAACCGAGCGCCTGTTCCAGTTCGACGATCTGCGGCTCGACACGCTCCTGGAAGCCCTCGGTGATGTTATGCGTCACTTCCGCGCCCCCGACCGCCCCGAACTGGTATACGACCTGACCGTTCGGATCCTTCACCCAACCTTCCGAAACGCCGCCCGTATCAAAGCTGATCTGAATGCCCATGTCGCAGGCTGAGGCGTTCGTCTCGAAGTGGATGTTGGTGATCTTGAACGGCTCGGGCGGGGCCGCAGTGGCGGGCGTCGTTGCCGCCACCGCCAGCGTCAAAACCGCCGCGACGGCCTTGCCAGTCATACCAATGTGTTTCTTCATGGAAAATGCTCCAATTGTTGTCCTGCTGTGAATGAGACGCCGTGCGAAACGAAATCCTTCGAGTACACATGGCCTGTGCGAGAATTAGCCGCTATGGAGCGGCTAATCCTTGGGCTGGCGGTCTTTTTCGGCGTCCATTCCATTTCGTTGCTGGCGTTGGGCTGGCGCGATCGTGTGGCCGAGCGTCTGGGCAAGAAGGCCTGGCAGGGTATCTATTCGGTCGCCTCGCTGATTGGGTTCTATCTGCTCGTCACCGGCTATGGGGCCGCGCGGGCATCCGACGCCGTGCTATATGCGCCCCCGCGCGATTTCGGCTACATCGCAGCGCTCCTGATGTTCCCGGGGTTCAGCCTCGCGCTCGCCTCGGTTATTCCCGGGCGCATCCGGACCGCCGCGCAACATCCGCTGCTGCTGGCGACCATGCTTTGGGCGGTTGCGCATCTGCTGACTAACGGGAGCGTTGCCGATCTGCTGTTGTTCGGTATTTTCCTCGTTTGGGCTGTTGCCGTCCGGATCTCGCTCGCACGCCGCCCGGCACGCCCGATCCGCGTTTTGCCGAGTTCACCAGCGAACGATGTGATCGTCGTCGTCGGTGGGTTGGCGCTCTATGCGATCTTCATTGTCTGGCTGCACGCAAGGTGGTTCGGGGTGGCGCCGCTAGCCTGAGACGGCATTGACGCAATGTGACGCGCTCTGACGACTCGACCGCGCCGCGCAGGCAAGCTCCCGCCGTCGCTCAGTAGCGATCCATTCGGGGCACAGGTCATGCGAGCCATGCGACAGAACGGAAAGGCCGGACTTTCCGGCATCCTGGCAACCGTGCTGCTCGCGGCAGGATGCGCGGGCACGCCCGCCATGCGCCCGGAGTCGAGTGATGTGCGCGGCCCCGTCGTTCAGCTCGCGCTTTCAATGGTCGGTGTGCGGTACCGCTATGGCGGCGCTAATCCTCGCGAAGGCTTCGACTGCAGTGGCCTCGTGTACTACACGTATACGTCGAACGGCCATGCCGTTCCACGTACCTCGCAGGAGCAGTTCGACGCGGCGCAAAAGATTCCACTCGAGCAGGCCGCGGAAGGCGACCTCGTCTTCTTTCAGGATCAGGAGAAGCTCTCGCACGTCGGCATCTACCTCGGCGACGGCCAGTTCATTCATGCGCCGTCCAGCGGCGGCACCGTGAGCATCGCAAGTATCGACGCACCCTATTATCAGCGCCATCTGATTGCGGTCGGCCGCCTGCTCCCCTGAGGCCGCGAGCGCTCAAGGCGCAAGCCCGGGCAGGCGATCCGCCGCACGGCGCAAATCGGCTCGAATCGCGAAGTTATGCACGGCGCGGGGGACCGTTTGCCGGAGTATTCTTCCGTTGAGCTGGTAATACCCGCGGTGATACCATGGCCGGCATGAAAGTCGCCATTTCCCTGCCCGATCCCGTGTTCCGGGCTGCCGAAACGCTCGCCCGCAGGCTCCGCAAGTCCCGCAGCCAGCTCTATTCCGAGGCAATCGCCGAATACGTCGGCGCGCGCGGCGCCAAGGCGCTCACGACCCGGTTGAACACTGTTTACGGAAAGGAGTCGTCAGAAGTTGATCCCGCGCTCAAGTACGCCCAACTCGAGCGGCTGAGCCGTGAAGCGTGGTGAGATCTGGTGGGCGGCCTTGCAGCCGCCATCCGGCTCCGGCCCGGGTTTCCGCAGACCTGTCCTCGTCATCCAGTCGGACCCTTTCAACGACAGCCGCATCTCGACCGCCATCGTTGCGGTGATCACGTCCAACTTGGCACTCGCCGACGCGCCTGGCAACGTCCGCACCGCCAAGGCTGAATCGGGATTGTCCAAGCTCTCCGTCGTCAACGTCTCGCAGGTCCTGACCATCGACAAGGCCCTGCTCACGGACCGGGTTCGACCGCTCTCAGCGGAGGCTATGCGCCGCGTCGATAACGGCCTGAGGCTGGTGCTCGACTTGTGACGCGCTCCGACGACGCGGCCGCGCCGCGGGCGGGATCTTACTTTGCGGCTGCGCTGACCTTCCGCCTCGGCAGCGTCCAGTCGGGCCGCACGAAATGGCAGGTGTAGCCAAAGGGATTCCGGAGCAGATAATCCTGATGCTCCGGCTCGGCTTCCCAGAAGTCCCCCGCCGGGGCGACTTCGGTCACAGCCTTGCCAGGCCAAATGCCGGACGCGTCGACATCCGCGATCGTGTCCTCGGCGATCCGACGCTGCTCATCGCTCGTGTAGAAGAAGGCTGAGCGGTAACTCGCGCCGATGTCGTTGCCCTGGCGATTGCGCGTCGTGGGATCGTGAATCTGGAAGAAGAACTCGAGGATCTGCCGAAAGCTGATCTTCGCGGGATCGAAGATGATCTCCACGGCTTCGGCATGTGCCCCGTGATTCCGATACGTCGCGTTCGGCGTGTTGCCGCCCGAGTACCCGACCCGGGTCGAAATCACGCCGGGATACTTTCGGATGAGATCCTGCACACCCCAGAAGCAACCGCCCGCCAACACCGCGCGTTCCCTGGTCATGACTTGTCTCCCACCTGGTTCAGGTATGCCCCGTAGCCCTCTTTCTCCATGTCGTCCCGGTGAATGAATCGGAGCGACGCCGAGTTGATGCAGTAGCGCAGACCGCCGCGCTCGCGCGGCCCGTCGGTGAAAACATGGCCTAGATGGCTGTCGCCGTGCGCCGAACGCACTTCCGTCCGGACCCTGCCGTGCGACTCGTCCGACAGCTCCTTGACGTTGGCCGGCTCGATCGGCTTGGTAAAGCTCGGCCAGCCGCACCCGGACTCGTACTTGTCGGTTGACGCAAAGAGCGGCTCGCCCGAGACGATGTCCACATAGATACCCGGCTCCTTGTTGTGCAGCAGGGCGCCGGTACCCGGCATTTCGGTGCCGGACAGCTGCGTCACGCAGTGCTGCTCGGGAGTGAGCTTTGCGAGCGCCGCGGGATTCCGGACGAATTTATCCATGGGGTGCGGCCTCGTGCCGTAAAGGCTGTCGAATGATTAGACCGGGGGAGTAGCGCGGATATTGCAACATGGTGTCGACCTGGGATTTTGCAACTGCAAGAATGGGTTAGCACGCGCTATCATTCCGCGTATTCCTGTCCCACAAGAACCGCGCGAGGAGTCCCCATGCCCAAGCTTGTCTTTACCTACTTTGACTTTGACGGCGGCCGCGGCGAGGCCGCGCGCTTGGCTATGCACCTTGGCGGCATCGCGTTCGAGGACAAGCGCATCCCTGGCAAGGACTGGCCCGCGTTGCGCGACAAGATGCCGTTCCAGGCAATGCCGGTGCTGGAAGTGGACGGCAAGATGATCACGCAGTCCAACACCATCAACCGTTACCTCGGCAAGCTTGCCAGCCTGTACCCGAAGGACGACTGGCAGGCGGCGCTGGTGGACGAGGTGATGGACGCCGTCGAGGACATCTCCACCAAGATCGCCAACACCATTTTCATGGAAGACGCGGCCAAGAAGACGGCGCGCGAAGCGCTGGCCGCAGGTCCCATCCCGCGTTTCCTGGAGCAGCTCGAGGCACGGCTCAAGGCGGGCGGTGGCGAGTGGTTCGTCGAGAAGCGCCTGACCGTCGCCGACCTCAAGTGCTACCTGTGGATTCGCTGGCTCAAGTCCGGGGCGCTGGACCATGTCCCTGCCGACATCGTGGATAAGAACGCGCCGCTCCTGGCGAAGCACCTGGAGCGGGTCAAGAACCACCCGAAGATCGCGGCATATTACGCGGCGCGCGGGAAGTGACCGGGAAGGGTAATGCACGCCTACGAATTCATCCTGATCCTGTTCTCGTTCGTGTATGCGGCGGCAGTTACGCACCTGCTCTCGACGGCCGGCGAAATCATCATCGCGTCGAAGCGGGTTCAGCTCTCCTGGTTCAACGCCGGCTGGATGCTGGCTGCACTGCTCTTCACTTGTGCGTGATGGATCGGCCTGTGGGATCTGCACACGATGGGCATCTGGGATATCGGGTCGATTGCGTTTTATTTCTCGGTGGCGGCGGGCATCTATCTGCAGGCGCGCCTGGTCTCGCCGCGCATCCCGGAAAAGGGCGAAATCAATCTCCAGGAGTTTCATCGCGAGGAAGGTCGAAAATACCTCATTGCCTACACCATTCTTGGCGTGGTCACGGTGGTCACCAATGCCATGCTTGGCGAAACCTCCAGCGCCTCACAATGGCCGGCACAGAATCTCGTGATCGTTCCGATGACTTTGGCGACAGGCGTGGCTGCGATCTTCATCAAGCGGCGATGGGTCCAGAGCCTGGCGCTCGTGATTCAGATCGGGGGCTGGGTCTGGTACTTTGCCGCGCTGCAGACGGCGCTGTCGGGATGAGATCTGGCGAACGCGCCCTGTCAACGCCCGTTAGCCGCTCTTTCTGAGCTTCCTCAGTTTCTCAATCGCCCGCAACTGTGCCACCGACCTCGCCAGCTCCGCCTGCGCCTCCGCAATTTCCATCGCTCCAACGCGATCGCGTAGCGCTTCTTCCGCCCGCTGTTTCGCCGCGAGGGCCGCCGCTTCATCCAGGTCCTTCGCGCGCGCCGCGGTATCCGCCAGCACCGTGATCTTGTGCGGCTGCACCTCAAGTGCCCCCCCGCCCACCCAGAACAGCAGTTCCTCCCCGCTCTCCGTCTGAACCCGCACTTCGCCGGGCTTCAGCGTCGTCAGCAATGGTGCATGGCGCGGCGCGATGCCGATCTCGCCGCCGGAGGCGGGCGCGAACACCATCGTGGCTTCGCCCGAATGCAGTTCGCCCTCGGCGCTGACGATATCGATGTGGATCGTATTCGCCATGATCAGGAGAGCGTCTTTGCCTTCTCGACCGCTTCCTCGATGCCGCCCACCATATAAAAGGCCTGCTCCGGCAGGTTGTCGTATTCGCCGGCGATGATGGCCTTGAAGCCGCGGATCGTGTCCTTGAGCGCGACGAACTTGCCGGGGCTGCCGGTGAACACTTCCGCGACGTGGAAGGGCTGCGACAGGAAGCGCTGGATCTTGCGCGCGCGCGTGACGGACAGCTTGTCCTCCTCCGACAGTTCGTCCATGCCGAGGATCGCGATGATGTCCTGCAATTCCTTGTAGCGCTGCAGGATCGCCTGCACGCCGCGCGCGGTGTCGTAGTGTTCTTCGCCGATCACCAGCGGATCGAGCTGGCGGCTCGTGGAGTCGAGCGGATCCACCGCCGGATAGATGCCGAGCGAGGCGATCTGGCGGCTCAACACCACGGTCGCATCGAGATGCGCGAAGGTCGTCGCCGGTGACGGATCGGTCAGGTCGTCCGCCGGTACGTAGATTGCCTGCACCGAGGTGATCGAGCCGGTCTTGGTCGAAGTGATGCGCTCCTGGAGCACGCCCATCTCTTCCGCCAGCGTCGGCTGGTAACCCACCGCCGACGGCATGCGCCCGAGCAGCGCCGAGACTTCCGTGCCCGCAAGTGTGTAACGATAAATATTGTCGATGAAGAGCAGCACATCGCGGCCCTTGCCACCCGCCTGCTTCTCGTCACGGAAGTACTCGGCCATCGTCAGGCCGGTCAGGCCGACGCGCAGTCGGCAGCCCGGCGGCTCGTTCATCTGGCCGTACACCATCGCGACCTTCGAGTTCGTCAGGTCCTTCTTGTCGATGACGCCCGACTCCATCATCTCGTGATAGAAGTCATTGCCTTCGCGGGTACGCTCGCCGACGCCTGCAAACACTGAAAGGCCGGAATGGGCCTTGGCGATGTTATTAATGAGTTCCAGCATATTGACGGTCTTGCCGACGCCGGCGCCGCCGAACAGGCCGATCTTGCCGCCCTTCGCGAAGGGCACCAGCAGGTCGATGACCTTGATGCCGGTTTCCAGCAAATCCTGGCCGCCGGTCTGCTCATCATAAGAAGGCGCAGGGCGGTGAATCGGCAGGAACTTGTCGGTCTTGATCGGGCCGCCCTCGTCCTGTGGCTTGCCGAGCACGTCCATGATGCGGCCGAGCGTGCCGGCACCGACCGGTACCGTGATCGGCGCACCGGTTGCCTTCACGCCGAGCCCGCGCTTCAGGCCCTCGGAGGCGCCCATCGCGATCGTGCGCACGATGCCGTCGCCCAATTGCTGCTGCACCTCGAGTGTCAGGTCGCGGTCCACGAGCTTGAGCGCCTCGTAAACCGCGGGGATGCCTTCGCGCGGGAATTCCACGTCGATCACCGAGCCGATGATCTGCACGATCTTGCCATTCGTCATCATTGCGTCCTCAGTCTTAAACCGCTGCCGCGCCGCCGACGATCTCCGAGATTTCCTTGGTAATCGCGGCCTGGCGGGCCTTGTTGTAGATGAGCTGGAGCTCGTCGATGATCGTTCCAGCGTTGTCGGTCGCGCTCTTCATCGCCACCATGCGCGCCGCCATCTCGCAGGCCAGGTTCTCGACCGCCGCGCGGTAAACCTGTGATTCGATGTAGCGCATCATGTAACTGCTGATCAGCGCATCCGGCTCGGGTTCATAGATATAGTCCCAGCGCTCTTGCAATTCGGAAGCGTCGACGGTTTCGGCCGGCAGCATCTGCCGCAACTCGGGCCTCTGCGTCATCGTATTGACGAAGCGATTGCTCGCCACGAACAGTCGGTCGATCTTGCTCTCCTGGTACAGGTCGAGCATGGCCTTGACGGTACCGAGCAGGTCCGCGATGCGCGGCTTGTCCCCGAGATGCGTGATCGAAGCGACCACGGGCAGCTTCAGGCGACGGAAAAACTGCATCGCCTTGCTGCCGATCAGGCACAGGTGCAGGTCCACGCCCTGCTTCTGGTATTCGCGTGCGGCGATGAGCACCTGCTTGAACACGTTGACGTTCAGCGAGCCGCACAGGCCGCGGTCGGAGCTGACGACGATGATGCCGACGGACTTCACCTCACGCTCGATCAGGAACGGGTGCCGGTGGTTCGGGTTCGCGACGCGCAGGTGGCCGATGACGCTCCTGATCTTGTCCGCATAGGGGCGCGCCGCCTTCATGCGCTCCTGCGCGCGGCGCATCTTGCTCGCAGCGACCATTTCCATGGCCTTGGTGATCTTCTGCGTGCTCTTGATGCTCGCGATCTTGACCCGGATTTCCTTCGTGCCGGCCATCGGGGTCTACCAGGCTCCCGTCGCCGCGAATTCGTCGCAGATCTTCTTGTAGCCGGCCTCGACTTCCTTGCTGAGCTCCGGCTTGTCGTTCACCTGCTTCAGGAACGCGGCATGGCTCGTCTTCGCGAAGGCCTGGAGTGCGTCCTCGAATGCGACGATCTTCTTGCGGTCCACCTTGTCCATGTAGCCGGAGTTGACCGCGTAGATCGAGAGCGCCATTTCGGCGACCGACATCGGCGCGTATTGCTTCTGCTTCATCAACTCGGTCACACGCTGGCCGCGCTCGAGCTGCCTGCGGGTCGCCTCGTCGAGATCCGAGGCGAACTGCGAGAAAGCCGCGAGTTCACGGTACTGCGCGAGCGAGAGCCGGATGCCGCCACCCAGCTTCTTGATCACGCCAGTCTGCGCCGCGCCACCGACGCGCGACACCGAGATGCCAGCGTTCATCGCGGGGCGAATGCCGGAATTGAACAGATCGGTCTCGAGGAAGATCTGGCCGTCGGTGATCGAGATCACGTTGGTCGGAACGAATGCGGTGACGTCGCCGGCCTGGGTCTCGATGATCGGCAAGCCGGTTAAAGAGCCGGTCTTGCCCTTGATCTTGCCATTGCTGATCTTCTCGACGTATTCGGCCGAGACCCGGGCCGAACGCTCCAGGAGCCGCGAGTGCAGGTAGAACACATCGCCCGGGTAAGCCTCGCGGCCCGGCGGGCGGCGCAGCAACAGTGAAATCTGCCGATAAGCCCAGGCCTGCTTAGTCAGGTCGTCATAGACGATCAGCGCGTCCTCGCCCTGATCCATGAAGTACTCGCCCATCGCGCAACCCGAATAAGGCGCGATGTACTGCATCGAGGCGGGCGTCGAGGCCGAGGCCGATACGACGATCGTGTGCGCCATCGCGCCGTGCTCTTCGAGCTTGCGCACGACATTTGCGATCGAGCTCTGCTTCTGGCCGATCGCGACATAGACGCACTTGATGCCCGTGCCCTTCTGATTGATGATCGTGTCGATCGCGAGCGCGGTCTTGCCGGTCTGGCGATCACCGATGATCAGTTCCCGCTGGCCGCGGCCGATCGGCACCATCGAGTCGATGGCCTTCAGGCCCGTCTGCACCGGCTGGCCGACACTCTTGCGCCAGATGACGCCAGGCGCGACGCGCTCGATCGGCGAGCGCTTTACGGACTTGATCGGGCCCTTGCCGTCCAAGGGATTCCCGAGCGAGTCCATCACGCGGCCGAGCAGTTCCGGACCGACCGGCACTTCGAGGATGCGGCCCGTCGTCTTGACCGTCGCGCCCTCGCCTATATGCCGATATTCACCGAGCACCACAGCGCCCACCGAATCCTGCTCGAGATTCAGGGCCAGTCCGAAAGTATTGTCCGGGAATTCCAGCATTTCGCCGTAAGCGACGTCGGCGAGACCGTGCACGCGGCAGATGCCGTCCGTGACGGACACGACCGTGCCGACGTTCCTGGCCTCGGTGGCCGCGTCGAAATTCTTGATCCTTGCCTGGATCAGGTCGCTGATTTCTGAAGCCTTGATGGACATGTCTTCTTCCTTGCCTAATTCGCCAGCGCCGAATCGAGCCGCGCGAGGCGGCCCTTCAGCGATCCGTCGATGACGAGATCGCCGGCGCGCACGATTGCGCCGCCGATCAGCGTGTCATCGATCCTCGTATGCATGCGCACGTCACGCCCGAGCCGGTGCTGCAGCGCCTCCATGAGCCGCTTCTGCTGCGGCGGGGCGATCTCGCGCGCCGCGATCACCTCGACGTCGATGACATTCTCGACTTCCGCCCGGAGCACCTCGAACTGCGCGGCGATCTCGGGCAACAGCACGAGGCGCTTGTTCTCCGCGAGCGTGCGCAGGAAATTCCGCCCGGATTCACCGGCCGCCTTGCCGGAAACGGCATCCAACAGCTCGACCATCTGCTCGTCCGTCACCTGCGGATGGCCGATCAGCCGCGCGACGCGCGCATCGGCCGCCGCCTCGGCCACGGCGCCCAGGAGCTTCGACCAGGAAGCGAAGTCCCTGGCGTCCTGCGCGTACGCAAACGCCGCGCGCGCATAGGGTCTCGCGACGGTGGCGCGATCAGCCATTCGTTGACGCCTGCTTGTCCAGTTCCGCCGCGAGTTCGTCGAGGAGCGCCGCATGCGCCTTGGCATCCACCTCGCGGCCCAGCACGCGCGTTGCGCCCGCGACCGCGAGTGCGGCCACTTCGCGCCGCAGCGCGTCGCGCGCCTTCGTCTGCGAGGTCGAAAGCTCAGTCCGGGCCGCTGCGACGATCCGCTCGCCTTCCGTGGCGGCGTGCACCTTCGCTTCCGCGACCATGTCGCTCGATCGCTTGTGCGCCATGTCGGCGACCTGCGTCGCCTTGTGCCGCGCTTCCTGCAGGATGCCCTCGGCGCCGTGGCGCGCATCAGCGAGCTCGCGCTGACCCTTCTCGCCCGCAGCAATGCCATCCGCGATTTCCTGGCGGCGCTTCTCGATCGCGTTCATCACCGGCGGCCAGATGTAACGCATGGTCAGCCAGACGAAAACGATCATGCCGATCGTCTGCCCGAGCAGTGTCAGGTTGATGTTCATCGAACCTTCTCCCGGGCGATCAGCCGCCGAGCGCAGCCTTCAACTGCCCGACGAACGGGTTGGCGAACGTGAAAAAGAGCGCGATACCCACGCCGATCATCGCGACCGCGTCCAGCAACGCGACGACGATGAACATCTTCACCTGCAGCATCGGCGCCAGTTCCGGCTGCCGCGCCGCACCTTCGAGGAACCGCCCGCCCAGAAGGCCCATGCCGACGCCGACGCCCAGCGCGCCGAAGCCGATCAGGATCGCCACAGCGATCGCGGTCATACCAATCACAGTTTCCATCTCTAGTCTCCTGGTCGAAAATCGGTCAATGAGTCTCGTGCGCCATGCTGAGGTACACGATCGTCAACATCATGAAAATGAAGGCCTGCAGCGTGATTATCAATATGTGGAATCCCGCCCACAGCAACTGCAGGGGCACCTGGTACAGCCCCATCAATGCCAGCAACAGGAAAATCAGCTCGCCCGCGTACATGTTTCCGAACAGTCGCAGCGACAGCGAAATCGGCTTGGCGATCAGCGAAACGCCTTCGAGGATCAGGTTGAACGGAATCGCCGCCCAGTGGTTGAAGGGCGTCAACGTCAGTTCCTTCGTGAACCCGCCGATGCCTTTGATCTTGATGCTGTAGAAGATCGTCAGGATGAACACCGAGATCGACATCGCGAAAGTGACATTGACGTCGGTGGTCGGCACCACGCGCAGGTGTTCGATGCCGACGTGGTGCGCCGCCCAGGGCAGCCAGTCCACCGGGATCAAGTCCATCAGGTTCATCAGGAAGACCCAGCAGAAGAGTGTCAGTGCGAGCGGCGCGATCACGTTGCTCTTGCCGTGGAAGGTCTCGCGAACGCTCTGGTCCACGAATCCGACGACGATCTCGACCAGGGTCTGGAGCTTGCCGGGGACTCCGGGCGTCGCCCGTTTCGCCACACGGCCGAACAGCGTCAGGAACACGAGGCCCAGCGCGAGCGCGAAGAACATCGAGTCGACGTTCAACGCATAGAAATTACCGTTGCACTGGTTCCAGACCCACTCGCCGTTTGCCTTGCAGACGGTCAGGTTCTGGAGGTGGTGGACGATGTAATCGCCCGATGTGAGTCCCGCTTCCGCCATGATCCCTTAGCGTCCCCTATCGAACAGCAGTCCCACCGGCAGGGCCAGTATCGTCGCGATGTACCCGGCAAAAAGGAACTCCGGGTGCAGCGGCTTCAAGGTCACGAACACCGCGGCGAACATCACCGCTGCGATCACGAGCTTGCCGGCCTCACCAATCCAGCCAGCGCGCAGCAGGCTCTGCGCGCTGCTTGCTGCCCGCGGCGACATCAGTCTCGCCGCCAGAAATGCGTTCGGCACGACGCCGATCAAGCCACCTAACAGGGTGGGGACTGCCTTTTCGTTTCCAAGCCAGATCCACACGATTGCCGCGAGGACTATGCCGGTCAATAACTGCGCAAGCAGGATGTTGCGAACGGTCCTCATTCCCCGGTCCCGGCAACAAAAACGCCACGTGGCCCACCAGTGCGGTCCGTGGCGTCTTCACGCATCGCTCGCCGCCGCGCGTGCGGCGAAAAGCCGCGGCATTATAGTGGGCGCCTCTCCCGGACACAACAAAATGGCAGCCTCTACAGGGCGCAAAAACCGCCGTATTTTCCGGCTGTTAGCGGATGTGCGCGAGGATTCCGTCCAGCTCATCGAGGCTATGGTAAGTGATGACCAGCCGACCCTTGCCCTTGGCGCCCTGGACCAGCTCCACCTTGGCGCCGAGCTTGTCGGAGAGGTCAACTTCGAGCCGCTTGATGTCCGGGTCCCGCTCCATGCCGGAATGTCCCGAGCGCTCTGAATCGCCGGCCGCGAGCCTTGCGAGCAACCGCCGGACCAGTGCCTCGGTATCGCGCACGGACAGGCCCTTCTTTGCGACCAGCCCAGCGACTTCGGCGAGTTGCCGCCGATTGGTCAGGCCCAGCAGTGCGCGGGCGTGGCCCATCTCGATCTGGCGCTGCTCGACCAGGGTTTTTACCGTGTCGGGCAATTCCAGCAGGCGCAGCAGGTTCGAGACCGCGACGCGCGAGCGACCCACGGCCTCGGCCGCCTGCTGGTGGGTCAGCTTGAATTCCGTGATCAGACGCGATAACGCCACCGCTTCCTCGAGCGGGTTGAGGTTCTCGCGCTGGATGTTCTCGATCAGTGCCATCGCGACTGCGGTTAAGTCGTCCACGCGGCGCACGACCGCCGGCACGTCGGCGAGCCCCGCCATCTGGGCGGCACGCCAGCGCCGCTCGCCGGCGATGATTTCATAGCGCTGTGGGCTGCTTGCCGAAGGAGCCCCAACCGGGCGCACGACGATCGGCTGGACCACGCCTTGTGCGCGGATCGAGTCCGCGAGCTCAGCGAGAGATTCCTCGCGCATGTCCATCCGCGGCTGGTAGCGGCCCTTTTCCAGCAGGTCCACGGGCACGTGTGTCAGCTGATCCCGTGCCTGGGCCGGCGCATCCGCCGCCGGGCGTGGCGTGCCCTGCCCGAGCAGTGCCTCAAGCCCGCGTCCCAGACCTCTTTTCTTGTCAGCCATCGCCGTGAGTTTAGCGGAAAAGGGTGACGTCCCCTTTCTATCCCGGAATGATCATTCGGGCGATGCAGCCGCTCCGGTCGGTGCGATTCTGCAGGGACAGCGAGCCGCCATGGGCCTCGGCGACCTGCCGGGCCAATACGAGCCCGATGCCGCTGCCGCCGGGCTTGGTCGTGAAGAACGGCACGAACAGGTTGTCGAGATTGGCGACACCGGCGCCGCAATCCTCGACTTCGAAGACGACCCCGTCCTTGCCCTGGAATACCCGCAATTCCACCGGCTCCGCAGCGTCCGGCGTCGCCTCGATGGCATTGCGCACCAGATTGATCAGGGCCTGCTGCAGCTGATCCGCATCGCCCCGCACATTCAAGCCATCAGGCGCCGTGACGCGCACGCGGCCAGCCTGGAGCGCGGCGACCTGCCGCAGCAGGGCCGGCGCATTGCAGTCGGCAAGGGTCGGTTCCGGCAACCGGGCAAGCTCGCTGTAGCGGGAAAGAAACCGGCGCAGCCCCTCCGCGCGGTCGGCCATCACCGCGAGCGACTCCGAGAGTTCCTTGCGTTCATCCGCCTCGAGTGGCCCGGCGGCAAGGGCATCCCGGCTCGTCTCGATGACGGACTTGATCGGTGCGAGCGAATTATTGAGCTCGTGCCAGATCACGCGGATCAATTTGCGCCAGGCGCGCCTTTCCTCGTCGCGCAAGGCCTGGCTCAGGTCCGTGATGACCAATAAATGAAACTGACGCCCGCCATCGCGGAAGGTCTCGCGCATCACCTGCCAGCGGCCGCTGCGCGCGGGGAATGCAAAGGATTCGCTCGCGACGGCCGGGCCTTCCACGAGATCCGCGACACCGATTTCGGCGGCGGACAATCCAACCAGCGTCTCAGGGCGACGCCGCAAGAGCTCGCCGGCCGCGCGATTTGCGAGCCGGATGATTCCCTCGCCGTCGAAGGCGAGCACGACCACGTCGATCTCGGCCAGGACCTTGTGCAACAAGGCGGATGCTTCGAGCGCCTCAAAGCGCTGCGATCGAAGTGTTGCACCGAGTCGGTTGGACTCCAGCACCACGTCGCCCAGTGCATCGCCTTTCCGCGCATATCTTCCGCGCACGGCGTAATCACCGCCACGCAGCGCCTCGAGCAGGTTCGCAATCGAGCGCAGCGGCTCGATGGTCGCGCGATAGACAGCGATCGCAAAGCCCAGCCAGACTCCCAGCAGTACCACGACGATCAGTCGATAAACGGAGTCGACAATGTCGGCGTTTCGCAGCAGCACCAGCACAAGAAGGGTTGCCGGCAATCCGCCGCCGAGCGCCAGCAGCACGATGCGGGTCTGGAATGACATACGCAAACCGCCCGTGACCGGCCGGGTCTTCAGGGGTTTTCTCTGTGTCTCGGGTTGTTGCGTCACGGCTGGCCTAGAGCTCGTCAGGCTTGAGACCCAGCTTTTCGAGACGCCGATACATCGCGCTGCGCGACAGCCCGAGCGCCTCGGCGGCCGCCGGCACACTGCCGCCATTGCGCTTGATCGCAGAG
This sequence comes from uncultured Steroidobacteraceae bacterium, assembly GCA_964473595.1. Classification (GTDB taxonomy): domain Bacteria; phylum Pseudomonadota; class Gammaproteobacteria; order Steroidobacterales; family Steroidobacteraceae; genus SCUD01. The sequence goes on along the minus strand of CAYYQQ010000017.1, from coordinate 18,045 downwards.
CGGATCAGCGCACGTTCCGCGTCTTCGAGGCTCATCTCTTCGAGTGAAGGCGGCCCGGCGCGAGCCGCAGACAAGCGCAGATCCGCGACGCCGACCTGCGGGCCCGCAGTCAGCAGCAGGCTCCGCTCGACCACGCTGTTGAGCTCGCGAACATTGCCCGGCCAGCCGTATTGCATCAGCGCGGTCAATGCCGCCGGCTCAAACCCGCGGATGTCGCGGCTGTACTGCGCCGCCTTCTTCTCGAGCGCGGTGGTCGCGAGCTCGGCGATCTCCTCGCGCCGCTCGCGCAGCGGCGGCAACCGGATCTCGACGGTATTGATGCGAAACAGCAGATCCTCGCGAAAACGGCCGTCGGCGATCATCGCCGGCAGGTTGGCGTTGGTCGCCGAGATGATTCGCACATCGGCGCGCTGGGTGCGCGAGGAACCGACGCGCTCATACTCCCCGGTCTCGAGCGCCCGCAGCAGCCGTGCCTGCTGCGCGGGCGGCACATTGCCGATCTCATCGAGGAACAGCGTGCCACCATCGGCCAGTTCGAATCGCCCAGCACGGTCGGCCTTCGCGTCGGTGAACGCCCCGCGGACATGGCCGAACATTTCGCTCTCGAACACCGATTCCGGCAGGCCGCCGATGTTGACCGAGATGAAGGACTTCTCGGCGCGATCCGACCAGTCGTGCATCAGGCGCGCGAGCAGGCTCTTGCCCGTACCCGGCTCGCCCGTGATCAGGACGCTCGCATCCGAGGGTGCCACCTGCCGTGCCAGGCGCACCACGTCCTGCATGGCCGCCGAGGTCGCAACGAGTTTCGCGCCGTCGCTCGCGCGCAGGATCGCGTTCTCATCGGCGAGGCGCCGGCCCTGGCGACGCGCCTGGGCGAGCGCGACCTGGTTGCGCAGCACGCTCATCAGGCGCTGGTTGTCCCAGGGCTTCTCGATGAAGTCATTGGCGCCGTGGCGCATTGCCTGCACCGCGACATCCACGGTCGCCCAGGCGGTCATGACCACGACCGGCATCTCGGGGTCGCGCCGGCGCAATTGGTCGACGAGATCCAGGCCTTCCTTGCCGGAAGTCGTGTCGCGGGCGTAGTTGAGGTCCACGAGCGCGACGTCGATCCGCTCGCGGGAAACGACGTCGAGGACGCCTGCGGGCGAGGTCGCGGTCGCGACCTCGAAGCCCTCGCGCTTCAGCAGCAACCGAAGTGCAGCGAGTATGTCCGCCTGGTCGTCTGCGATGAGGATGCGCGCCTGCATGAGTCGCGATCCTGCACGGCCCTTACTCGTAGCGCAATGCCGCCGCCGGATCGATCCGCAGAGCGCGCCGGGTCGGCGTCAGCGTCGCGACCACGGCCACCACCAGCATCAGCACCAGCACCAGGCTGTAAATCAGCGGATCGTAGGGGCTTTCGTCGAGCAGAACGCTGCCAAGCGCGCGGCCGATGAATGGCAGGAGCGCCATGCCCAGCACGATGCCGATCAGCACCTGGCTGCCGCTCGCGCGTATGACCAGCCTGAGGATGCGCCGGTCGTCCGCGCCGAGCGCCCGGCGCACGCCAATCTCGCGCGTACGCTGGCCGACATGGAAAGCGAGCACACCGAAGAGCCCGGCAGCCGCCAGCACCAGCGCGACAACCGCAAACACTGCAAACATCGTGCCGACAATACGGAAGCCCGCGGTTTGCACGACCATCGCCTCGTCAAGTGTACGCGCCCAGTAAAGCGCCAGGTCGGGATCAGTCTGCGCGAGCGCCGTACGCACGCCCTGGATCAGGCCGCGGGGATCCCCCTCGCCACGGATTGCAATGCTCATGAATCGTTGCGGGCGCTGCCCGATCGACACATAGATCGTCGGCTTCACCTTGCCATCGTCGTCATGCACGACATCCGGCACGACGCCGACGACTGTGCGCCACCTGGAATCCGGATCAAGTTCGAAGCGCACGCGCGCACCGAGTGGCGACACACCGGGCCAGATCTGTTGCGCCATGGTCTCGTTGATGACGATGCTTTGCAGCGTGTCGGCGCGATCCCGGCTGTCCAGCAATCGGCCTTGCTTCGCCGCGAGGCGGAAAGTTTCGAAGAACGAAGGACTCGCAACGACGCCCTGCACATCCGGCCGCGTGCTGGCATCGCCGTAGTCCCGGCCTTCCACCGAGGCCGGGCCGCTGTTGGTCCCGTGCCCGGGCAGCGACACGGTGACTGCAGCGGCATCGATTCCAGGCTGCGCCTGGATACGCTGCAACAGCTCTTCCCAGAAGCGAAGCTGGTCCTCGTCCTTTGTGTAGGTTCCCGCGGTGAGACCGACGCGCGCGGTCATGATGTCTTCGGTCTTGACGCCGACATCGCCGCTCGTAACCGTCAACACACTCTTCGTCATCAGCGCGGCACCGCCCAGCAGCGCGCAGGCCAATGCGACCTCGAATACAACCAGCCCCCACGCGATCCTGCCGATGGCAAGGCCAGTGCCGGTTCGCCCGCCATCACGAAGCAGCGCATCCAGTGACGGCCGCGAGGCGCGCAACGCGGCCGGCAGCCCGGCGATCAGTGTGGAGACGAGTGCTGCCGCGACGGCGACGGCCGCCACGCGCAGGTCGATGTCGAAGGCCCACCAGGTCGGGCTGTCTTCCATCATTCGTCTGACGGCCAGGCGCATGCCGTCGAGCGCAATGGACGCGAGCAGGAGCCCAATGAGTGTTGCGACTGCGCTGATGACGAGCCCTTCCGCAAGCATGTGCGCGATCAGACGGGACCGCGAGGCACCCAGCGCCGAGCGGACGGTCGTCTCACGCACACGGTAGGCCGAGCGCGCCAGCAGCAGGTTCGAGACATTGGCGCAGGCGATCAGGAGCACAAAACAAACCGCCGCGAGCAGGGTCCAGAGCAACTGGACTCCGTTACTGCCCATTTGCGCGGCCGCCATCGGCACCAGGCTGAAGTACCGATCCCAGCTTAGTGTCTTGTCCTCCGCCTTTATCCGCGCAGCGACGGGCGCCAGTTCCTGCTGGGCCAAATCGAGATTGCCGTCCGGACGAAGCCGCCCGAAGACCTCGACGCTACTTGCGTCCAGGCGCGTCTTGCGAGTTGCGTCTTCCTGGTTCGCCAGCCACAGCGAGGAGCTGGCCGGGAACGTAAAACCCTTCGGCATCACGCCGACCACCTCCGCCGGGCGGCCATTAACGTGAATCACCCGGCCGATGATGGCGGGATCAGCACCAAATCGTTCATGCCACAGCTCATTTCCCAGCACGACGACGGGTGCCGCGCTCTCGACCACGTCGCGTGGCTCGATCACCCGACCGAGTTCCGGCTTGACACCCGCGACGTCAAAAATGGTGCCGCCCGCAAAGCCGCCTTCGTAACGTTCCGCTTGTCCGTCACCCGTGACATAGGCGGTGCCAACATAAATCGATCCAAGCGCCTCAAACTGCGTTTGCGCGTCCCGCACCAGCACGTAGTCCTGTGGCGGCATGGAGTCGTTGTAGTCATCATCGTGCATCGCGAGTGTCGCGATCCGGTAGATGCGATCTGAGTTCGGGTATGGCGGCGGCTTCAGCATCAGCGTGTCCGCCGCGCCGTACATGAATATCACCGCGCCGAGGCCGAGGCCCAGCACACCGACGGCGAGCGCCGTGAATCCGGGCGCGCGCGCCAGGCCGTAAAGCGCCGCTTTAAGCTCTTCGAAGAATCCGCGCATGAGTTTCCCCTCAGCCTTTCGCCGCGCGGCGCGACGACAGGTCGATCAGCGTGTTTTCGTCCACGACACGACCGTCGAACAGCTGGATCTTGCGGTCGGCGTAGTCCGCATAACGCGGATCGTGCGTGACCATGCAGATCGTCGAACCTTCGCGATGCAATTCGCGCAGCAGGTTCATGACGGCCTCGCCGTTTCGCGAATCCAGATTGCCGGTCGGTTCGTCTGCCAGCAGGATCGAAGGCCGGCCCGCGAGCGCGCGGGCAACCGCCACGCGCTGCTGCTGGCCGCCCGACAGTTGCGCCGGGTGATGATTCACACGATGCGACATGCCGACGCGCTCGAGTGCCGCGAGCGCTGCCTTGTGACGCTCGGCGGTATCCATATTGCCGCGATAGGTCAGCGGCAGCGCCACGTTCTGCAGCACCGTGAGGTCCCCGATCAGGTTGAAGGCCTGGAAGATGAAGCCGATGCGTTCATTGCGCACGCGCGCACGCGCTGCGGGGGTCAGCGCAGTGACGTCCTGGCCGCCCAGCAGGTAGCGCCCGTCCGTCGGCGTATCCAGCAGGCCAAGCAGCGCCAGCAGCGTTGACTTGCCGCAGCCGGAAGGACCGGATATCGACAGGAACTCACCCTTGCCGACGTCGAGATGCACGCCGTCGAGCGCATGTGTTTCAAGATCGTCGGTATAGAAGACCTTGGTCACGGACTCGAGGCGGATCATGGCTTGTTCCTGCATGTGGTCTGTACTCCGTTGATTCAGTCGATGACCAGGCGGTCCTTGCCGGACCATTGCGTCGTATCCGCGAGCACCACGATGTCGCCGGGATCGAGCCCCTCGAGCACGACAATCTGGTTCACGGACGCTTTTCCGAATTTCACCGGCACGCGCTCGGCGACACTGCTGCCGGCCCGCACTCGAAATACCGTCGTCGCGACGCCGGACTGCGCGCCGACCGGCCGCCCGACAAAGCGCACGTTCTTCAGAGTCTCGATCGCGATCGTGCCGTCCACTGAGAGGTCGGCGCGTGCCTGCGAAGGCAGTGCCTCGTCGAAGTCGATCTCGACACGTACCGCACCCGCAACGACCGCTGGATCCACGCGTACGACGCGGCCCCGCACCAGGCGATCGCGCATGTCGATCGATGCCGGCTGCCCCGGAGCAAGGTCGCGTGCGTCGAGTTCCGGTATGCGCAGCTCAGCGTACAGGCTACCCGGCTTCGCGACCCGCGCGACATTGGCGCCGGGCGTCAGCTGCTGCCCTTCCTGCACTGGAACGCTCTGCACGACGCCGGCCATGCCGGCGCGCACCTTCAGCGAATCGGCCGCCAGCCGACGCTCCTCAAGCGTCCGCTCGAGCTGCCGCAGCCGCGCCATGCGCGCGTCCAGCTGCGCCGCAACCGCGGCATCGAGGGCCGCGAGGCGCTGTTCCTCGATCTGCGTGCGCTCCGCAAGCTGGGCTGCCAGGATCTTCGAGCGTGAGTATTGCAACTCAGATACCGCGTTCATGCTGAATGCGCGCTCTTCGGCGACGGCCTGCAGACGCGCGGATTCGGCCGTGGCTCTCGCTTCCGCGAGCGAGGAACGGCGATCCAGCTTCTGGCTCACGAGTTCCAGTCGCGTCGCCGCAAATTCGGCACGCGAAGCCGACACTTCGAGCTCCGCGGCATCCGCCGCGCGCTCGACCTCGGGATTGGAAAGTTCCACGATGATCGTGTCGGGCTTGACCATTTCACCGGGGCGCACCAGCACGCGGTCGACGCGGGCCTCGACGCGGGTTGCGAGCCAGCGAGCCTCGCGCGGTTGCAGCAAGCCCGGGCCGCGCACTTTTCTCTCCAGCGTGCCTTCTTTCACTTCGTCGAGATACAACTGTTCGCGCGCGACACTCGGCGCGCCGGGCTCGAGGCGCGCGATCGCAAACGCAACACCGGAAAGCGCGATGAACCCGCCGACAACCCAGGCGAGTTTCATGCGCTTCGACTGATCCTTCAGGCGCGGCCGATCCATCAGTGCACTCCGAAGAAGCAATTCAACTGACACAGTTGCCAGAAGGCGAGCACGAAGGCGATCGCGACTGCCGTGAGCGCGCGCGCCCACTGGACATCAGCCGGTGCGTCGCCACGGCCCATGGCCGCGTGCCACGCCTCAGCCACGCGCGCCGTCGACATCGGTCGCTTCGACATCGGCGAGCTGGACGTCGCGGCCGCCGATCACCTGGACTTCCGGCAGCACAGCGATCATCAGGTCGCCGACCTGCAGTGTCTGGAGTTCACCGATCTCGACCACGCCGCGCGGCAGCGCGCCTGCATGGCCCTGGTCGAGCGTCAGGCCCGTGAGACCGACGACCACGGTCGCCGCCAGCGCGGAGGCGAATGAGCGGGTGTTGCGATAAATCGTATTCATGGTTGTCTCCTCGTCCTTGCTTGTGCGGCCGTAGCCGCGATCTCTGATAGGGATATAGCAAGTAGCGTGCCAAGTCGGCCGGAGAGTCCGTAACGTATTGTTTATATTAATTTTATGGTTTTTTAGCCCCTTGCCCAGAACGGGTGCCGGGGCGGGCTTGATCTCGCTTGCGGGACGGGAAATTCGGGTCCCGTCCCGGAACCGGGACGGACCGCGGTCAGGCGTCGACGTCGGGGGGGTCCGGCCCTTCGGAACGCCGGATCATCTCGCCGGCGAGCGCGAGATAGGCGAGCGCGCCGCGTGAATCCTTGTCGTGGAACAGGGCCGGCACGCCGAAGCTCGGCGCCTCGGCGAGTCGTACATTGCGCGGAATGATCGTGCGGAATACGCGGTCGCCGAAATGCTCGATCAGCTGCGCGGCGACGTCATTCGAAAGATTATTGCGCGGGTCGAACATCGTCCGCAGGATGCCCTCGATGCGCAGCCGCGGATTGATCGAGTCGTGGATCTGCTCGATCGTTCCGACGAGGCTCGAGAGGCCCTCGAGTGCGTAGTACTCGCACTGCATCGGGATCAGCACGGAATCCGCCGCCGTGAGCGCATTCACCGTCAGGATGTTGAGCGCCGGCGGGCAGTCGATGAGGATGAGGTCATAGCGAGCACGAATCGGCGCGAGCGCCTGTTCGAGCCGGTGCTCGCGGCCCGCGGGCGTTGCGAGCAATCGCACTTCCGCAGCGGTGAGATCCTGATTGGATGGCAGTAGATCGAAACCGCCCGGATCGATCGGGACGATCGCGTCTTCCGCGCGACAATCGCCCAGCAGCACTTCCGTCGAGGAGCGCTCCAGCAATCGCTTGTCCACGCCGCAGCCCGTCGTGGCATTGCCCTGCGGATCGAGGTCCACCAGCAGCACGCGCCGCTTCGTCACCGCGAGCGATGCGGCGAGATTCACGGCCGTCGTCGTCTTGCCGACGCCGCCTTTCTGGTTCGCGACCGCGATGATGCGCTTCATGATTCAGGCTCTCCCGAGCTCCACGATACAACGCGCAGCAGGAAGACCGGGAATTCGCAGGTCGTGCACGGCGACTGCCCGCCAGCCAGACGGCAGGGCCGCGATCTCGGAGTCCGGGTGGCGGCCTTTCATCGCGAGCAAGCGGCCCCCAGGAGCGCACAAATGTCCCGCAACACGCACGAAATCAGCCAGTTTCCCGAGCGCGCGCGTCAGGACGCAGTCGAATGGCACAGGTCCCCGCCAATCCTCGGACCGCGCTGGGATGACCTCGACATTCTTGAGTTCCATGACGTCCGCCGCATGCCGGACGAAGCGGGCTTTCTTGCCGGTCGCCTCGATCAGCGCGAACTGCCGCTCGGGATTGATCACGGCAAGCGGCAATCCCGGGAAACCTGCGCCCGTGCCGACATCGGCGATGCGCGTGCCACGCAGGTACGGCTGCACCGACAGCGAATCCAGCAGGTGCTTACGAACCATCTCCACCGGGTCGGTGATCCCGGTCAGGTTGAAGCGCTGGTTCCATTCGCGAAGTTCGCTGATCAGGCGCAGCAGCGCCGCCGCCTGCGCCGGCTCGAGCGCGATGCCCTGTTCCCTGGCGCCGACCAGCAGCGTTCTTTCGAGCGGATCGGCGGGCACTCAGGCGATCTTCACGACCGTGCGCCCGAGCACGCGGCCTTTCATGTAGCCGTCGAATGCGCCCGGCAACTCGTCGAAGTCAATGGTCCGCGTCACGAAGCGGTCGAAGTGCCGCGGCCGCAGATCGGATACGAGGCGCCGCCAGACGTCGAGGCGCACATTGCGGAGCGTCGAGGACGAGGTGATGCCGAGCAGATTCACGCCACGCAGGATGAACGGCAGCACGGTCGTCTCGAGTTTCACGCTGCCTGCGAGCCCGATGCTCGCGATATTGCCGAAGAAATCCACGGTGCGAGTGAGCCAGGTCAGCAGTTCACCGCCGACATTGTCGATGGCGCCCGCCCAGAGCACCGCCTCCATCGGCCGGCTGCCGATGTCGATTTCCTGGCGGCGCAGGATTCGCGACGCGCCGAGCGCCTTCAGGTAATCGTCCGCCTCCGGCTTGCCGCTGACCGCGACCACTTCGTAGCCGCGGCCTGCAAGCAGGTCCACGGCGATCGAGCCCACGCCGCCGCTCGCGCCGGTCACGACGATCGGACCCTTGGCAGGCGTCTGCCCGTTGTGTTCCATGCGATGGATTGCGAGTGCCGCGGTGAATCCCGCGGTTCCGAGCGCCATGGCCTGCATCAGGTCGATGCCGTCCGGCAGGCGGATCACTGAGTCACCGGTGACGCGCGCGTATTCGGCGTAGCCGCCGTCCACGGTCTCGCTGAGGCTGCAGCCGGTCACCAGCACCGGCTGCCCCGGCTCGTAGCGCGCATCGGTCGAGCTCTCTATTTCCCCGGACAGGTCGATGCCGCCATTCAGCGGATAGTGGCGCAGGACTTTCGCCGCGCCAGTCGCCGCAAGCGCGTCCTTGTAGTTGATGCTCGAATAGCGCACGCGAATCAGCACCTCGCCGGGCGTGAGCTCATCGGTGCTCATCGTCTCGAAGCCGGCCTCGATGCGCTTCTCGCGCTCGTGAATCCTGAAGGCCTTGAAACTGCTCATGCGGATCCCCGGTCCAGCCACACTTCGATGCCCTGGCTGTTCAACTCGACGTCGTCGTCGAGCAGCCAGTGCAGCTTCTTCTCATCGCCCTGGAAGCCATGGTCGTCGACCCAGCGCGACAGCATGGCAAACATCTCCGCGCGCAGCACGCCTCCGCGATCAGGCGCCTTCGCGTGGCGACGGCCCAGGTCCGCGAACGCGCGCACGCGATCCTTCATCTCACCTGCCAGGCGCCCGAGATCGCGGACCTCCGAGTAGTGCGTCAGGTAGATCGCCTCCGGCTTGTAACTCATCAGCCGGTCCACCGAGTTGCAGAGCGCTTCCGGGTCGAAGTGCACCGGCGTCGTGGTCGGGAAGATGAGTGCGCGTCCATCCACGTCGAAATCGCGGTAGGAAATGCCGAAGGTGTCGCCCGAGAAAATCCGGTCGTGATCGAGGTCCACGACACAATAATGGTGTAGCGCATGGCCAGGCGTGTGGATCAATTCGAATGTGCGCGAACCGAGCGTAATTCGCTCGCCGTCCACCGGCACGAGCATACGCGCCTCGTCAACGGGGACGATCTCGCCATAGAGCTCCCGGTAACGCTGCTCGCCATAAACCGCGATCGAGCCGGCGATCAGCTTCGAAGGCTCCGCCAGATGGCGTGCGCCGCGGGCATGCACGGCGCAGCGCGCGTTCGGCAGCGCCCGCATCAGCGCGCCCGCCCCACCCGCATGATCGAGATGCACATGCGTCGTTAGCACCCAGTCCACATCGGCCGGGTCAATGTCCTTGATTTCAAGCGCGCCGAGCAGGTTTGGCAGGGAGAGCGTGGTGCCGGTATCCACGAAAGCGGCGCGGCCTTGGTCCACGATGAGATGCGACGCTGCGAGCCGCGGTCGCACGTAATCCGCGTCGATCGCCGTGATTCCGGCATCGAAATCGGTCAGCTTGCTGGAAATTTCCGCGGTCATTGTCGCCCATGATCGCACGGGCTTGAGCAAGCCCGCGCGGCTAGCGCTTGGGCGTCGCGAGCCCGGGCTGGCTTGAGAAATACGCGGCGAGCGCCTGGATGTCGTCCCGCGTCAGCTGGCCCGCGAAGGTGCCCATGACCGGATTCTGGCGCTTGCCCAGCCGGTAGTCGTTGAGCGCCTGAGCCAGGTAATCGGCGTGCTGGCCGGCGAGCGTGGGATTCTCCGGCAGGGTGCCGACGCCATCCTGGCCGTGGCAAGCCGTGCAGGCCGCAGTCGTTGCGGGCGCCGTACCGACCGGCGGTGCGTCCGACCTGGCGCGTTGCGGGCCCTGGAACCATGCCGCCAGATCGGCGCGATCCTGCGCCGACAGTGTTGACGCCATGCCTTTCATGGTCGGGTGCCAACGTGCGCCGGCGTCGTATTCCGCCAGCGCCGCGGCGATGTAGGTCGCGCTCTGGCCGCTGAGTTTCGGCACGGAATATTTCGGGTAGGCGTTCTTGTAATTCTCGATGCCGTGGCAGCCCATGCAGCTATAGGCGAGCTTGCGGCCGCGCTCTGCGTCACCGCCATCCGCAAGAGCAGACGAGGCGAGCAGCAGCGCGATGGTCGCGAATAGCGCCTTGCCAGCGTGATCGAGTCGCATCGAGTTCATCTCCAGGCGGTCCGCAATATTAATGCATTTGCGTTTACAAGGCGTCCGCGATGTCCTGCATCAGGCCGTTGTCGCGTGGCTTGGTGGTCGGCGCATAGCGCTTGAGCAGGCACCCGTCGCGGCCGACCAGGAACTTCTCGAAATTCCACTGGATGTCGCCCGGATTGCCGTTCGCCGGATCGGTCAACCACGCGTAAAGCGGATGGCGGCCGGTACCGTTGACTTCAAGTTTGGCGCTCATCGGGAAGGTAACGCCATAAGTCGCCGAGCAGAAGGTCTGGATCTCCTGCTCGCTGCCGGGCTCCTGCGCGCCGAACTGATTGCAGGGAAAGCCGACGACCGCGAAGTTTTCCTTCGCGAGTTCCTCGTGCAGTTCCTCGAGCCCGGTGTACTGGGGAGTCAGGCCGCAGCGGCTCGCCACATTCACGGCCAGCACGACCTTGCCCTTCAGGCCTCCGAGCAGGTCGGCATCGCCGTTGATGGAATTCACATCGAACTGGAAGAAATTGCGCATAACGCACCCCCGGATGCCCGGTTATCGTCCACATGAGGACAGGTAACAAGTTGCGCGAATCATACCGCCCGGCAGCACGAGTCGGTCCATGTTGGTAGCAAATAGAACTGTCCGGTTTAGTAGCACATAGATTGTCCGGTTTCTGCCTGCCGGCCGGGTCGGGGATTTTGAGTGGAGCCTGGGAGCCCCGACCGGGCGGTATGCCGCAACCAACTACTGAAGCGAGAGGTCCTTGCTGTACGTGACGTTCATGACGTTGGAGTACCAGCCGCTGACGCGTGGCGCGACAAGGCGCTTGGACACGTAGAAGTAGAGCGGGATCAGCGGGACATCGTCGAGTAGTTGGCGCTCAGCAACTGCGAGCAGCTGGGCGCGTTCGGTGCCGCCAGCGCGTGCTGCGGCCACGAGCGCCTGGTCGTAGGAGTCGTTGTGGTAGCGCGGCAGGTTGATGCCGAAACCGCCCTTCAGCACCTGCAGGAAAGAGTAGGCATCGTTGTAATCGCCGATCCAGCTGCCGCGAAACAGCACGGTCTCACGTGCATCGATGGCCTGCTTCAGCACCCGAAAATCTTCGGAACGCAACGTCGCTTCGAAGCCCAGCTGCTCCTTCCACATCGCGGTCACCGCGAGTGCGATACGGTCGTGCAGTGGACTCTTGTTGTAGCGCAGCTCAACCACCAAAGGCCGTTCTTTCGAATAGCCAGCCACCGCATACAGTCGCCGCGCCTCCTCGTTGCGAGCATCCTGCGAAATTCCGGCCCAGTCGAAGACCTGCGGCGTGTAGCCCGCGACGCCGGGTGGCACCCAGCTGTATGCAGGCCGCTCGCCATCGCCCAGCACCTGCTTCGTCAGCACATCGCGGTCGATCGCCATCGTCAGTGCGCGACGCAGCGCTTTCGCATCTCTAAACGGCGGCAGGTCGAGCGCGAAACCATAGTAGTAAACACCGATATGCGGCGCGACGCGCAATTGTCCCGGCAATTCGCGCTCGAGATGGGAGAGTTCGCCCGGTGGGATCGCGTAGGTCACGTCGAGATCGCCCGCGCGGAAGCGCGTCAGTTCCGTCAGCGGATCGGCGACGTGCACATAGCGCACGGATGCGAGTCGCGTCGCGGAGTCATTCCAGTAATGCGTGTTGCGCGCGGCGATGATGTGCGAGCCAATCTGCCAGTCCACGGGCACGAATGCGCCATTGGTCACGGCGATGCCGGGCCGCGCGAAATCCTTTGGATGCGCGGCCAGCGTCGCCCGATGCACCGGGAAGGTACTCGGATGCGAGAGCATCGCCAGAAAATAGGCTGATGGCCCTGTGAGCTGCACGACGAGCGTTGAGGCATCCGGTGCCGAGACGCCGAGCATCTCCGGCGGCTTACGACCGGCGACGATCTCGGTCGCGTTCACGACCGGCTCCAGCATCAATGCGTACTGCGAAGCGGCCTTCGGGTCTACGAGGCGCCGGAACGCAAAGGCGAAGTCCTCCGCAACCAGTGGATCGCCATTCGACCAGCGCGCGTCCTTTCGTAGACTGAAGGTATAGCTGCGCCCGTCCTCGCTCATAGACCAGGACGCCGCGGCGCCAGCGATGATACCGCCGTCCGCCGCCATCGAGACCAGGCCCTCGTAGCAGTCGCGCAGTATCGTCATCGCCGCTTCCATCCGCGCAAGTTGCGGATCGATGGAATCGGGCTCCGTACCATTGCCGCGCCGAAGCTCCAGCGATGCCGTAGGCGGTGGCAGGGTCTCGTGCGTGGAGAGAAACCAGGCGGTCCAGAGCCCTGCAATCAGAGCGACGATTGCCGCGCCGCGCCGCGGATTCATGCGGCCCGCGCGCGCTTCTTCATGTGCACGAGAAGGATTGAAATCGTCGCGCTCGTGATGCCGGGCAGGCGCGAGGCCTGGCCCACGGTCTCGGGTCGCGATTCAGAAAGTCGCTGCCGCGCCTCGTTCGAGAGACCCGCAACGGCCGCATAGTCGATGGCATCGGGCAGGCGTGTCTGTTCATGACGCAGTTGCCGCTCGATTTCGGCCTGCTGCCGCTCGATATAACCCGCGTACTTCGCGCGAACCTCGACCTGCAGGGACACCTGCGGCGTCAGGCGTTCATCATCATCCGCGGTAAGCGTTCCGACCGCGGCGAGCGAAGTCAGTGCGGCGTAATCCACATCCGGCCGGCGCAGCAATTCGAAGGCACGCTGTTCGCGTGGCAGCGTTGCACCCAGCAGTTCGGCCGCCTCGTCACCGGCGGGAGTGCCGGGCCGCAGCAATATTCCGGAGAGTCTTTCGATCTCCGCCTCGGTCGCATCGCGCTTGCGGCAAAAGAAACTCCAGCGTGAGTCATCGACTAGCCCGAAGTCCCTGCCGATCGGTGTCAGCCTGTAATCCGCGTTGTCCTCGCGCAGCAGCAGGCGGTACTCGGCGCGGCTCGTAAACATGCGGTAGGGTTCGATCGCGCCGCGGGTGATCAGGTCATCCACGAGCACACCGAGGTAAGCCTCGTCGCGACGCGGCCACCAGGGCTCGCGGCCGCATACGGCGAGTACTGCGTTGATGCCCGCGAGCAGGCCCTGGGCCGCCGCTTCCTCGTAGCCGGTCGTGCCATTGATCTGGCCCGCAAAGTAAAGCCCGGCGAGCGGCTTTGTCTCCAGGCTGTACTTCAGTCCGCGCGGATCGAAATAATCGTATTCAATCGCGTAGCCGGGTCTTGTCAGCTCTGCTTTTTCGAAACCGCGGATGGTCCGCACGAAGCCTTCCTGCACATCGAGTGGCAGGCTGGTCGAGATGCCGTTCGGGTAGACGATGTCGGTGTCGAGTCCTTCCGGTTCGACGAATACCTGATGCGATGACTTGTCGGCAAAGCGCACGACCTTGTCCTCGACCGACGGGCAGTAGCGCGGGCCGATGCCTTCGATGATCCCGGTGAACATCGGCGAGCGATCGGTGGCAGCACGGATGATTTCGTGCGTGCGCTCATTCGTCGCCGTGATGTGGCAGACAACCTGCTTCGGGTGCCCCTCGCGACGGCCGAGGAAAGAAAACACGGGACGCGGCTCGTCGCCGGGCTGCGCCCGCATCGCGGTATAGTCGAGCGTGCGGCCGTCAATACGCGGCGGCGTGCCGGTCTTCAGGCGCCCAACCTTGAGCGGCTGCTCGCGCAGGCGTGCCGCGAGGCGGTTCGACGGCGGATCCCCGGCGCGCCCGCCTTCGTGGCTCTCGAGACCGACGTGCATGCGTCCGCCAAGAAAGGTCCCGACTGTCAACACGACTGCGCGGGCTGCGAGCGTCTGGCCCTTCGCGGTCACGACGCCGGTCACGCGACTGTCCACGACAACCAGATCGGCGATTTCTGCCTCGAGCAGTTCGAGTCCGGGTTGTGCCTCCAGCAGTTCGCGGATTGCGCGCTTATAGAGTGTGCGGTCCGCCTGTGCCCGTGTCGCGCGCACCGCAGGACCCTTGCTCGCGTTCAGGGTGCGGAACTGGATACCCGCGCGATCGGCGGCCCGCGCCATCGCGCCCCCGAGCGCGTCGATCTCGCGGACCAGGTGCCCCTTGCCGATGCCGCCGATCGCCGGGTTGCAACTCATCTGGCCGATGGTCGCCAGGCTTTGGGTTACGAGCAGCGTGCGCGCGCCCATCCGGGCGGCCGCGAGAGCCGCCTCTGTGCCGGCGTGGCCGCCGCCGATGACGATGACGTCGAAAGTATCCATGTCGCCAGTGTCAGAAATCCGGGGCGCCATGGTACCGTGCCCGGCCATGGCTGGTATGCGCCCTGCATGCGCGGCGAACCGGTGGCCGGGCGGCTCTATCGACGCGAGGCAATCCTCGGCTGATAATCCGGAACCCAAGCCGGGTCCGCCGCGTGGAACACTTCATGAACCGCCTGCTCCACGCGTCGATTACCGCACTCACGCTGCTGGCCCTGGCGCCACCTGCTTCCGCGCAGATCGAGACCGTGCCCATGAAGGGGCTCGGCAACGAGTGGGTCAAGAAGCTCGAGCTGCGCGGCCGCAGCGACTGGGAGTGGCTGGAAACCTACCCCGAGCAGGTTTATTTCGCGACCAGGGTCGAATCGGAACGCAACGGCGACATCGTCACGATGTGGCTGCGCATCGAGTACAAGAACCCGCAGAGCCCGGGCGCGCACAAGAGCGCCGCGAGCCGCGACGACTGGGATTGCGTCAAGCGCCAGCGTTCGACGCGCGGCCTGATCTTCTACAAGTGGAACAACCTGCAGGCCGACGAGCCGGTGCGCTCGACGAACCTGCTGCGCTACTGGGAGAAAATCGAGGCCGGCTCGATCGGCGAGACGCTGCTCGATTTCGCCTGCAGCATCAAGACCGTGCAGCCGCTGATCATCCCGGCGACACCGGCGTCTTGATAGGGAACCATTGCCAGCGTCCGCAAGTCGTATGCGTACGACTTCGGATGATGCGGAGGCTCCCATGTTGCGTTCCATAACCCTGATCGGCTTATGTCTCGTTGCGGGTCTGGCACAAGCCGCCGACAACGGCATCTACGTCGGCGCAGGTGTCGTGCAAAGCGAATACGGCCTCGCGAACCCCGGCGACGCCCTGCCATTCGACGACAGCACCAGTGGATACAAACTGATCGCCGGCTGGCGGCCACTCGATAGTTTCGGCGTCGAGGCAAGCTATATCGACCACGGCAACGCGACCGTGCCGTCGGGCATCGTTTGCACACAATTCATTACCGTGCCCTGCCCGGCAAGCACCAGCCTGACCGCGGAGACGCTTTCTGCTTTCGCGGTCGGCTATCTCGACCTGCCGCTCGTGGATCTGTTCGTCAAGGCTGGCGTCAATTCCTGGAAGTTCGACGGCCACTCAACAGGGGGCTTTACCCCCGTCTTCAGGATCAACGAGAGCGGGACGGATCTGGCCTTCGGCGCCGGAGTTCAGGTGCGTTTCAGCAGCCTCGGTGCGCGGCTCGAGTACGAACGCTTCAATATCGTCCAGGACAAGAGCCTCGACACGATTTCGCTGAGCCTGACCTACACTTTTCTGTAGTCTTCAGGCCCACTCAGCCAGGCCTTCACGCGCATAGAGCGTCTTGAACGACGGCCGCGTCTTCATGCGTGCGACATAGTCCGCAATCGCCGGCCATTCGGTCGCAGGCTTCGGCATGTTGCGCGACCAGCGCATCAGCATCGTCGCGAAAAAATCGACGGCCCAGACTCGATCGCCGACGAGATAAGGCCCGCCGGAACGGATTTGCGCTGCGATGCGGTCCCAGCCGGCCACGATCCGCGCGTGGGCGCCTGCCTTGACGGCCTCGACGGCTTCCGCACCGGCTACCCGATCCGGGTGAAACCAATCCTGATTCGCGGGCTGCAGGGTGTTCGCCAGGTGCAGTATCCATGTCAGATAGGCGCCGCGCTGCGGGCTTCCTGTGGGCGGCGCAAACCCTGCTTGTGGATGGCGTTCTGCTAGCAGCATCAGAAGCGCCGCACTTTCGAAGAGCGGTGTGCCATCCACGACCAGGGTCGGCACGAAGCCATTCGGGTTCAGTTTCAGGTACTCGGGCTTGCGATGTTCGCCGGCCTCCAGGTCCACTTTCTTCAGTTCGTGCGGAACGCCGAGTTCGATCAGCATCCAGTGCACGGCGAAACTTGCCGCGCCGGGCGAAAAGTAAAGCGTGTACATGACTCGGTCCCTCTTTGGTGCAAACTATCCGGGACCTGGGCCCCGAGGTATCACAATGTATACGGGAAGCTGCCTTTGCGGGACTGTCCGCTACGAAGTCGACGGCCCGTTTGCGATGATGGCCAATTGCCACTGTTCCATGTGCCGCAAGCACCATGGCGCGATGTTCTCAACGTTTGCCTCGGCGCCGGATACCGGTTTCCGCTGGGTCTCGGGCCAGGACAACATCGAAACCTACCCGTCGTCCGAGCAGGGTCGCCGGCCATTTTGCCGAACTTGCGGGTCGGTGACGCCCATGCTGCTGCCCGCCATGAATCTGGTCGTGGTGCCGGCCGGCAATCTGCAGGACAATCCCGGCCTGAAGCCGCAGATGCACATATTTACCGGCTCACGTGCAGCCTGGTATCCGATCACCGATGGGCTGCCGCAGCATGAGGGCTATCCGCCGCAGTTCGGCGGCGGCGCCGGCTTAGACCGGCCAAAGCCGCAGCCGAAAGCCGGCGTCACACAGGGCAGTTGCCTTTGCGGCGCCATCGCCTGGGAACTCGCTGGCGCACCCGAGCGTATGCAGAACTGCCATTGCTCGCGTTGCCGGCGCGCGCGCAGCGCCGCGCACGCGACCAACGCGTTCTACCTGCGCGAGCAGTTTTCATGGTTGCAAGGTGACAGTGAGGTACAGAGTTATGCGCTGCCCGGCGCGAAATACTTCGGCCAGGATTTCTGCCGACGCTGCGGTAGTCCCGTGCCGCGCATCGTCGCGGCGACCGGCCGTGCCGTCGTGCCCTGCGGCAGTCTCGACACCGACCCGGGCATGAAGCCGCTGGGCCACATCTTTGCCACCAGCCGTGCCCCCTGGTTTGAAATCACCGACGGCCTGCCGCAGTGGGAGGCATATCCTGCGCGCGCGTAATCTTCTCGTTGCGGCCGTCTGGTTACTTGCGGCCTGCGGGTCCGGAACGACGCCCGAGGACGAGATACGCGCACTGATCATCGATGGTGAAGCCGCAGCCGAGGCACGCGATGCGGGGGCCTTGCGCGAACTGATTGCCGACGACTACCACGATGGCGACGGCCGCGGCGCCGACGAAATCCGCCGTTATCTACACGGCTATCTGATCGCTCACCAGTCCATACGCCTGATCACGCGCATCGATGCCATCGAGCTCGAGGGCGCGGAGGTTGCAAGGGCGCAGGTAACCGTCGGCATGCTGGGGCGCGAGTCGGATTCGAACTGGGATCTGGCAGCCGATATCCAGCGCTTCGACCTGCGGCTCGCGCGCGAGGACGGCGAGTGGCGCGTCACGCGTGCCGGCTGGCAAGCGGAGCGTTAGTTATCTTCTTCGAGCGCGTTCCAGCATTCACGGAATGCCTGCACGGCTTCGCTGTAGATCACGGCGTGCCGCCGCGACAGCAGCAGTGACGAGGGCGGGCAGACTCGCGCGCGGATCACGCCGAGATCGGCAGCGGCATCGAACAGGCTGGGATACCAGCGCTCCCATTCCGGAAGGATCGCTTCGACGAGATCACGCAGGCTCATC
>CAYYQQ010000016.1:451-39176 GCA_964473595.1 uncultured Steroidobacteraceae bacterium | reverse complement strand
GGCGCGTCCTGGGCGCGGGCGCGACGCTCCGAGCGGTCGAGGACCGGCTCTTTGCGGACGCATCGCAGGCGGCGCAGCAACTTGTGCACGATCAGTCCGGTCCGACGCGAGTCCTGACAACCCAGGTGCGCCCGGAGTGGATCGACTACAACAGCCACATGACCGAGTCTCGCTATCTGCAGGTCTTTGGCGACGCGTCCGATGCCTTGTTCGTACGACTCGGCGCCGATGCGGCCTACCGGGCCACCGGCCGCTCGTTCTTTACCGTCGAAACGCACCTGACGCATCAACTGGAGTTGAATGTCAACGAGTCGCTCTATGTGACCACGCAGATACTGGAGTTCGATGCCAAACGTCTGCACATTTTTCATCGCATGCATCGTGCGCACGACGCGGCATTGGTGGCCACTGCCGAGCACATGCAGTTACATGTCGACAGCAACGTCAAGCGTACTGTGCCCATCGGTCCCGAAGTGCGAGCACAACTTGAACGCCTTGCGGCCGCGCACGCGAAGCTATCGCTGCCGCGTGAGCGCGGTCGTTCGATTGGTCTGAAAAGGGTCGGCTGAGCCATGCCAAAACTGGTCGATCACGACCAACGTCGCGAGCAGATTGCCCAGGCCGTGTGTCAGGTCGTGGCACGACATGGCTTCGAACAGGCAACGGTCGCGCGCATCGCAGATTCCGTGGGATTCACGACCGGCATGGTGGCCCACTATTTCAGGTCTAAGGACCAGATGATGCTGGCCGCCCTGCGTCTGATTCTGGAACGCATGGAACAGCGTCTGCTGCGGCGCGACCAGCCAGGCGACGATCTGCTGGAGGTGCTCAGCGAATCGTTGCCGATCGACCGGCTGCGACGCGAAGAATGTGCGTTCTGGACCGCGTTCTGGGGAATGATCCCGACCAGTCCGAGCGCCCGGCGCCTCAATGCCGGGGTGCACCGCGAATATGTGGGCCTGTCCGAACGCTGCATTGCCGCGCATTGGCCGGAATGGAAGCGCTGGCCCAAGGCATTGCGCAAGCAGGTCCTGGGTTCGATCATGACGTTCATCAACGGCTTGACGGCAACTGCCGTGACCAGCCCCGCCGACTGGCCTGCCGAGCGGCAGCTCGAGCAACTCGATTTGCAGCTGCGCCTGCTTCGCGACTGGGCCAACGGCACCAGCTGACAGAGGGAGCGATCATGGATTTCTCGCTGACCGATGAGCAGCAGCTGATAGTCGAATCGACCAGACGATTCGTCGAGCGGGAGCTTTATCCGCACGAACAGGAAATCGAGAACACCGGCGTGTTGCGCGACGAATTGCGTCGCGAACTGAAGGCCAAGGCCATTGCGGCGGGCCTCTACGCCGCCAACATGCCGGCGGAACTGGGCGGCGGCGGTCTTGATACCCTGACCTGGGTCCTGTACGAAAAGGAACTGGGCCGCGCCAATTACGCGCTGCATTACACCTGTGTCGCCCGACCGTCCAACATCCTGCTCGCCTGTGTCGGCGAGCAGCGTGAACGTTACCTGTTGCCCTGCGTGCGCGGCGAGAAAATGGACTGCCTGGCATTGACCGAACCGGGCGCGGGCTCGGACCTGCGTTCCATCAGGACCAGCGCGGTGCCAAGCGGCGACGGTTTTGTCATCAACGGCACCAAGCATTTCATCAGTCATGCCGATCACGCCGACTTTGTCATTGTATTTGCCGCCACTGCCACCGAGTCGAGCCCCCGAGGACCGCGCGCTCGACTGACCGCGTTCCTGGTCGACAAGGGCCACCCAGGATTTGCGGTGCGCGAGGGTTATCGCAACGTTTCGCACCGCGGCTACAACAACTGCATTCTGGAGTTCGACAATTGCCGTGTGCCGGCCGCTGCGATACTCGGCGAGCTGCACCAGGGGCTGGAAGTGGCCAACAGCTGGCTCAGCGCCACGAGACTCCAGGTCGCAGCCACCTGCCTGGGCCGGGCCGAACGGGCCCTGGATCTTGCCAAGTCCTGGGCGGTCCAACGTGTTCAGTTCGGACAACAGATCGGCAAATTTCAGGGTGTCAGCTTCAAACTCGCGGACATGGCCATGGAGTTGCGGGCAGCAGAGCTCATGGTGATGGAAGCCGCCTGGAAGCACGATCAGAAAATTGCAACGGATCTCGACATGGCGATGGCCAAATTGAAAGCGACCGAGATGCTGGCCATGGTTGCGGACCAGGCCCTGCAGATACATGGCGGCATGGGCCTGATGTCGGACCTGCCGCTCGAACGTATCTGGCGCGATGCGCGTATCGAACGTATCTGGGAAGGCACCAGCGAGGTGCAGCGTCACATCATATCGCGCGCCCTGCTGCGCCCACTCGGCGGCTGAACCTGACCACCGGCCCGGTGGCCGGTTCTAACGACCGGTCCAGCGCGGCTTGCGTTTCTCGGTGAAGGCACGCGTGCCTTCCTTGAGATCTTCGGAACGCACCACCCTTTGCACCAGGTCGAGCGAGTCGTGCAGCGCAAAGGCTTCGTGTTCCGCAATCATTTCCGAGTGACGCAGCAGCTGCTTGATGGCAGGAAACAGCAACGGCGGCCCGTCCGCCAGTTGCCGGGCGATTTCGCGCGCCTTGGCCAACGCCTGACCTTTTGGCACCACGTGATTCGCGAGTCCCCACTGCTGCGCCTCTTTTGCATCCAGCCAGCGGCCTGTCAACAGCATGTCTACCGCAACATGATACGGAATGCGCCGGCGCAACTTGATTGAACCCGCATCTGCCAGCACGCCGACATTGATTTCCGGCAATGCGAATCTTGCGTGCTCTTCCATGACGATGAGGTCGGTGCCCAGCACGATCTCAAAACCGCCGCCGCAGGCAATGCCATTGACCGCAGCAATCATCGGCTTGTTGAGATTCCGCGGATGATTCAGCCCGCCGAATCCGCCCGGTCCCCAGTCTTCCGCCGAGGCCTCGCCGGCTGCGGCAGCCTTCAGGTCCCAGCCGGGAGAAAAGAAGCGCTCGCCCGCGCCGGTGATGATTCCGACACGCATGTCAGCGTCGTCGCGGAAGGTCTCGATTGCCTCGTTCAATGCAAGGCTTGCCTTGAGATCGATGGCGTTGGCTTTGGGGCGGTCAATGGTGATTTCGAAAATCGGCCCATTGCGAAATATCCGTATTCCGTCGCGCATGTTAGGAAACCTCCCGAGTACTGATCAGCGCATCGACCGCCACGACACCCAGACCCTGCGGCCGGACAATCAACGGATTGACGTCCATCTCCACCAGGACCTCGCAATGATCGGCAGCGTAACGTCCAATGGCCAGCACCGCATCAATCAGCGCATCGACGTCGCCGGCAGGTTGGCCGCGAAAACCCGCCAGCAGGCGCGCAATATTCAATTTTCTCAGCGCGGCTGCGATCGATGGGCGGGTCCACGGCGGCAACAGGCTGACGCGATCCTGCCAAAGCTCCGCGTGCGTCCCGCCAGCGGCGAGCACGAGGACCTGTCCAAACTGCGGATCGACAATCAGGCCAACCAGGATTTCGGCCACCCCGTCCGTAACCATGTTTTCAACCAGCAACTGTGGAGACAATGCCGCCATCCTTGCGCCGGCAAGACTGGCCTCCGCCGCCGACGCGACATTGAGCGCGACTCCACCGCGATCGGACTTGTGCGCAATGCCTGCACCAGTCACCTTGATTGCCACCGGGAATCCGAGCTCGGTCGCAGTCGCTGCCGCATCCGCGCAGTCGACGACGCGACCGTGCGGCACCGGAACGCCATAACGAGCCAACGCTGCTTTGGCGGCGTGCTCCCCGATCGGCAAGGCCATGCCGCGCGCGGCCTGCGGCAGTCTTGGGACCGGAAATTCCTGCAGTCGCCCGGCCACGCCTATCGCGCTCGCCTGATCCAGGGCCTCCAGGCCTTCGCGCAGACCTTGCAGCGGCACCACGCCGCGAGCCATGCAGCTCTCCCGGATCGACGCATTCAGGGTCTCGGGCAGCGATGCGAGCAGAACTGCGCGCGGTCTGGCGCCCGCGGCAGCCGCAACAAATTGCTTGATCACGGACGTGTAATCCGACAAATCGCAACTCGCCTCGGGCGGGCAGTCGAGCATGAAGGCAACCGCATCGACGTCTTCACTCAAGACTGTGTCGAAGACTTTTCGTAGCGCCGCATGTTCAAACCAGAGATACGTATGAATATCGAAGGGATTGGCGATGCTGACGCGATCCGACAACAGGCCGCGCAACTGTTTTGCCTTGTCCGGCGAAATGGCCGGGAAATCGAGTTGCAGGTGCCTGGACAAGTCCGAGGTCATGGCCATGTCGCCGCCGGACGCGCCCAGAAAAATGACACGCTGGCCCGCGAGCGGTCCGCCGGCATGCAGCAGTTTCAGGGTTTCACACAGCGCCCCCAAGGTTTCGCAGCGCGCAATGCCAGCTTGCCGGCAGAAGGCGTCAAAGACGGCATCGCTGCCCGTCAGGGCACCGGTATGGCTGCGCGCAGCCCGAGCCGCCGCCGGCGTGCGCCCGGATTTGACCAGTGCCAATGGCTTGCCGCAGGAGTGCGCCTTGCGAGCGGCGCGCGCAAATTCCGCGCCGTCCTGAATGCCCTCCAGATAGAGTCCGATGGCAGTCACTCGCGGGTCATCGCACAATTCAGTGATCAAGTCCGCCGCTGTCAGCCGGGTCTGGTTGCCGATGGTGATGACATAGCCCAATGGCAGTGATCGGCCGCTGAACATCAAGGTCAGCGCAATCGTGCCGCTCTGACAAATCAGTGCCACGCCGCGCTCTGGCGACTTGCCGACCACCTGATCAGGCCACAGGGCTGCACGATCGAAAAAATTGACCATGCCGTAGCAGTTGGGCCCGAGAAAAGGCATGGCGCCTGCGCTGCGCCGCAGCTCCTGAGTCAACTCGATTGCAGCGGCGGTCTGCATTTCCGCAAAGCCCGAACTGAAGCAGACAAACCCACCGGCCTCGCGCCTGGCCAGCGCCGCCGCGACTTCCGGCGCCTGATGATTTGGCACGGCCACAAAGGCACAATCCGGCGATTCCGGCAGGTCATCAATGCTGCGGAAGTATTGAACATCCGGCGTGGATGCACGGCTTGGATGGACGCGCCACAGCTTGCCCTGATACCCGACAGCAAGGGACGCCCTCGCTACCGCCTCGGTCCAGCCGCGCTCGCCGATCAGTGCAATGCTGCGCGGCGCGAGCATGCGACGCAACGCCATGCTAAATGAAGACTTCCGGGTTCATGCTGGCTCCTCGTTATATATAACCGCTATGATAATATCGCCCCGGCCGCCGGATGGCGACCTGCACCGGCGCGCCCAACCATGGTAATCCATGCTGGATCTGCTGGAGAAACGGTCGATCGACTATGTGCCGCTGGCGGAACGCCGCGGCAAGGTCTGGCACCTGTGGCCGGTCTGGTTCAGTGGCGATGCGCATCTGGCGACGCTGGCCGTGGGTGTGCTTGGAATCACGCTCGGCGGCAATCTGTTGTGGACCACGCTCGCAGTCCTGGGTGGCTGCGCATTGGGCACTTTTTTCATGGCGTTTCATGCCACCCAGGGCCCGCAACTGGGTTTGCCACAACTAATCCAGTCGCGACCTCAGTTCGGCTATATGGGCGCGCTGCTGGTCTGGGTCGTCGCATTGATCGCCTACATTGGCTTCAACGCCTTCAACGAAGTCTTGGTCGCCCAGACTGTGCGGCAGCTGATCGGCTCTTCAGCCGATTACGATCCGCTCATCATGGTGGTCTTCACGGTGGCAGCAACGGTGATCGCGGCGGTCGGCTACGACTGGATACACAGGACCCAGCGCTGGGTCGCCTAAACGATGATTGCGGCGCTGCTGATTTTTTCTGTGGCAGTCCTGTTCAAGATCGATCTACCGGCGAGTCACTGGGACCTGGGCGAATTCAATCGAACGGCCTTTCTGGTGCAGTTTTTCGCGGCGGCGGCATACCAGCTGAGCTGGTCGATCTATGTCTCCGACTATTCACGCTACTTGCCGCGCGAGGTTTCGGTACGCGAATCGTTCTGGTGGACCTATCTTGGGGCCTTCGTCGGCGGCGCCTGGATGATGCTGCTCGGCAGTCTGGGCGCCGCGCTCTATCCGCAGGCCGAAGTCGCGGCGGCGATGCGGGACGCCGCCGATGTTGCGCTCCCCGGGCTGGGCCTGCCATTGCTGGTCGCGGCCCTGTTTGGACTAGTCACAATCACCAGTCTCAATTCTTATGGCGCATCGCTGGCGCTCATGTCGGTTGCCGATTCGTTGCACCCGGCGCCCGCTTCGACATTCAAGCGCCTCGTCTGTCTTGCCATCGCGACCGCCGCGATGCTTGGACTGGGCCTGCTCGCATCCAGCGATTTTGTCCATCGCTTTGGCGACCTGCTGGTGTTGCTGCTCTATCTGATGACGCCCTGGACCGCGATCAACCTGATTGATTTTTACGTCGTTCGCAAAGGGCACTACTCCATTCGCGAGATGTTCAATCCCAACGGCCTGTACGGCCGCTGGAACTGGCGTGGCATCGCAACGTACCTGATCGGTTTCATCGCAATGATCCCGTTTTTCAGTTCCGGCATGTATATGGGTCCGATGGCCCGCGCATTAGGCGGCGCGGACATCGCGATGCTGGTGGGATTGCCGGTGGCGGCGCTGCTCTATTGGGCGCTGTGCCGCGACCTGGACCTTGCACGCGAACGGCAGTTGATTGCGCTCGCGGACCAGGGACTCGATTAGCGCCGCCGGGTGCAGGCCATATCATCAGCTGCGGCGGAATTTCCTGTCAGGGCGCCTGGTTCAGCGACCGGATTTCGTCGTCCTGGCCGGTGAGCTGCCAGCGGATCAGCGAGACGGGAATCATCCCGGCGCGGTTTACGTCCTCGAAATAACGACGCAGGGTGAATTGCGCGCCGAGCTTGTCCGCATAATCTTTCATCAGATTTTCCAGCAGGTACTTGCCGGTCACGTAGCTCGAGCCGTAACCCGGCTGGCGCAGGTAGAGCTGCTGCTCGAAGCCCAGCAGGTCGAGATCCGGCCGCATCCAGCCGCGCGGCGTCCACTTCACCTGGAAGGCCTTCGCCTGCTGGATGTCGAACTGATTGGCATGCGCATAGAGCGACGCGAGCCCGCGGGCCGCGCGCTGCGCGAGCATGATCCAGACGATTTCACGGGTGCGCGGGGAATCGTCGAACAGGCCCGCGTGCAGCATGAACTCCTCCATCGCGGTCGCCATGCCCTCGGCGCGGTTGTCCCAGATGTTGTAAAGCAACGCTCCGCGCCGGATCGGGCTCGCATGCGGGTCATCGCGCATCTGGGCGAGATCCCACCAATGGTAAAAGTGCGTGTAAAGCGTCAGCGGCTCGTAATGCGTCGCGATGGCAAAGAAGTTCCGCTGCTCGATCGGCACGTACTCGCCCATCTGTGCGCGCAAGGCCGGATCCATGTAATCGCGCATCGGGAACATGTCCCGGTCCTTCAGGAATGCGATGAATTTCGTCACTGCAGCGTTGGCGCGCAGCTGGTATTCCTCCGGGGTCGCAATCACCGGCAGCGGCGGCAGGGCGCGATTGCGCTCCTCTTCGAGCTTCAGCGAGGCGTGCGCCCGCGCCAGCTCACGCTTCAGGAGGCCGACTTCCTCGTCCCAGGTCATCGGTATCAAGTGGACGTTGCGCAAGTTCCAGGTGTAGTTTTCCTTGCCGATGCCGGAGGGCCCGTTTTTTGACGGCGCCTGCTGCCCCAGCCATCCGACGAAACGCACGGTCGCCTCGCGCGCGGCGCGTATCGCCTGGCGCAGCGCCGTGCCACTGGCAGCGGTCTTCTCCGCCAGCGCATCGAGCGCGTCGACCTGTTTCTGCATCGATCCGGTACCGGTGACCCAGAGGTCGCGCGCATTGCCGGTCAGATTCAGTTGAGCCTGCTCGAGCAGCGGCGGGATGATGGACAATTCAGCCGCGAGCTTGGCTTGCGCCGTGAGCGACAGCGGGTATTCGTAGGCCCACAACTCGGCCAGGTGATGGTGGGTCGGACCCTCGTGCGCGGGCGTGTCGCTCTGATCGGTCCAGATCGTCGTGTAGAAAGCAGGGTCGCGCGCCCAGGGTTGCAACACGCGGATGTAGAAATCCATGCCGTTCATCTCGGCGCGCAACAGCTGGTGGTCAATCTGCTGCTCGATGGGCCACGATCCGGGGCTGATCGCCGCGAGGCGCTGCTGATACGTCTTCAGCTCCAGCTGGCGGCGCGCAAATGTCGCTGCGGTGTAGTCGGGTGCGCCTTCGCGATCGGGCGGTTGCTCGAAGGCCCGCCATTCTGTGAACAGCGCGACCAGGTCCTGGTAGCTGCCGGGTGCGCCGTCACCCTGCGAAGCGTTGGCCGATCCGGCAGCTACCGATGCCATGACTGTGAGCCACACGATATGACGTCGTCCGAATTCATTTCGCATGGGGTGCATTCCATGTGGAGTTGGCTCGTCATTGTAAATCCAGGAGCATTGTAGTATTTAGTCAACTCTCCAAATCGCTCGCCCAAGGGGGGCAGCATGAACCGCAATCTCGTGCTAATGCTCGTCATCCTCGTTGCCGCAGCCGGCGGCTACTACGCCTATGACCGGATGAAGGACCAGGCGCCTGTGCCGGATCTTGCGCCGGTGGGTGCGACGCTCCTCGAGGGCCTCGGCGATTACAGCATGCCGGTGACCACGAGCGGCCCCGACGTGCAGCGCTGGTTCGACCAGGGGCTTGCGATGACCTATGGCTTCAATCATGGCGCCGCCGAGAGGTCCTACCTGAAGGCCGCTGAGCTCGACCCGGATTGCGCGATGTGCTGGTGGGGTGCTGCGCTCGTGCTCGGACCGCATGTCAACTCGACGATGGATCCCGCCGACAATGCCAAGGCCTGGGACCGGGTGCAACGGGCGCAGGCGCTGGCGGACAAGGCGACCCCCAAGGAGCGTGCCTTTATCGAGGCGCTGTCGGCGCGTTATGCCGCCGAGCCGCCCGAGAATCGCCGGCCGCTCGACGAAGCTTATGCCGAGGCGATGGGCAAGCTCGCGGCGGCCTATCCCGATGATCTCGACGCTGTCACGATGCACGCGGAATCCATGATGGACCTGCAGCCCTGGGACTACTGGGATGCGGCGGGCCAGCCGAAAGGACATACCGCCGAGGTCGTGTCACAACTTGAATCGGTCATCGCGCGCGACGCGGAACATGCCGGCGCACTGCACCTATATGTCCACGCCGTCGAGGCGTCCAACGAGCCTGAGCGCGGCGTGGCCGCGGCGGATCGATTGCGCGAGCTGCTGCCGGGATCTGGTCACCTGGTGCACATGCCGGCGCACATCTATGCGCGCGTCGGGCGTTATCACGATGCGGTGATCGCCAACCAGAAGGCGGTTGTTGCGGATGATGCCTACCTCGCGATCTGCAAGCCGGGGCCTGGCGTCTATCCGCTGGGCTATGTGCCGCACAACCATCATTTCCTGTGGTTTGCGGCGACCATGGAGGGCAATAGTGCAGTCGCCTTGAGCGCGGCGGCGACTACGGCGGCGCGCACCAGCGACCCGGCACTGATGCGCACGCCCGGATTCGAGGCGATGCAGAACTTCACGCTGACACCCTTGTTTGCCGCCGTGCGCTTCGGCCGCTGGCAACAGGTCATCGACACGCCGCAACCGGCCGCCGACCTGCCTTACATGGTCGCGATGTGGCACTACGCGCAGGGCATGGCGGCGGTGAAGCAGGGCCGGCTCGACGATGCCAGGGCGCATCACGCGGAAGTCGCAAAGGGCGCCAGCGACCCGGTGGTGATTGCGATGAAAGCCTGGGATCGCTATTCACTTGCGGACGGCGTCCGGATTGCCGAACGCATGCTCGCGGCAGAACTGGCGCGGGCTGGCAAGGACATCGACGGGGCCATCGCGGCGCTAAACGAGGGGGTCGCGATCGAGGATTCGCTGCTGTACGACGAGCCCCCGGCCTGGCACTCGCCGGTACGCCAGTCCCTCGGCGCCGCGCTGCTGGCAGCCGGCCGACCGAAAGATGCCGAGACGGCCTATCGCGAAGAACTGCGGCGCAATCCGGAAAATGGCTGGTCGCTGAATGGCCTCGAGCGCGCGCTGCGCGCCCAGGGCCGGAAGGCGGAGGCGCAGGAAATCGCAGAGCGCTTTACTCGCGCCTGGGCGAACGCCGACATCAAGCTGAGCGAGTCCTAAGCTACTGTTCAGCTTTGTGCGGCAGCAAGCGTCGCGAGGTCTGTCGCGAGCTTGTCCGCGTCGTATGGCGGCTGGAAGTATGCGGCGATGCGGACCTCGGGATCGACCAGCACCAGTGCCGCCGAGTGGTCCACCGTGTATTCGCCTGCAGCGCCGGGATTGAGGACGTAGGCCAGACCGAGTTCGGCGCATAGCCGGTCGATCTGCGCCTTCGGACCGGTGGCGCCGATCATGTCTAGGTCGAAGTGACCGACGTATTGCGCGAGCAGAGAAGACGTGTCGCGTTGCGGGTCGACGCTGACGAATACCGTCTGCAGTTCTCCGCCGCGATCGCGCAGGCGTGTCGCCACGGTCGCCAGCAGCGCGAGCGTCGTGGGGCAGATATCCGGGCAATTCGTGAAGCCTGTGAACACCAGGCTCCAGCGCCCCCTGAAAGCCTCGCGCGTGAGTGCGCGGCCATGCTGATCTACAAGCTCGAAATCGGCGATCGGTCGAGGTTCCGGCAACGCCGTGCCGGATTTGATTGTGACCGGTTCCGGTGCTCCGGACAGGATTGCGGCGATGACTCCGATGGCGATTGCTGCCAGCACGGAGAAGACAGCGGTCTTGCGAAATGGCATCAGAGATTCCCCAGGTCTCCATGCACGGCCTTGCCCTCGAACAGCGTCACGAGAACCTTCGCGTCCGATATTTCCGTCGGCGGTATCGCGAACAGGTTCCGATCCAGCACCACCAGGTCCGCAAGCTTGCCCACCTCGACGGAGCCTGTCTGCTTTTCGAGGCGATTTACGTACGCTGCATTGATCGTGAATGCGGCGATCGCTTCCGGCAGGTTGATGCGCTCATCCGGGAGGAAGGGCGTTTTCGTCTCGCCAAATGGCCCCATGCGCGTGACCGCGACCTCGATTTCCACCATTGGATTTGGGCTCGAGACCGACCAGTCGCTGCCGAAGGCGACCACGCCGCCGCTCTGCAGGACACTGCGGATCGGATAGATCCACTGTGCCCGCTCCTTGCCCATGAACGGCAGCGTGAGGTCGGTGATATAGGGATCGGCGAACGCCCACACCGGCTGGAAGTTGGCGGTGACTCCCAGTTCGCGAAAGCGCGGGACGTCCACCGGCTGGATGACTTCCAGGTGCGAGATATGGTGGCGATGCCCGAGATCGCCGTTGGCCTTTCGAGCGGCTTCGATCGCATCCAGCACCTGGCGGATCGCGCCGTCGCCGATCGCATGGAAATGCACCTGGAATCCGTCCGCATCGAGTGTCGTGACGATGGTCTTCAACTTCTCCGGGTCCACCATCGAGATGCCGTAGACCTTGTCCTTGCCGGGCAGCTTGTAGGGTTCCAGGACAACCGCCGTGTAACTCTCGATCACGCCGTCCTGCATGATCTTGACCGTACGCGCGTCCACCTGGCCCTTCGTGTAAGTGCTACTCAGGCGCTTTATGTTTTCGATCTGCTCGAGGCCCTGATCGCGTTCCCACCAGATCGAGCCAACCACGTGCAGAGAGAGTTCGCCCGCCTGGTCGACCGCCTGGTAGGCCTTCAGATCCGGTTCGTCGACCGACGCATCCTGGATGGCCGTGATGCCATAGCCATTCAGCAGCTTGACCGCATAGCGCAGGCCTTTCTGCAGCTGGGCATCGGTGGTGGCCGGCATCACGGCGGATACCAGGCCGGCGGCGCCTTCCTGCAGGCTGCCGATGGCGACGCCTTGACTGTCGCGATCGATGCGGCCGCCCGGCGGATCGGGCGTCTCATCCGTGACACCCGCGAGTTCCAGTGCCTTGCTGTTGACCCAGGCCGTGTGACCGTCGGCGCTGTAGAGGATCACGGGGCGATCCGGCACGATGGCATCGATTAGCTCGCGGCGGGTGATCGCGCCGGGTCCGAATGCGGACATCAGCCAACCGCCGCCCGTGATCCAGGCTTCATCCGGGTGCTCGTCGGCGCATTGCTTGATTGCGGCGACGTAGCGATCGACCGTTTCGCGCCTCTTGATCGCGTCGGTCGCCCGGTCGCCGACTTCGAGTCTATTGAGATCGCAGCTGCTGGCTTCGATGCCGGCGCTGATCGGATGGATGTGCGCATCCTGGAATGCCGGCATCAGCATGCGGCCTTTCAGGTCGACCACGCGCGTGTCTGGCCCAATGTGGGCCTCGAGATCCTTGTCCGTGCCGACGAACGTGATGCGACCGTCGCGGATCGCGACTGCCTGCGCCCAGCTCCTCGCGCCGTCCACCGTGTAGACCGCGCCGCCCTTCAGCGCGAGGTCGGCCGTGGTGGCAGCGTCGCCCGCCGGTTCCTTCGCGCAGCCGGAGCCGAGAGCCGTGAGGCCCGCGATCAGAAGGCCGCAGAGCGGACGCTGGAAGCTGCTGGTTTGAATCATCATCGGTAGTCCTCGCCAATTTGCTCGATTCTGGTTATTGGAAATCCCGCGGGATGGTCCGGGTCCAGGTCTTCTCGCGCAGCAGCTTGCCATTCTCGGACAGGCGCCGCCGGTACCTGTAATAGAAATTCTCGTGGTCGCTCTTGAATGACATTTCTGCCTCCCAGAGCAGCTTGCGGCCCGGCAGTTCCACTTCCATCCGGTGCGTGCCGAGCACCGATGCCTTGTCGGGCGCGCTGTCCGTGACGTCGTAGCGGATGGTCTCGTGGTAGCGCTCGGTGCCCCAGGGGTAGCGGTAGCCGCCGCTGTTGGTGGCCGTCGCCGTTGCCGCGCCGGTCTGCGGATCGCGATCGACGGCAGAGATTTCCCCGTAGCCGGAACTGGTGCCGGCATCGAGCGTCTCGAAGCCCGGTATCGCCGGACTCACCACAGGCGGCAGGAAGGCGGGCACGGGCCGCTGCTCGAATGGCAGGACCGGCAGCTGAAGTTGCGTTCCGCCGCCGAGGCGCAGCGTCGTCGTCATCGGATCGGGTGTCGGCCAGAGCATCGGCCACTGCGCATTGTTGACTGCGAGCCGGATGCGATGCCCCTTCGGAAACACCCACGAGGTGAAGTGCATGTCGATGTCGATCGTGAATTCCTGGCCGGGTACGATTGCCGAGGGTTCGCGCGCAGATGCGCGATGATTCCCGTTGAACGCCGCGCCCGCAACCTGCGTCACTGTCCCATCGGGTGCCACGTCGGACAGTCGCGCCATCCAGTTGGCACGCGGTGCATCGGTCGAGACCGCGAGCGTGGCGCGCGGCAGGCCGAGGATTTCCATGTCCTCGGCGAGCGGCGCGCTGTCGTAGGTCAGGCTGAAAGCATCGGTCGGGCGCTGGTCGTGCGCAACATCACCCCACCACATCACCGGCCCGCCGGCTTCAACGCCGATGGACGGCAGGTAGCGGAGCGCGTGCGTCGTGGCGGGCGGCGCGCCTGGGCCCAGCGTGTGATCGGGTTGTGGAAACAGGACCTGGTCGCGGCTGCGGGCGATGGGCCAGCCATCTTCGTAGCGCCAGCTGCCGGGCGCGTACGCGAGATAGGGACCGGGCGCATGCCAGTTGCGCACGTACACCGCGAAGCGCGGCTCATCCAGGATGCCGGTGTCGATGCCCTTGAGCCACTGATCGAACCAGCGCACCGCCTCGTGACGCCACTCCATGCCGGGTTTCGGATAGGGCTCGTGCGGCCAGGCTTGCGACCAGGCACCAACAATGGCTTTCACCGGCGCCTTCACGTTTGCGAGCATGCGCGGAATGCTGTCGCGGTAGCCGTCGTACCAGCCGCCGATGAAGAAAGAAGGGATGCGGATGTCCTGATAGCGGCCCTTGGCCGAGGCCCGGTCCCAGAAGGCGCCGTCGCGTTGCTGGACCTTGTAGGTCAGCATCCAGGGATCGGTGTCGAAACGATCGCGGAAATAAGCCTCGTCGATCCGGTAATCCGGCGCTCCCGGGCGGGCGTTATCGAGATCCTGGCTCATCTCCCAGGAGTCGACGTGCATGATGCCGTCCATGAAATGCACATCGTCCTGGTAGAGGTCTTCGGTGGCATCCACCGCGATGATGGCTTTCAGCGCCGGCGGATTGCGCAGCGCCATCTGGATGGAATTGAAGCCGCCCCAGGAGATGCCGAACATCCCGACATTGCCATTCGACCAGGCCTGCTTCGCGAGCCAGTCGATCACGATCTCGCCGTCCTGCTGTTCAATCTCGGAATATTCAAAAGGGATCAGCCGGCCCTCGCTGTTGCCGGTGCCGCGGATATCGACCGCCGCGACCACGTAGCCGCGCTGCACGAAGTAGGAATACATCGGGTAATCCCGTTTGCGACCCTCGCGCTTGCGATAGGGCAGGTACTCGAGCAAGACCGGAAATTTCGCATCGGCCGCGCCGCCGTCGGGCATATAGAGATCCGCCGACAGGCGTACGCCATCGGGCAGGGTGATCCAGGCCTCCTGCATGCGAATGCCGTATTCGGGCAACGACGGAGCCTGCGCCTGGACGTTGCCGGTCGAGGCGATCAGCGCCAGGAGCCGACGGATCAGCGCTGCATGAGCATCGATGCGACGCTCGAGCGGGAGAGCGGCAGCGGGTGTCTCAAAGACCAGCACGGTTTTCGCTGCGGGCCCGGGCTGCGCGCGGCCGTTCACGATGACATTCTTGCTGCTCATCAATTCGTCTATGGAACCGTCGATGACCGGACCGATGACGCCCTCGATTACCTTTTCGCCGAATCGCGTCTCGCCGCTCAACTTGATCGGGGCGCCGTTGTCCTTCAATACGCTCACCGCTTCGATGGCAAGCGGATCGCTGGATCCGAGTGTGCCCTGCGAATAGACATAGCCCTGGTCGATGAGATTGTCCTCATGCAGGTCGATGCTGTAGAGCGGCGGATGGTCGGCGGCGAGGCGCAGTACGAAGGCGGTGATGGCCTCCGCCTCGGGGCTCGACGCCGATGCAGCGCGCGGACTTTCGGGTTTCTCGGGGGCAGGCAACAGATGCGATGAATCGCCGACGCTGTGCCCGTCGATGCTTTCCGAATAGATCGCGACGTTCAGGTAGCGCCAGTTGCGCGCATAGCCTTGCGGATTGAGGAGCGGCAAGAGGACTACTGCCCGCTGTTGGCCGAGTCTCGCGATGTCCTCGATGACGGCGGCAAGCGCGTTCGGTCCGGCCGGTTCCTCCCCGTGGATTCCCGCCAGGATCCAGACCGCGGGACCGCTTTGGGGCGAGCGCAGCGCGATGATCGGGAGCGCCTGCGTCGTGCCGGGGGGCTGCGAGTTCGCGACGATTTCGAGCGTCCACCCGCGATCGACCAGCTGCAGATAAGACTTATATAGCGACTGAATCGGCTTGCGCCCGTCGGCGAACGTCGTGATCTCATCTGGCAAGCGGATCGCCGGCTCCTGGGCGGCCACTGGCAGTGCTTGCAGTGCCGGCATGAGACAGGCCACCGTCAGCAGCCGGTACAGTATTGCCCGCTTGCCGCATGCGGATTGAGACCGCAATCGATCAGTTGCGCAACAACCGTGCATCAGGCATTCGCCTTGTTTCCGTGTAGTTTGCTTGATTGGATAGTGGCACTGATTCGGCACTCTGTCACCGGACGTGTGGCGCGGCGCAGCGATGGCTTCGGCACAGCAGACGGCGGCAATCTAGTCTTTCAAGGCTGGCAAGGATGCCTGCATCGCCGTCCGGAGCACCTCGCATCCAGCCGAGCTGGCCGACGAATTCACATGGTACGGCCGACCCGGGTTATCTTATGCAAACCGCGGCCTTGGCCGCCGGCGTCATCAAGAGATTCGAACATGCCTCGCTCCCTGAACTCGGATCAAATTCTGGTCACCGGCGGTGCCGGATTTCTGGGTTCGCATCTCTGCGATCAGCTTCTGAGTCTCGGGTTCGACGTTATCTGCCTTGACAACTTTTTCACCGGCAGCCGGCGAAATGTCGCGCACTTGATCGGCAACAGCAGATTCGAGTTGATCCGCCACGACGTCACCGTCCCGGTCTACCTGGAAGTTGGCGAGATTTACAATCTCGCCTGTGCCGCTTCGCCGGTCCATTATCAGTTCGATCCTGTGCAGACGACCAGATCCAGCGTTCACGGAGCGATCAACATGCTTGGTCTTGCCAAGCGGACTCAGGCCAAGATACTGCAGGCTTCGACCAGCGAGGTTTACGGGAACCCGGAGGTGCATCCCCAGCACGAGGGTTACTGGGGTCGCGTGAACCCGATCGGCCCCCGCGCGTGCTACGACGAAGGCAAGCGCTGTGCCGAAACCCTGTTCTTTGATTATCACCGCCAATACCGGATGCGTATCAAGGTCGCACGCATCTTCAATACTTACGGCCCCCGCATGCATCCGAATGACGGCAGGGTCGTTTCCAACTTCATCCGGCAGGCGCTGCGCAACGAGCCGATAACCATCTACGGAGACGGCAGCCAGACGCGATCTTTTTGCTACGTCAGCGACCTGATTGATGGTCTCGTGGCACTGATGTCGAGCCCCGATCAGTTCACCGGGCCTGTCAATCTTGGCAACGATTGCGAATTCACAATTGGGCAGCTCGCCGAGAAGGTCATTCAACTAGCGGGTTCGCGCTCACAGATAGAGTATCTCGCGCTGCCAACAGACGACCCGACGCAAAGACAACCGGAAATCTCGTTGGCGAAGTCTGAGCTCGGCTGGCAGCCGAAAGTATCCCTTGACGAGGGCCTGCGCCAGACGATCGCCTATTTCGAGAAACTGTTGAGCAGCCCGACGGGGTCTTACAAGCTGTGAGGGTCCTCGTCACGGGTGCAGCAGGCTATGTCGGCAGTCATGCCTGCAAGTCCTTGGCTCAGGCAGGCTTCGAGCCGATAGGCCTGGACAATCTGGAGCGGTCCGGCATTGAGAACTTGCCGTGGGGCCCTCTCGAGGTCGCCGACATTTGCGATCGTCCCTCACTGGATGAAGTCCTGCGCAAGTATCGCCCCCAAGCAGCAATGCACTTCGCCGCACACGCCTATGTCGGTGAATCAGTCGCAACGCCGGATACCTACTACCGGAACAATGTCGGCGGGAGCATCACGCTTCTATCGGCACTTCATGATGCTGGGATTGACAAGTTCGTCTTTTCTGGCAGCTGCGCGGTTTACGGAATGCCCATGACGTGCCCTATGGCCGAAAGCCACCCTCAGGCTCCCATCAGCCCCTATGGGGCCAGCAAGCAGATGGTCGAGCGGATCTTGCTGGACTTTGAGACTGCATATGAAATCCGGCATGTCGTCCTGAGGTATTTCAACGCGGCGGGCGCGGATCCAGACGGGGATATTGGCGAATGCCACGACCCCGAGACACACGCCATTCCGCTGGCGATCCAGACGGCGCTCGGCCAACGTCCGGTATTCGAAGTCTTCGGCACCGACTACGCGACACCTGATGGCACGGCCATCAGGGACTACGTGCATGTTTCGGACCTTGCCAGTGCCCACGTCCGCTCACTCCAGTATCTCCTGGAAGGGCACGCAAGCATTACTTTGAACCTGGGCACCGGCCGCGGCCATTCCGTATTGGAGGTGGTCAAGGCCGTCGAAACCACGACCCAGCGCAAGGTGAACCTGCGCAAGGCACCGCGTCGCCCCGGTGATCCTCCCATTCTGGTTGCCGACCCAAGCCGTGCCGGTGCGGTTCTTGATTGGCGACCGACGATCACTGACATTACCGAGATTGTGCAGACAGCGGTCAGCTGGGAACTCAAGAAGCGAGAGATTCTCGCCGCCGCTCCTGTCCATCCCTGATTGGCATTCGCAAGAGCAATAGATGCCCGCGTCACAACCGCCTGAATTGGTCATTGACGCTCGCCGTGGCGACACGACAGATTTCCCGGGCTTATGCCGTGATCTTTGGCAATACCGGGAGCTCTTCTATTTCCTGGCCTGGCGTGACGTCCTGGTACGCTACAAACAAACAGTCATCGGCATCTCCTGGGCGGTGCTCAAGCCGGTCCTCACGATGGTGGCGCTCACGGTCGTCTTTGGCAGGCTCGCGCAGCTACCCTCGGCGGGCATGCCATATCCGATTCTCGTGCTGGCTGCGCTTATGCCGTGGCAGTTCTTTTCCAGCGCGATGTCAGAATGCAGCAGCAGCTTGATTGACGACGCTCACCTGATATCGAAGATCTACTTTCCTCGGATGATCATCCCGGCCAGCTCGGTGATTGTCAGCCTGATGGACTGGGCAATTTCAGGGGTGATCTTGCTGATCTTGATGTTTTGGTACGGCGTAGTCCCCGGCTGGCAGATCATTTTCCTGCCGTTTTTTGCCCTGCTTGCATTCGCCCTGTCGTTGGGCGTTGGTCTGTGGCTGGCCGCTCTCACCGTAAAGTATCGGGATTTCCGGCAAGTCGTGCCATTTATCGCCCAACTCGGCCTGTACGTCTCTCCGGTGGGTTTCAGCAGTACCGTGATTCCCGGGCAATGGCGAATTCTTTACGCGCTGAATCCCATGGTGGGAATCATTGACGGTTTTCGCTGGGCGATTTCCGGCGGGCTGTCGCCGCTTCGCATTCCGGATCTCGTGTTGGCGACAGTCGTCCTGTCCGCCACGTTGTGGAGCGGAGCGCGATACTTTCGCCGCACCGAGCGGCGCTTTGCGGACATAATTTAGAAATGCCTGCAACCGTGATCGAGGTCGAAAATCTTGGAAAGCAGTATCTTATTAGCCATCGCAACAGCGCCGGCGGCACGACGCTGCGCGAGGAATTGACCGAGAGCGTGAAAGATTGGGGACGCCGGCTGCTCTCGCCTAACGCGCAGCGCGGCCGTGAAAACCTGGAAGCCTTCTGGGCCCTGAAGGACGTCTCCTTTCAGGTTGAGCAGGGCGAGGTGGTTGGCATCATCGGTCGAAATGGGGCGGGCAAGTCGACCCTGCTGAAACTCCTGAGCCGCATTACCGAGCCGACAACCGGCCGCATCGCCCTGCGGGGTCGTCTATCAAGCCTGCTGGAAGTCGGTACCGGGTTTCATCCGGAACTGACCGGGCGGGAGAATATTTTTCTGAACGGTGCCATCCTGGGCATGACACGGGCCGACATACGCCGAAAATTCGATGCAATAGTGGCGTTTGCGGAAATCGACAAGTTTCTCGACACGCCCGTGAAACGATATTCGTCAGGCATGTACGTGCGCCTGGCCTTTGCGGTGGCAGCACATCTGGAACCGGACATCCTGGTGATCGACGAAGTACTGGCGGTAGGCGATGCCGCGTTTCAGAAGAAATGCCTGGCCAGAATGGATGATGTCGCCCGTCACGGCATGACGGTTTTGTTGATCAGCCACAACATGCTGTCTATTCAAAGCTTGTGCAATCGCGTGCTGTGGTTACAGGCGGGGCAAATCAGGAAAATGGGTAGCGCAAGTGTAGTCGTCGGACAGTATCTGCAGACAGCGTCGTCCGCGCTGTCAGAACGGATCTGGACGGACCCAGCCACTGCGCCTGGCAACGACGAAGTGCGATTGCATAGGGCATGCGTGCGTCCTCTGGAGGGCGCAGTCGAGAATCCCGTGAGCGTTGCGCGCGCGTTTGTAATGGAGTTCGAATTCTGGAATCTCCGGCCAAACGCAAGTCTGTACGTCAACTTGCAACTCTACAGTCCACACGGCCTTCTCATTTTTGAATCGGCACCGGTACACGAGACGCGGTGGCTCGGCCGCTCGTTCCCCGTCGGCCTGTTCCGTTTTACTTGCCATGTGCCGGCGGATCTGCTGAACAACGGTGTCCATAGGGCGGCGTTCTTCCTGGTCAGGGACGAAGTGGTCATCCTGCACAAGGAAGATGACATCCTTGTCTTTGAGGTCGAAGACTCCAACGAGCACAGAGGGGGTTGGTTGGGGCCCTGGGACGGTGTTGTGCGTCCCATTTTGCAGTGGGATACCGAACTGGTAGAGCCGCGAATTGCGGGCGCGACAACCGGCGTCCAGGGTGGAGACTGACGCGCATGATCCTGAGCGTGGTCGTGATGACCTACAACCATGCGGCCTTCATCGCGCAGGCAATCGACAGTGTACTGATGCAGAAAGTGAAATGTGACTTCGAGATCCTGATCAGTGAAGATTATTCGACGGACGGTACGCGCGAAATCGTAACCGACTATCAATCGCGACATCCGGATCAGATCAGGCTGCTGCTGTCCGAGCGCAACCTTCGCAGCAACATCATCGTCCGACGCGGCGTTGAGGCCGCACGGGGAACGTACATCGCGTTTCTGGATGGTGACGATTACTGGCTTTGCGCGGACAAACTCCAGATGCAACTGGATTTCCTCGCTGCACACCCGCAGTGCTCCATTTGTTTTCACAATGCCAGGGTCTCGTATGAGGATGGTGCCCGCCAACCCTGGAATTGGGTGCCGGACCACCAGCCACCGTTCGCGACTTTCGAAGATATCTGGATGGGGAATTTCATCCCGATGTGCTCGACGATGTTCAGGCGCGCTGCACTCGGGACATTGCCGGCATGGTATGAATCGTGCTTCCCGATCACCGATTGGCCGCTGCATATCCTCGGGGCCCGCCACGGGACGATCGGCTATATCAACGAAGTCATGGGTGTTTATCGCCAGCACAGCGGCGGTCTGTATTCGGTGCACAGCGAAGCGGAGAAACTGGAGAAGACGCTTCAATTTTACCGCGACATGAATTCGAATCTGGACTATCAATACGACCTGTTGGTTCGCGCAGCAATTTCCAGGCATTTCTTTGAGTGGGCCGAAGAGTACGAAACACGAGGCGACCTGGAACGGGCCCGCCGATGTTTCAGGACCTGCCTGCAGGGACGTCCTTTCAACAAGTATCTGTCGGCACGCGGACTGCTGAAAATGGGGGCGCGGCTGTACCTCTCCCCCTCGGGCGTGCGCGCATGACGGATGTTGCAGCCTACCGTGCACGTATACCGCCGGTTTCTCCGGAAGTTGCACGTCCGCTGTGGTCAGTCATGATCCCGACGTTCAATTGCGCTGGATACCTTCGCGAGACGTTGCGAGGTGTGCTGGCACAGGATTGCGGGCCCGACGCCATGCAAATCGAGGTGATCGACGATTACTCGGTCGATAACCCGCAAGCCGTGGTGCAGGACATCGGCCGCGGGCGGGTGACGTTTCACCGACAGCCCAGGAATGTCGGCACTACGCAGAACTTCCATACATGCATAGCCCGTGCCCGTGGCCGGCTGGTCCATCTGCTCCATGGTGATGACTACGTGCTCGACGGATTTTATGCAGGAATGGAGCGGGCGTTTGCAAGCCACTACGAAATCGGAGCTGCGTTTTGTCGGCATTTCTTTGTGAACTCGCGGGGCGACAAGCTGGCGGTTTCCGATCTGGAACAGCCGGTAAGCGGCATTCTGGACAACTGGCTGGAACGGCTGGCGTCCGAACAGAGGATCATGACGCCCAGCATCGTCGTCCGGCGCGAAGTCTATGAAACCCTCGGCACATTCGACTCGCGTCTGATCTGCGCTGAAGATTGGGAAATGTGGGTGCGCATCGCCGCGCGTTACCCAGTGTGGTATGAAGTCGCTCCGCTAGCCGCATATCGCATGCACGAGGACTCGAATACCGGCCGCCACACGCATACGGCGGAGAATATCCGTTTCACGCGTCTGGCAATCGAAATGTTCACACCCTATCTGCCTGCTGATCGGGCTGAGGCCATTAGCCGTCGGGCCAGGGAAACTTACGCGCTGTCGGCCATCGATAGTGCGCGTGCACTGTGGAGCAGACAGGATAGAGTCGGGGCCGTCGCACAACTGCGAGAAGCCCTGAAACTTAGTCATTCGCACAAGGTTATCGCCGCACTGGCGAGGTTTATCATTCGGCGCCCGGTAGTCGCCTCCACATAGTCGCAACGAATTCCAGTTAAAGTACCAAGGTCGAAATTTCAGTCACAAGAGCTCCATGTTGATGACGGCTAGCAGATCCCCCAACGGGAAGGCTGAGGGGAAGCCAGTGACGGTTGCTCTCTCAGGTTGCGGCGCTGTCGCACAGCTGTATTACGCGCCCGCGTTGCGGGCGCTCGAGACAGCAGGCTGGGTTCAGGTCGGTGCGCTGTACGATCCAGTCCCTGCGATGCGCAACGCATTGAAAAAGATCTTTCCAGCAGCCCTGGAAGTAGAGCATTTCCCTCGTCTCTGCGAAGACATGGACCTGGTCATCCTCGCCTCGCCGCCCTGGATGCACGCTGAGCAAAGCATTGAGTTGCTGAGAGCCGGGATATCAGTCCTGTGCGAAAAGCCACTGGCGACTTCGGTGACGCAAGCTCAGGCGATGATCGAGGCAGCGGCGGCCAGTTCTGGCGTGCTGGCCCCAGGGATGCTGCGACGGTTTTTCCCAGCGACGCAGATGATCCGCGAAATGCTCGCCGCGAACGCGATCGGCGACATTACGTCATTTGACATTCGGGAAGGAGACGTTTTTCGCTGGCCAGTATCCTCTGCCGCTTACTTCGACAAGCGTACCGGCGGCGGAGGCGTGCTGATGGACATCGGGGCTCACGCTCTGGACCTCATGGTCTGGTGGCTGGGAGAGCCGGTCGATACGTTGTACGAGGACGACGCGATGGGTGGCATCGAAGTGAATTGTCGCCTGCGCTGCAGATTCGCTTCTGGTTTTTCCGGTCAAGTGAGATTGAGCCGCGATTGTACCTTGGCGAATCGCTACACAGTGCACGGCACGCGTGGGTGGTTGAGCTGGCAGGCCAACGAAACAAATCGCCTGGAGGCGGGTTTCGGGGCATCCAGGTATACACTCAATGCCGCCCTCGAACATGCTTCAAGCCCTGCTGCCCATTTCGAGCGCAGTTTCATTGACCAGATCTGCAATGTCATTTCCGCCATGATGCGCACCGAACCTCTGCGTGTTCCCGCGGTTGAAGTCCTGCCGAGCCTGCGATTGATCGAGCACTGCTATGCCCATCGCCAGGCGATGCCGATGCCATGGCTAAGTGAGGTCGAAGCGCTTCGCGCGGCTGAACTTGACGGGCGATTCGCGGGGGGAGTGAGATGATCCAAAAGGTCGCAATTCTTGGCGCCAATGGGTTCATCGGCAGCCGGGCCGTAGAAATGCTGCATCTTGGCGGCGTTGCCGAGGTGCGTCCCGTGGTGCGAACTGCGCAGGGGTTGGCGAGACTCTCGCGTTTCAACCTGAACTGCCGGATCGCCGACGCCCGACATGAGGCGTCCCTGGCTGCTGCGCTTGAAGGTTGCGATACGGTCGTGCACGCCGTAGCGGGCGAGCCCGCGACGATTCTGGAATCGGTAACGTCCGTCTACCATGCAGCGGAGCGGGTAGGCATCAAGCGGCTGGTGTATCTCAGCACCGCATCTGTACATGGTCAGTCACCGCCGCCCGGTACCGATGAGAATGCACGCTTGAGCGACCGCCAGCCTTTCGCTTACAACAATGCAAAAGTGAAGGCCGAACGGCGATTGCTTGCGCTGCGGAGCAAGAGTTCGGTGGAACTGGTAATTCTCCGACCCGGAATAGTAATCGGGCCACGATCAGCCTGGATCAGCCAGCTCGCCACGAATCTTGCGATGGGTACCGCCTGTTGGCTGGATGGTGGCCAGGGCATCTGCAATAGCATCTATGTAGACAACCTCGTGCACGCCATTCAGCTTGCGCTCACCACCACTGCAGCCGATGGCCAGGCATTCATCGTTGCCGATGAAGAAACCGTCACGTGGGCCGATCTTTACGGTCCTGTGGCTGCAGCTCTGGGTTTCGATGTTGCCGACATAGCAGCCGCATCCGCAATCATGAAGACGCGTACATGGAAAGACGTCCTCGATGTCTTTCATGGGCATCCAGCGATCCGCCCTTTGTGGCTGCATTTGCCGAGGCGGCTGAGAAGCACGCTGATTGCCGCGCTGTCCCCACTGCCGCCACCGGTTCCGGCTCCCTGGGCGTACCCGGCGGCCGGTGGGGCCAGTCACGCCTTACATGAGGTGACGCTGGAAATGGCCATGCTGTACAGGTGCACCGTCAAGCTACCCGACGCAAGGGCGCGACACGTCCTCGGCTATAAGCCAATCGTCACTTTTGCAGAAGGTTGCCGCCGGACGCTTGGCTGGCTTGCATTTGCCGGCTACCCGCTGGTGCCGGATTACTTGAGCCGCGCCGCCAACGCGATGAATGGATATAGCGCACGATAGAATCCCGGATGTCGATATGGGCGCAGCGCGGCCCGCAGTGCGCGCGCTGGCTCGCCCGCAAGAGCGTCTTGCGCTTTGAGATATTGCTCTAGCCATTGCAGGTAGGCCAGGCGCGCCGGATTCGCCCGCACCGGATGATAGCGGCCCGCCGCAATCGCCCGCGCTGAGCTCGATCTGGAATGCTGGCGGTAACGCTCGCCGCATCCTGCCTCAACGTACACCGAAGCTGCCATGAGCATCTTGACCAGAAAGATCTGATCTTCGTAGAGATCCTGGATGCTTTCATCAAACGCTCCGACTCTGCGGACGAGATCGGTGCGCGCCACTGCGGCACATAGACACGGAACAACCCCTGGCTTGCGTAACCATGTGGTCAACAGAGCGGCATGGGAATACAAGTGTCCGGTTTCCACGCCCAGCTTTCCGCGCCGGTCGCGGCGCCATCTCCCTCTCGAGTGATCCCAGCTGACCCAGTATTCGGTCGCTCCATAGACCATGCCGGCTTGTGAATGCCGTTGGAGCAAGTTCGTCTGATGCTCAAGCTTGTGAGGCAGCAGCACATCATCCGCGTCGAGAAAGGTCAGATAAGTTCCACGTGAATGAGCCACACCCAGATTTCGCGAGACGCTCTTGCCGAAATTGCCGTGGCCAGCGTGTTCAAAATAACGTATCTGCGCTGGAAACCGGGCCGCGTAATCCCGAGCCAGTGCGGAACTACCGTCGGTTGAACCGTCGTCGATGAGCAGCAATTCCCAGGTGGACAGCGTCTGGCTTTGCACGCTGAAAATAGCTTCTTCAAGGAAATCCGCGGCATCCAGGAATGGCGTGATCACCGAGACCGCTGGGCGAGCAGCAACCGGATTGGCAACAGGATCAGCGGGCGGCATGGGAGCCAAGCGCGTTTCTGAGTCCATCGTAACGTGCATAGACCCACCGCAACACGGGCCAGCGTGCCGCGCGCTGTTGGCGCCGCAGCATGCGCCACACCCCAGGCGTGCGCACATCCCGATCGCGAAGATGACGCTCGAGCCAATCGAGCAGCAATCGTCTCGCCTCAGGAACTTGCCCGGATGCTTTCGCGCGGGCAGAGCAACTGTCGTCCCTTTGCCTGTAGCGCGCCCACACACGCGAAGCGACAAATACATGCGCCGAAACGCTCAGTTTCAGGAAAAACACCTGGTCCTCAAACATGCCGCGAAAAGCCGACTCAAAACCGCCGATACGGCTGATCGCCTCGCGACGCATCAGCGCGTTGCAGGTGGTCGGCGTCTGGGCGCGGTTTTCGATCAGGCTTACGAGAAGCTGTGGCGGCGACACGATCGTATCCGGCGGCAGGCACAGATCACAAAAATCGTCTCGGTAATCCATGTGCCCATTGTCTGCCGCGCGCCAACTGCGCCACAGCAGTGTTCGACCATATACAAGGTCGATCTGTGGATGGGCATCGAGGATTGCGATCTGCTCACTGAGTTTCTCGGGCAACCAGGTATCGTCAGCGTCGAGAAACGCCACCGAGTCGCCCTGCGCATGCGCCAGTCCCAGGTTTCTGGATGCGCTCATTCCCCTGTTTTCATGTCCCGGATGCTCCAGGTAGCGGATCCGGTGCGATTGGCGCGTGGCATGCGTCTTGGCGATATGTGTGCTGTCGTCGGTAGAGCCGTCATCGACCAGGATCAATTCCCATTGTTCAAAATCCTGCGCCAGCACGCTCTCAATCGCCTCCTCGATAAAGCGCGCCTCATTGAGGAAGATGATGATGGCTGTAACACGCACCTTGGTGCTCATCCGATCGCCTTGCGCACACGCCAGGCAAGCGCCGGTTTACCCCAGTTGTCGACCGCCAGGCGAGGCAGCAAGTGGAGTGCGGTATTGCTGCAGAGGCTTTTTCCTTCCGTCGTGCAGGCAAATTCGTAGCCGGCTTCAATGGCGAGCTGGGCAGACTCCGGTCCATAATCGCCATACGGGTAGGCAAATCCGTAAACTGGGCGTCCAATCAGGATTTCCAGATCTCGTTTGGACTGCTGCAATTCCCAGCGCTGTTGTTCGGCGGAACGTTCCGAGAGCGCGGCATGGGTCACTGAGTGCGCCCCGATATCGACGCCAGCACAGGCAGCGAGGCGCCTGACTTCATCGAAGTCGAGCGTTCGGTGGGTTTCGCGCAACTGCTCGACAGCGCCAAGCTGCTGCCGGATCTGTGTCAATGCCTCCTGGCGGGCTTCCTCTTCCAACGGCTTCAAGAAGGCCCATACGGCGTAATAGAATGCCAGGCGCGTGTTCGGCGCCGCCTCCCACGGATTGACCCTGCGGCTTGAATGCGGATCCCACGGTCGCGCAGCGGCGGGACCGGGCTGGAATTGACGTGATTGTCCGTTGGCTCCCACATGAAGCACTGCGGGCAAGGCCTCCGGCTGCAACATCAGGCGTTCAAGCTCGTCCCACCAGAATTCTCGTTTCGACCCCAGCGTTGCGGTCGTCAGGAAGAACGTCGCCGGCAGGCCAT
This sequence comes from uncultured Steroidobacteraceae bacterium, assembly GCA_964473595.1. GTDB lineage: Bacteria > Pseudomonadota > Gammaproteobacteria > Steroidobacterales > Steroidobacteraceae > SCUD01. Next base: position 12,343 of record CAYYQQ010000016.1, on the reverse strand, counting down.
GCTTGGTCAACAGTGGAGCGCCGTTGATGAGATTGTCGGCATAGCCGTCGTCAAAGGTAATGGCAACGGTGCGTTTCGCACGCTCTTCGCCGCGAAGTTCGGCAGCGAGTTGACGCAATGGGACCACACGGCAGTGCTGCCGCAACCACCCCAGCTGGCGATCGAATGCTGGCGGGCTGACGCACAACCGCCACGGGTCCAAATTGCTCTCGGCAATCCGGTGATACATCAGGATCAGCGCCTGACCGCGAGACAGGGGCAGGATGGCATTCCACAGCTTGCGCAGGCTGTTCATGGGGCCGTTCCGCCAACAGGCTTTACTGCACGAACAGTGATCAGCAACGGATAAAGCGCATCGCGGTGATCAAGTTCGGCGGTCTTCAATTCCTCTGCCGCCATACCTTGCAAAAAACAGGTGCTCGTCAGCACGTTACCGTGGCTGGTCACCTGCAATCCGGGCGCCGGGAACACTTCACCGAACAACCGCTCTGCAGCCAGAGGGCCGAGCCCCCAGTACCACGTCGAACGCCATTGCCCCTGCTCGAGCTGCGAAATCGTGCCCGGCACAGTCAATAGCAGGATGCCTCCCGGCTTCAGCACTCGATAAAGTGTCCGTACGCCGGCAGCCATGTCCCAGAGCAAATGCAGGGTCTGCGTGACTATCAGGCAATCGAAGGTGTCATCCGGTATACCGGACCCGGTGCTCAGATCCGCCACGATTGTGGTTGATCCGCCAGCCGGATAGACATTCAGCACATCGGAAACCGTCACGCGTGCGCCGCCAAAATGTTGCGTGTAATGGTTGTCGCCGATTTCCAGCACGTGCCCTCGTATATCGCGCGAATGCCCGGCGAGAAACTTCCCGATGTAATAACGATCCACGGGAGTGCCACGGTCGAACCCGAACTCCCGACTGAGTGGTTCGAGCCGGCACAGATCGCCCAGCGCTACCTGACCGCGCGGCGGTGGAAAACCCGAAAGCCGCGGCAGCGCTGCCAGACGTCCTCCCAACCGGAATGGCAGCCAGGAGAGGCTTTTGCGCATGACGGCGCGATAAATCCGACGGCGGTTGGCAATCAGTGCATACGGGGCCCGCGTCAGCAGCAGCCCCAAGTCTTTCGCCAGAGCACGTCGCGAAACGCCGGCGCGGAACTGGCGCGCGATCTGTCCGGCCAATTTCGTCCCGTAGCAGTCTTGCCAGTTCCTCACCCCCTCCCTGAAAGCTCGACGTCGCTCGCGATTGCCTCGAGCATAGGGCCGCTGGCGCTCCAGCACTGCCAGCGAGGTCAGCAACATCAAACGCGCATCGCGTGACATGTTCGACTCATGGCGCCGGTAGTCCGCGACCACCGTTTCGTGCGACGCCACCTGGCCTCGACGAGCAATGCGCAGATACAGGTCATAGTCCTCGCATGCCCGGAGTTCCTCGTCGAAACCCTGCAATTCGAGGATCGACTCGCGCCGGTACATGACAGTCGCGTGCATTTCGACGCAGTTACCGCGCAAGAAGTCGAGATAGGCATCTGCTCCATGGGCGCGCAGCGGTGCAGCTGGCATTGCCTCGCCGCTGGGCTGGATGAATCGGTAACGTCCGTACACAAAGGATGCCCCAGGACTTGACTCAAAGCATCTCAGTCCCGCTTCCACTGCTTCTGGCCGCAAACGATCGTCCGCATCCAGGAATACGACAAAGTCACCGCGCGCTTCGCGTAGGCCGCTATTGCGGGCCGCTGATAATCCGCTGTTCGGTTGCCGGATACAGACCACCTGCGGATAGCGTGCGGCAACAGCGGTTGTGTCGTCGGTCGAGCCGTCGTCGACGACGAGAATTTGCTGGAACGGGTGCGTCTGGCTCAGCGCGCTGTCAATCGCCTCAGCCAGAAAATGGCCGTGGTTGTAGCTTGTAATGACTAATGTGACGCTCACGAGTTACCACCGCCGTCCAAGTTGTGGCCGGTCCCGGACTTGCGGACTGCCGCCAGCCGCACGGCGGCGGAGTAAGCGCTGAGCCCCCGCCAGGTAGCAACTGTCAGGCGGCCCAGCATGCGCACGGATAATGGGTCGCGGCCAGCCAGCCGCTTCAGCATGCGTACCGCCGGCTTGACCAGCCGCCAAAGCAGGTACGCGGACACCGGGATCCGGGTAACCGGGTCGGCTTGGCGTATTGTTTTCATCAGCATCGCGATCAGCGAGCGATTGTGCTCCAGGATCTGCAGTTCTGCCGCGTCAAAGTCCCGTCGGTGTTCGTGCCACGCATGTACGAGAGGTTCATAGACAATCTCGTGACGCACCGCGAGCAGGCGCCAGATCATGTCCAGGTCGCCGCCCCCAGGCAGGACATTGCCCATGTCCAGGGCTTCGTCGAAGCCACCAATGTCGAGCGCGACCTGGCGTCGCAGGGCCATGCTGACGCCGCTCCCGACGCTGATTGACCATGCGATCAAGGGCCTCGGCCACCCGGGCGGCGGTACCCCGGCTCCCGGGGGGAGATGAATCCGTTTGTTGCCGCGGGCAAAGCCGCCGTTTGCTTCAAACAGGCGCGCCCCAGCCGTTTCGAGGGACAACGCGTCGACCCGTCCCATGCATGCGGCGATATTTGAACTCTCTGCAAAGACCCTGGCCGTCGCTTCGACCCATTCGGGTGCCGCCACTGCATCATCATCGATGAAGGCGATAAAATTGGTACGGCACTCCTTCAGCGCACGATTGCGCGCGAAATCCAGCCCCTGAACAGGCTCCGTCAGGTAGCGACACGCATGAAACCGCTCCCGGATCAGCTGCTCCGTCCGGGTGGTAACGGGCGCGTTGTCTATGACAAGCACTTCTTCGGGCGCCCGGGTCTGCCTGTTCAGGGAGGCAAGGAGACGTTCCAGTTGCTGCGGACGTTCACGAGTACAAATCGCAACCGAGATTGACATCTTGCGTGTATGCGTCATTCACGAAGCCGCGACGAATCGATGTGCATGAGTTCTCAGTTCCAGCGCGGCCTGCTGCGGGCCCGGTTCGACGGATCGCGACCGGCCCTCATCCATCGCAATGCGCCAATTGTCATTCCGGCCACGTAAGTCACTCGCGACGCCAGAATGGCCGGCGACATCCAGAGCGGCTCAAAGACTGCTGCTCGTATCCAGCACGCCAGGATGAACCCTGTGTGAGCCAGCACCAGCAACGGGCCGCAGAGAATCAGCAGCCATGGGTAGCGGTACAGCCAGGCGAATCGTGCTGAACCGCTGCGCGACTTGGTCTCGACGGCCGTATAGCCCCACCGATAGTGCCGCCGCAGCAGATTCGCAAGACCGGGGCGATTGAAGTGGTAGGCGAGCGCACGCGGTTCAAAATAGATCTTGTGTCCCTGTGCACGCAAATCGCCTTGCCAGAGCCTTTCTTCATTCGTGTAATCAAGGGGTGGCTGTTCGGAATATCCCGCCGTCGTGAAAAACGGCTCGCGCCTGACACTCAGGTTTGGAGGTGGATGATGGGGCACCCAGCCGGCCTTCGCGCCTGGATGCACCAGATACCAGCCGCAGTAGTAGTCGCAGCGAGCCGAAGCAGGCAATCCCGGCGGCAGAGCGAGCGATCCGCCCACGATGGTGCTGCCCTTGTCATGAGCGGCCAGAAGTGCCTCGAGCCAACCGTCTGCCACGACACAATCCGCATCCAGAAAGACAATGGGATCCCCTTTACTGGCTCGCGCGCCACGATTTCTCGCTGCAGCCGGGTTACCGGCCTGACCGGGCTCACGCATCTCGATGACCTGGACTCCCGCCGAGCGGGCCAGCGATGCGGTGGCGTCGCTCGAGCCGTCATCAACGAGTATCACCTCGATTGTGGCGCCCCCGGACGACTGTCGCAGCGCGGCGCTCAGGACCTCCTGGATCCGTTGCGCCTCATTGCGTGCGGGAATGACAATCGAGATGAAACCCCGGTCCACGCCGCAACCTCCTGCATTCGATTCTGCCCTGCAGAATCCATTACTCTACCGCGCTTCCAGACCCGCGGTTACCGGCCTCATTGCGACTGCGGTCCATCGCCTCCAGATACAGCATTCTGACCGAGTCAGTAAATGACTTCCCGCCGTGACTTCTGCCTGCGACATCGAGCGCCTGCCGGGCAATTCGCGCGGCAAGGGCCGGATCCTGGAGCAAGCGCGTGATGCCCGTCGCGATTGCATCACTGGTGTTCGCGACAAGAACCGCCGTTTCTTCATTCAAGAGACTACGGTGGCCGCGGATATCCGTCGCAACGATTGGTGTACCGGACAGCATGTAGTCGAATATCTTCAGCGGCACATTGTCACCGTAGGCCCGCGGTGAGACCAAAACGTCTGCGAGTGCCAGGTACGATGGCACTGCCTGACGTCTTTGACGCGGCAGGATGCGCAAGTTTCCCTGTTGGATCATCCGCATCGCGATTCCGCTGCCGGCAAGCAAGTGCTCCGAGGGTGCGCCAATCAGCAAGAACACCGCTTTTGGAAACGCCTCCAGGACCTTTGGCATGGCGGCAACCAGCAGGTCAAGCCCTTGATACGGCTCGAATGTGCCGCTGTATACGACCAGTCGTGCGTCTGCATCGAGATTCAGTGCGACACGAGTACTCGCTATTTCGCCCGCAAAATCACCGGGGGCCTGGCCCGCGAACATCCACTCCCTTGCCAAGGCACCGGAATCGAGTGATTTGACATGATCAAGCAGTCCTGCGCTGCAGATGATCGCATCAGCTTTCCTCACCATCCAGCTCTCGATCCAGCGCATCAGTGACTGCGCCAGCCTCATGCGGAACAAGAAATGGGTTCGTAATTGATCCGGCAAGCTGGACTGCATGTCATAGATGACGGGAATGCCGCGCGATCGACAAAAAACAACCACAGGTAACGCCATCTCTTCAACGGCATGCACGACGTCGTAATCGTTGGTTCGAATCAATCTAGCCAGTGTTGGCAACATGCTCAGGTCAAGCACCAACTTTCGCACCGAGAACCCGATCGGCACGTCGCGGTATGCGAGTGGATTGCGGCATCGGATGATCCGTAGCCTCCGGATCGAGATGTTGACACCAACCGGATAGGTGAGAAGGTCGATCTCCGCGCCAAGGTCCGACAGTGCGGCTGCGAGCTGTGCAACCGCGATCGGCGTACCGCGATCCTCATAGAACGGTTGCGGTGCCACGATCAGGACGCGCCTGATCCGGTCAGGTGGATCGCCTGCCCATGATTCTGTTGCCTCGACCGATGTCATCGCGTCCGCATTATGGCGACCTTGGATCGATGATTGACGGCAATCGGGGCAGGTGACCAGGACGAGTTCATCTGCGTCTTGTCCGCGCGCACCAATGCATTCGTGTCGCCGCAGTCGTGTTTTGCGCTGCGACGCATAACTTTAGCATGGCGCCCTATTTGCCAAGCGGGCTGGAGTTGCCAACACAAGTGACGGATCGGAAATTCAGTCGACCTTTCCTGTTGAGAGGTGAATACGTGGACGCATGCACTGCCCGTGGCCAGTGCAGGACAGGAATTTCAAACTGCCTTTTCTGGCGCGGCTCGCTCGATCCGAACGAGGCAGTCGGGGAATGCGTCGGGCGGAAGATATCGTCGACGCTTGCCAGCATGGCCGCAGGCTGCTTCGGACTGCAGGCGATTGTCTGGATCGTGTTTCGTCTGCCGATGCTGGCGGGGCTGTCATGGCCTGGCCCAAATCAGGCAGCACCTCGGCGAGGCATTACGCTGCCTGAGTTAGTTGCTCGGTCCGTCGATTGAAAAAGCCTGTCGCCTGGGTCATAAACTCGCTTTTAAACAACGTGTTATAGCGAATTGAACAATTATTTCAAATACTGAATAGTCATTGAGTCAGGGATCTCAGCAGGCTAGAATCGGAGTTCGAAACGCGTGGCGGGGGACGATTCATGTCGGCAAACCTTGAAAGCAGTGCCGAACTGCGGCCGACGGGCTCGAAGCTCGATCTCATCAATGCAGCAGTCATTGCGATCTCGCGTCACGGCCTGTCGGAATTGACTTCCGCCAAGATCGCAGGCGCGGCGGGGCACACGGCCGCGTCGATCAACTTTCATTTCGGCAGCAAGGAAGTCCTGCTGCTCGCGACGCTGCGCGAGGTGTCAGAGGAATTTGCCGAGGTCATGACGACCGTACTCGAGGACGCGGGCGACGATGACTTGCGAAGCCTGCTCGGGATCATCGACGCGAGCCTCTCCCGGCGTCTCAGCGATTCGCAGAAGATCGCGGTCTGGTACGCGTTTCTTGCCGAAACGAATGCGCGCGCCGACTACCAGCGGATCTGCGGTGATCGCGACCAGGCCTACAGCCAGGCCGTGACGAAACTGTGCACGCGGCTGATCGCGGCCCATGGCGTCGCGGACTGGCCCGATGCCGAGGCCGTCTCGCTGGGGTTGACCGGCCTGATCGACCAGCAGTGGCAGGGCATCCTGTTCGAGGGTGAAGACTTCAGTCGCGACGCGGCAAGGCGCCAGTGTCGCGCGTACCTGTGCAGCGTGTTCCCCTGGCTTGCCAGGCGCATCGAGGCGACGGCGGCGGTGAAAGCCAGGCATCTGGCACCGGAGCCCGGGCCGGCGGCAGACCCCGCGTTGCACTACACGTTGCCGGCGTGGGTCTATCACAACGAGGAATTTCACGAACTGGAGAAGGAGCGACTGTTCATGCCCTCATGGCAGGTGGTCTGCCATGTGAGCGAGCTTGTCGATACCGGCGATTACGTCGCATTCGAATTTTTCGGCCAGCGCGGATTCGTCGTGCGCGACGAGAGCGGCACGCTGCGCGCATTCCACAATGTGTGTTCACATCGCGCACATGCCGTCGTAGGCCAGGAACGCGGCCGCTGCGGCAAGTTCCTGACCTGCATGTACCACGGCTGGACTTATCATCTCGACGGGCGCAATCGCAGCGTCAGCGCGCCGGACACGTTTCCGAAGTTCGATCGCTCGAAGTTCGGCCTCAAGCCGATCGAGCTCGAAGTATTCATGGGCATGGTGTTCGTCCGATTCCAGTCGGGCGAGCCCGGCGTCGCCGAACGCATGGCGCCTCACCAGGCCGAACTCGCGCATTACCGGATGGACCAGATGGTTCCGCTGGATGAACTCTGGACACGCGAACTCGAAATCGACTGGAAGAATGTCGTCGAGAACTATGTCGAGGACTATCACTTCCCGATCGGGCACCCGGGCCTGTCGGCCCTGATGGAAGCGCAATACGACCGCGAGGTCTTGCCGGGCGGAACAATGCGCCTGAGTCATCGCATGCGCGAGACGCCACTGAAGTCATGGAGCGGGGAGCGCTACGCCAGGTTCCTGCCGGTAATCGAGCATCTGCCCGAGGACCTGCGCCGCCGCTGGACCTATTTCGGGCTGTTCCCAAATGTGTACTTCGACATCTACCCGGAATGGCTGGACTTCTTCCAGATCCTGCCATTGGGACCGGGGCGCACCATGATGCGCGCGCGATCCTACGGCTTTCCGGATGACCGCCGCGAAATGCGGGCGGCGCGATTCCTGTGCTCGCGGCTCAACACTCGCGTGCAGGCGGAAGACGAGGTGCTGACGCGTTCGGTGCAGCGCGGCCTGTCGTCGGGCGCCTACACGCAGGGCATCCTGTCGGATAAGGAAATCGTGCTGGCCGGATTCCAGGACTGGATTCGCGCAAGACTGCCGGTCACGCAAATCATCCAGGCGCCGGCGCGTGGGACGGTCGCGGAGCGGAACGCCGTTCTCATATCCTGATTCGCTTCCAGGCTTCCTGAAAAGCCCGCTGCCCGTATCGTGTCGGGTGGGAACTTGCACGCCGCCGCTGCCCGTGCTGATGCTCGCACTGTTCATCGGCCACGATGCCGTGGCGGCACGTGTCGTTCCGGTGGTCGCTACCACTACCTGCTACCGGGTTGAAGGCTGTTGCTGGGTGATGCAGTGCACGCCGCCTCCGCCGATCGCAATATCGTTGATGGCTATCTGCACGATCTCTCTGTGGGGATAGAGCCGCCGATAGGTCTCAACGGCGGTGTGATCGCGGTCATATCCATAGCCGGGTACGATCACGGCGCCGTTGGCCAGGTAGGAGTTGACGTAGGAGCTGCATCCGCCGTTCCAGATGCCGGGGTGATAGATGCCCTCGTGAATGAGCTCAATCTCCAGTCGTCGTTCTCTGGCGTCTGTCTGGCTCTTCAACGCAGCCAGATTTCTTTGACCGACGTCGTAGTGGGGGTCGCTGCGATCCGGGTTCACCTCCACGAGCACCCGGCCGGGCTCGATGAATGCGCAGATGCCGTCGACGTGACCGTCGGTCTCCGTATCTTCGACATCGCCTGGAATCCAGATGACTTTTCGTGCCCCCAGCGTACGGTACAACTCGGCCTCGACTTCCGCCCGGGTCCAGCCGGGGTTTCGGTTCCCGTTCAGGAAGCAGGATTCGGTCGTGATGACCGTTCCTTCTCCGTCGACGGTGACGCCGCCGCCCTCGGCGACGAGCGTGGATGTGAATTCCCTTGCCCCGGCCCGCTGCAGAATGCGCGAAGCCATCATCGCATCCTGATCATAGGGTTCGTACTTGAATCCCCAGGCGTTGAACACCCAGGTTGCGCCGGCAAGCTCACCGTCGTCGTTGATGAGAAAGTTCGGGCCGGAATCGCGCGTCCACGAATCGTCGATGGGCATCTCGATGATCTCGACGCCATGATGGAGGAGGGACCGCGCGGCGGACACCTTGCTCGCCGGGACCAGCATCCTGACCGGCTCGAATCGAGCGATGGCGTTGGCGACGCTCGCATAGGCCGTCTGAGTCGCGCGCGCATTCGCCCACACGCCCTGCCTGCACGGCCACGCCATCCAGCAGCAGCGGTGATGCGCCCACTCGGCGGGCATATGAAAGCCCTCGTCTCGCGGGTCGTCTTCAGATGGCCGATGCGCCATGACTACACTCCACGCTGCTCTCGCGGGCTCTGTGGCCGGCAACGAAGAAGCCTGCGAAGGCGATGAGAAAGAGTGCGATGGCGGCGACTGCACTGCCGTTCGGATCGAGCGAGGCCATCAAGCCCTGTATGTAAGGCAGACAGAAGGCCCAGGAGAATCCGAGGCAACAGCTTCCCAACAGATAAAACCATGGGTGTTGTGTCGATGTAAGAATCACGAGCCCGGCGATCGCGACGCCGATGCCGCAGGCGAGCGGACCCACGCGACCGAAACGACTGCCCAGAAAGACGATAGAAAATGCGTCGGGGATGCCGATCAGCGAAGCGATCAGCAACGTGGTCCCGAAAAGCAGCGTTGACTGCAATTCTCTCCATGGTCTTGGCATTTTGTGGTCGAACGTAGGCTCCGTCATCGCAGACATAAAAAGTTCGATGGGAATCTGCATCAAGACCGTAAGCTAAACCGCGCGCAGGTACCACTCGTAATCGCGATCCGTAATCTCTGAGTGGAAGCGGTCGCATTCCTCACGCCGGCACGACGCGTACAGTTCGTGATATCTCTTGCCGAGATACCGGGGCAGGATCTGTCCCGCCTCGAACGCGTCGAGCGCTGCCTCCCAGCGCAGGGGCAATACCGCCTTTTCCTCGATGATCGTGCCCGGCGCCACCATCGGACCCGGGTCGCAGCGGTTCGTGATTCCGTGGTGGATGCCGGCCAGGATCGCCGCCATCACGAGATAGGGATTGCCGTCCGCGCCGCCCGGACGGTGCTCGATGCGCGTGTCCTCCGGCGCAGACAACGGAATGCGCAATGCCAGGCCACGGTGGTTGACACCCCAATTGGGCTGCAACGGCACGAACATACCGGGCCGGTAGCGCCGGTACGAGTTTGCAGTCGGCGCGAAGATCGCCATGGATTCGCCCATCGCCGCTGCGAGACCGCCGATGGCGTGGCGCAGCGTGTCGGAGAATGGCTCTTTCGGGCTTGATCCGGCAAATACGTTGCGGCCGGCCTTGTCGACGAGGCTGACATGAACGTGCAGGCTGCAGCCGGCTGAATCCGCGAACGGCTTCGCCATGAAGCTGGCGCCGAGGCCGTGCCGCCGCGCGACGGCTTTCACGGCGCGCTTCAGCAGGACGGCGTGATCGCAGGCGAGCTCGGCACTCGCGACATGATGCAGATTGACCTCGAACTGGCCGGGCGCGAATTCCTTGAGTGTCGCGCCGGCGGGGATGTTCTGGGCCGCGCAGACCGCATAGAGCTCAGCCAGGAACGGATCGACGCCTTCGACATCGTCCATGCTGCCGTACTGCACTCCGTCCTGCGCGCGATGCGTGCCGGGAACGCGCCCGACCTTTGGCGTCGGACGATCGCCATCCGGTTCGAGCAGGTAAAACTCGAGTTCGGTCGCGGCGACGGCGGTCAGGCCCATGTCCTGCAGCGGGCGCGCCGCATTGCGGAGCACCTCGCGCGGATCGGCAAAGAATGGTTCCCCATCCGCGCTCGCCATCGTCAGCAGCACCTGTGCAGTCGGCACCTGCGCCCATGGCACCGGGGCGAGCGAGCCAGCCACGGCCGCCGAAATCACATCGGGATCGCCGTCGCGGCCGCCATTGTCGATGCGCTCGAAGGTCTGTCCCTTGGCGTCCAGCAGCACTGTCGCGCCGCAGAAGTTGATGCCTGCCGCGAATGGCTTGGCGAACTCGTCACTGACGACGCGCTTGCCGCGCAGGATGCCGAGCATGTCCGGTTGCAGGAGTTCGAGCAGCCGTGTGTCAGGGTACTGCTCAAGAAACTTCTGCAACTCGTCCGACCGGCTGTTCCTCTGCTTGCTCATGGTCCTTTCCCCGATGGCGTTTGTGCGACACGGGCGCTGCGCCAGGCGATCGCGGCCTTCGCGCCGTCCTTCCTGAGGATCGCGTTGAATTCCCGCGACTCGGCGGTTTCCGATGTTTCAATCGTGACGTCTGTCTCGAGCGCCTGCGCAAGTGCCGCGCGGATGCCGGCGAGGTCGAGGCTCCGGTTGATCGCCTGCTTCGTCAGCCGGACCGCGCGGGCGTCATTTGCCGCGATGCGACGGCCGAGCTTCAGCGCTTCTTCGAAAAGTTCCGCGGCCGGTACCACGCGGTTGACGAGCCCCATTTCGCGAACTTCCTGCGCGCTCACCCGATCATCTCCCGAAAGCAACAAGTAGCGCGCCTGCTTGGGACCTGCGAGCCAGGGATGCAGCATCGTGACGATGCCGCTGCCGAACCTGACCTCGGGCATGCCGAAGCGGCAATCGTCCGACGCGAGCGTCAGGTCGCAGGCGACCGCAAGTTCCATCGCGCTGCCGAGGCAATAGCCGTGCGCCGCGGCGATGGTCACCTTCGGACAGTCCCAGAAACGCATGATGATGCGGAAGTTGTTTTCCATCGCGCGGCGCACGTCGGCGGGATCGGGGTGGCCTTCGCCGACCTCCATGTCGAGGTCGAAACCGGCGGAAAACGCGCGCCCGGCTCCAACAACGATGATTGCACGCACCGCATCATCGGCCTCTGCCGCGTCGAGCGCGCGGTCGAGCGCCTCGATCATCGGGCGATTGATCGCATTCAGCTTGTCGGGCCGATTCAGCGTCAACACGGCGAGGCCCTCGCGGTGTTCAGTGAGGATCATGACAGTCGGAACCACGCGGACTTCGTCTGCGTATAACTTTTGAAGCTGTCGAAGCACTTGTCGCGCGCATTACCGGACTGCTTGTAACCGCCGAATGGCTGGGTCATGTCGCCCTCGTCGAACGAGTTGATCCAGATCACGCCGGCCTCGATGCCGCGCACCAGTTTGAATGCCGTATCGAGATCGCGCGTCCACACGCCGGCGGCGAGACCGTAGACCGTGTCGTTTGCGATGGCGATCGCCTCGTCCACGCCGGCGAACTCGATGACGGACGCGACGGGGCCGAAGATCTCCTGGCGCGCGATCGTCATG
>CAYYQQ010000016.1:0-441 GCA_964473595.1 uncultured Steroidobacteraceae bacterium | reverse complement strand
TGGGGTTGACATAGGCGCCGTCTTTCAGCCCATCCGGTGCGCCGCCGCCGAACTCGAGCTTCGCGCCTTCCTTGTGTCCCTTGTCGATCATGCCGAGCACGCGCTTCTGGTCCTCGCGGGTGACGAGCGGTCCCATGTTGGTCGCGGGGTCGAGAGGATCGCCGGGCGCGAAAGCATCGCGCCCGAGCTCGATGAAACGCTCGACGAACCGGTCCTTGATTGAGCGATCGACCAGGAGCCGCGAGCCCGCATTGCAGACCTCGCCCATGTTCGAAAAGATGCCGCGGTAGGCCGCGGTCACCGCGCGATCGAAGTCGGCGACATCGGCCAGAAACACCTGCGGCGTCTTTCCGCCACATTCGAGCGCGACCTGCTTCATGTTCGACTGGCCGGCATATTGCAGGATCAGCTTGCCGACCGCGGTCGATCCCGTGAACGTGA
>CAYYQQ010000015.1:0-41245 GCA_964473595.1 uncultured Steroidobacteraceae bacterium | reverse complement strand
GGCCCTTGGTAATCGGTGCGAGCAGGGCATGCTGGTCCATGTCGTGCAGCTGATACGCGCGGCCGGTGTCGCGGCGGATGCCGCCCGCGATGACCAGCAGCGGAATGCCGTCGAGGAAGGCCTCGCCAATGCCGCTGGCCGCATGGGTGACGCCCGCGGCCGGCACGATCAGCAGCGTGCCGAGACCCGCGCCGCTGCGGCTCACCGCATCCGCCATGAATGCGCCGCCGCCTTCGTGCGCGACCAGCACCGGCGTGATCGATCCGGACGCCGCGAACTCGTCATAGAGCTCGGTGTTGTGGACCCCGGGAATACCGAAGGTGTAGCGGATGCCGACCTGTTCGAGCGCATGGCGGGCAAGCCACGCCGCGGTCTTCTGCATGGGATCTCCTGGCCGCCACTTTGCGGCGCAGGGATTACTGCACTATCCCGGCGTTTGAGCAAGGAGCCCGGCGCTGCGGCGGCCAGGCCCCCCAAGCTGTCAGACGTCGATCATCCGCCATTCGCCTTCACCGAAACGGCAAGCGTTGCCGCGCTCGGTGATCCGGCGGCCGTCCGATTCGCGCACCAACGTGAACCGGCGGCAAGCGTGATCATCGCGCTCGAAGCGGCCCTCCGGCGTCAGTGTATAACTCATTCCCGCGCGAGCGCCGTCCCAATGGACCCGGTGTCCATCATCGAGCAGTTCCAGCGAGTGGCCCAGGCAGGCATGGTCGTCGCGATCCATGTCCTGCCCGATCTCGTGGCCGATGATCGCGCCGATCGTCGCGCCGGCAAGGATCGCAATCAGGCGGTTGTCGCCGCTGCCGACCGTTGAGCCGACTGTTCCGCCAACGACGGCGCCGAGTACGGTGCCGACACGATCACGGTCGCAGCGGCCTTCGCGGATGCCGTAATCATCGCTCCAGTGATGGCCCGTATAGCCGACATAGTAAGGGTCGTGCTTCGCACGCCAGCCGTGGGCCGGGGCGTGCGCCGGCGGATCGGCAAGCGCGACCGGGGCGCTCATGACCGTGGATATCAAAAAAGCCATCGTGGCGGCCAGCATTCTGCGGTGGCGCAACATCGGGTTCCTCCTCGCGTCGCCTGCGAAACCGGGGTGGCAGGCTCGGGCACAGTCTAGTGCCAGCGCGGCTGAACCAATGCTGAAGAGCACCGCAAGCGGCCGATTCTGTGACACGCCGCACAGGTCGGGCGGCGTCGACTCAGAAGGCGTTGATGCCGGTCAGTTCGCGCCCGATGGTGAGCTGGTGGATGGTCTCGGTGCCTTCATAGGTGATCACGCTCTCGAGATTGAGTGCGTGGCGTATCGGCACATATTCGGCGCTGATGCCAGCGCCGCCCAGCATGTCGCGTGCGTCACGCGCGACGTCGATTGCCATCCGGCAGTTGTTCCACTTGGCGAGTGAGACCTGCGCCGGTTGCATGCGGCCGGCATCCTTCAGCCGGGCGAGCTGCAGCGACAGCAGTTGCGCGCAGGTGATGCCGCGCGCCATCTGGGCGAGCCGGATCTGGATTGCCTGGTTCGCGGCCAACGGACGGCCGAACAGCACCCGCGAGTGCGTGTAGTCGAGCAATTGCGCGAGACAGGCCTGCGCCGCGCCGATGACGCCCCAGGTGATGCCAAAGCGCGCCTGGGTCAGGCACGACAATGGGGCCTTGATCCCGATCGTGCTACCAGGAAGCACATTTGCTTCCGGCACCACGACATCTTCCAGGTACAGCGCGCCGGTCGACGAGGCGCGCAGCGAGAACTTGCGCTCGATCTCCGGTGCTGCGAATCCGCGCGTGCCTTTCTCGACAATGAATCCGCGGATGCCTTCTTCGGTCCTTGCCCAGACGATTGCAAGATCCGCAATCGGCGCATTCGTGATCCACATCTTTGCGCCGTTCAGCACCCAGTCCCGGCCGCGCCGCTTCGCATGCGTCTTCATGTTGCCGGGATCCGAACCGCCGTGCGGCTCGGTCAGTCCGAAGCAGCCGATCAGTTCGCCAGTCGCCATGCGCGGCAGGAATTTATCCTTCTGCGCATCGCTGCCGTAGGCGTGGATCGGGTACATGCAAAGGCTCGACTGCACGGACACGAAGCTGCGTATCCCGGAATCGCCACGCTCGAGTTCCTGGCAGATCAGGCCGTAGGACACCGCATTCATGTCGGCGCAGCCGTAACCCGACAGTGAACTGCCGAGCAGGCCCAGCGCGGCAATTTCGGGCACCAGCTCGCGCGGAAAGCTGTGTTCCTCGAAATGCTTCTGGATGACCGGCAACACCTTGCCGTCGACGAATCGCGCGACCGAATCCTGGACCATGCGCTCCTCGTCGCTGAGGGCGCCACGGATGTCGTAGAGGTCGAGCACGTCTTTCAGAGGATCAGCCGGCCTGGATACCGAGGCGGACCATCAGGTCCTGGGTCATCGCTTCGACATTGCGGGCCTTGGTGACCGCGGCGTCGAAATCCCCGGCCATGAATGCCGCACTGGCTTCGTCCCAGGCGCCCTTTGCGCTGCCAATGGCGGCATTGGCTTCTTCGAGCAGCTGCTTGTCGATGCCCTTCGGCAACTGGCGCATCTTGCCGAGTTCGCCGAGCCGGGTCTCGATGCCCGCGACCAGGCCCGGCAGGCTGCCGGACAGGCGCGTCCATTCCGCGTTGAGTTCGGCGAGGTGCTTCTGCTTCGCTTCGAGGGACACCTTGGCGAGTTCCTCGGCATGCGCGGGAACGTCCTTCACCGTGGCGATGGCATCCGCGTAGCGCTCTTCGTCGAAGGCCTTGCGAGCAGTCTCAAGCTCCGCCTTCACTTCGGTATAACGCTCCGGCACATATTTCTGGGCGTCCTCGTAGACCGCTTCGAGCGCGCCTTCGGCGGCGTCGATCGCCTCCGCTGCCGGGTCCTTTTGCGAACAACCCGCAGCCAGAAACACGAGCGCCGCCAGCGCTGGGATCCGGATATTCATGTTCAAGCGTCTTTCCTCACGAAGCCTTGACACCCAGCGTGTCCATGACGCCGGCAATCGCGTTCCTGGCTTCGCGCGCGGTCATGACCGAGGACTCGAAACTCGCGGCGTCAATCGTTTCAGCGGCCTTGCTCCAGGAAGCCCGGGCAGCGTCGTAGGTTGCCACGAGCGCCTTGTAGGCGTCGCGATCCATGTCCTTGGGCGGCCGGCCTCCCTGCGCGGAGATTTTCTTGTCCACTGCCGCGAGCATGGCTGGCATTGTCTTGACCAGCTCAGTCCAATCGGATTCCAGCTGTACCCTGACCTGGGCTTTGCGGATGGCGCTGTCAGCGACCGCGCGGCGCAATGCATCCACGACCGCGGGTGCCTCGGAGACCACATCTCCGTATTTTTCCTGCGCAAGGCTTTCACGAAGCGCAGCAATGCTGGCGCTGATCTCCTCATAGCGTTCCGGCAGGTATTTCTGAAGTTGGGCGCCCGATCCCTCAAACGTCTTCTCGATGCCGGCCAGCGCCTGCCCGGCGGGCTCTTTCTGGTTTGCGCAACCTGCCAGCCCCACAAGCCCGAAGGCGAGCGCCGCGAGCATAACTGCGCTACGAGTGAATTTCATCGGGCTTCCCCTTGAACTGGTTGAATTGCCGGCCGGCGCATCGGCCAGCCAAGGCACAAGGGTACCACCGATCAGGGGCCCGTCAGGCCCGCGGGTGTCTTGTGGTGCCGGCTCGCAGGATCGCAACGAACCTGCGAACCTGCGACCCGGCGCCTAATCAGGTGGCCATTGCGGCCCGAAGCTTGCTGATCGCCGTTTCCTCGATCTGACGGATGCGTTCTGCAGAGACGCCGTATTCATCGGCGAGATCCTGAAGCGTCCGCTTGTCGTCGGTGAGCCAGCGGGCCTTGACCACCGCGCGGCTGCGCTCGTCCAGCTTCCCGAGCGCCGCCGTCAGGGAATCGGCTACTGCGCCGTTCCATTCTTCCTGTTCGACGGTCGTGGCGGGATCCAGGTCCGGCGCAGGCAGGTAGAGCGAGGGCGATCCGACGCCTTCCTCTTCGTCGGCGTCGGGCGCCGGGTCGAATGACAGGTCGCGCGCCGCCAGGCGCTGCTCCATTTCCCGCACTTCGCGCGGCTCGACACCCAGTTCGCCGGCAACGGCGTTGGTTTCCTCATCGGAGAGCCATGCCAGGTTCTTCTTCAGGCGGCGCAGGTTGAAGAACAGCTTGCGCTGCGCCTTGGTGGTCGCGACACGGACTAGGCGCCAGTTGCGGATCACGTACTCATGGATCTCGGCACGGATCCAGTGGATTGCAAAACTGACGAGGCGCACGCCCATGTCCGGGTCGAAACGCTTGACCGCTTTCATCAGGCCGACATTGCCTTCCTGGATCAAGTCGGCGACCGGCAGGCCATAGCCCATGTAGCCGCGCGCGACATGCACGACGAATCGCAGGTGTGAAAGCACGAGCAGGCGCGCCGCTTCCAGGTCTTCATGGTCATGGAAGCGCTTTGCGAGCTCGAGTTCTTCCTCGCGGCTCAGCACGGGGATGCTCGAGACGCGCTCGATATACGCATCCAGGCTGCCGACCGGGCCGTCGAACGCCAGCGACTGACTCTTCAGGACAAGTGCATTACCAGTCATGGGTTTGCGAACCTCCATAGAGGCATTTTAGCAGTCGCGCTAATAGAGTGCTAATCAGCGTGGGGGTTCACCGCCGACAGTAACAAAAATTTAGCTGAAACAGCGGGTTATGCGCGAGGTTCGATACGCCGAAGATGAAACGCGGCGGCCAGCCAGGCACCCAGCACGCCGAGAACCGCACCGCTGCCAATGACTACGAGATACTCCCGCGCCGCAAGGCCAGACAGCGCGAATGCTGCCCCATAGGCTGCGGCCACGCGCGCCACCGGCGCCTCGAGAATGGCAAGGCCTGTCGCGATCAATGCGACAGCCAGCAATCCGCCAGCGAGTCCCTGCCAGAAGCCCGAATACAGGAATGGCCTGCGCACAAAGGCATCGCTGCCGCCGACCAGCTTGGTGACCTCGATCTCCGTGCGGCGCCCGTTGATCTCGAGCCGGATGGTGTTGCCGACGATCGCGAGCACGCCGAGTGCCAGCACCGCGGCGGCCAGCACGACGATCTGGCGCAACGCGTCCAGGATCGCGTGCAGGCGCCGCACCCAGGCCGCATCGGCCTCGACCAGATCGACTTCCGGGAGTTGGCGCAGCTCGGCGGCGAGTGCCTCGATAGCGGTCGCCGAATCCTGGCCCTCGGCCGGCCGCAACTTGACGACCCACGGCAGCGGATTTTCCGTGAGCGCCTCCAGCGCCTCCCCGATGCCGGACAGTTTGCGGAACTCGATCAGCCCCTCGTCGGGACTGACGAGCAGCGCTTCACCCACGTCGTCACGCGCCTTGATCGCGCGCGCGACCTTGCGTGCCTGCTCGGCCGTGGTCGGAAGGCGCAGGTAGACGGATAGTTGCACGGTGTCGCCGAGACCGGCGGTCAGGGCGCGCGCATTGGCAACGACCAGGTAGAGCGCGGCAGGCAGTGCGAGCGCAATGCCGATCACCGCGACCGTCAGTGCGGTCGCCAGTGGCTGGCGCGCGAGACGGCCGAGCGAGCCGACCAGCGTCTGCGCGTGGCGTTCGAACCAGGTCGCCGCGGCACCGCCAAGCGATCGCGGGCCGACCGGCCGGACATTCCGGAGTTCTTCAGGCAGCGACATAAGGCTTGCTCGCGAGCCGGCCCTGCTCGATGTGGATGCGCCGCACGTGAAACCGGTCGAGCAAGTGCACATCGTGGGTCGCGACGATGACGGTGACGCCGACCGCGTTAAAGCGCTGGAACAGGTTCATGACCTCGAGCGCGAGGTCGGGGTCCAGGTTACCGGTCGGTTCATCTGCAATCAGCACCGGTGGCTTGGTGATGACGGCCCGCGCGATGCCGACGCGCTGCTGCTCGCCAGCGGACAGTTCGAGTGGAAAAGACCGTTCCTTGCCGAGCAGGCCGACCTGATCGAGCGCGGCGCGTACGCGCTTGTCCATCTCGCGGCGCGGCACGCCGGCTATCGCGAGCGGCAGCGCGACGTTGTCGTAGACCGGCTTGTCGTCCAGCAGGCGGTGATCCTGGAATACCACCCCGATCTGGCGGCGAAAGGCGGGGATGGCGCCCGAACGCAGCGAGCCAGTATTGCGGCCGTTGACGATGACCTGGCCGCGTGTCGGGCGCTCCAGCAATGCGATCAGGCGCAACACGGTGCTCTTGCCGGCACCCGAATGACCGGTCAGGAATGTCATCTCGCCGGTGGCAAGCTCGAATGACAGCTCGGAGAGGGCCTCCCGGCCATTCGGATAACGCTTGAATACGCGGTCGAATCGGATCACTGGGCATTCCCGGGTGTGGTGCGCAAGAGCCCGTCAACATAGGCGCGGGCGTTGAAGATACCGAAATCCTCCGGCTGTTCGCCAACACCGACATACCGGATCGGCAGCCCGAAGCGCCGCGCGATGGCGATGACAATACCCCCCTTGGCGGTGCCGTCCAGTTTCGTGACGACGATGCCGGTGACGCCGATCGCCCGATGGAACTGCTCGGCCTGGCGCAGGGCGTTCTGGCCGAGGCCCGCGTCCAGGACCAGCAGGACCTCATGGGGGGCCTCGGGGTCGAGGCGCTTCAGGACCCGCGCCACCTTTGAAAGCTCGTCCATCAGGTGCGATTGTGTGTGTAGCCGGCCGGCAGTGTCGGCGATCAGCACGTCGATGCCACGGGCGCGGGCGGATTGCAGCGCGTCGAACACGACGGCAGCGGGATCCGCTCCAGCCGCCTGGGAAATCATCGGCACTGCCGCACGTTCAGCCCAGACGGCCAGTTGTTCGACGGCGGCGGCGCGGAAAGTGTCGCCCGCCGCCAGCATGACCGAGAGCCCTTCGGACCGGAGCCTGCTGGCGAGCTTGCCGATCGTGGTTGTCTTGCCCGAGCCATTGACGCCGACTGCCAGGATCACGAATGGTTTCCGGGAGCGATCGATTTCGAGCGGCCGTTCGACGGGCTGAAGGATTGCGAGCAGCGCCTTGTGCAGCGCTCCCTGCAATGCGGCGGCATCCGCGAGCTCGCTGCGTGCCACGGCACGGCGCAGGTCCGTAAGCACGGCGGTCGTCGTCTCGACACCGATATCGGCCGCCAGCAGCCTCGTTTCGAGTTCCTCGAGCAGCGCGTCGTCGATCTGTCGTCCCGGTAGCAGGTCCGCGACCCAGGAGGCGCCGCGATTGACTTTCGCGCGCAGGCGGGCGAGAAAGCCGCGGGATTCAGCGGGGGCCTTGTCGTCGGGAGCGGTCATTGCGGGCGCGATCCGGCGGGAAAGCGCGATTGTAGCGGCGTATCATCGCGCACGTTCGTTTTGGGCCAACGGGCAATGCACCGCAAGAAACCAAATGAACTGCGGATCATCGGGGGCGAATGGCGCGGCCGCCGGATCCGATTTCCACAGCAACCCGGCATACGGCCGACGCCGGACCGGGTCCGCGAAACCCTGTTCAACTGGCTTGCTCCAGTCGTTCAAGGAAGTCTTTGCCTGGATCTGTTCGCGGGCAGCGGCGCGCTCGGGCTCGAGGCCCTGTCCCGCGGCGCAGCGGGCGCGACCTTTATCGAGTCCGATCGGCTTGGCGCGGAGCGGCTGCGCGAGAACATTTTGACACTCGCGACCGAACGCGCGGTCGTCCTGCAGGCTGATGCGCTCAGATGGCTCGAGGGTCCGCCACAACGCTTTGACCTGGTATTCCTCGACCCGCCATTCGGATCCGGGTTCGCGGTTGAAGCCCTTCGAAAGCTGGACTCCGGCGGCTGGCTTTCACCGGGTGCCTATGTGTATCTGGAGGCGCCTGCAAAGGATGGTGTACCGGCACTGCCTGCGGGCTGGACCCTGCACCGTTCGGGCAAGGCAGGTGCGGTCGGTTATCATCTGGCGCTCAAATGAATCCAAAACGCATCGCTGTCTATCCCGGCACCTTTGATCCGGTCACCAATGGTCACGAGGACCTGGTGCGCCGCGCGGCCGGCATTTTTGACCGCGTCGTCGTCGGCATCGCCGCGAATCCCTACAAGGTGCCGCTATTTCCGCTGGATGAGCGGGTCGACCTTGCGCGCCGCGTCGTGGGCGACCTGCCCAATGTCACGGTCATCGGCTACGCGGGCCTGACCGTCGATTTCGCGCGCGAGCAGGGCAGCCGGATCGTGATCCGCGGCCTGCGCGCGGTGTCTGACTTCGAATTCGAGTTCCAGCTGGCCAACATGAGCCGGCATCTGGCACCGGATGTGGACTATGTCTTCCTGACTCCGAAGGAGCAGTTCACCTTCATCTCATCGACGATGGTGCGCGAGATCGCAATGCTGGGCGGCGACATCTCACACTTCGTGGATCCGATCGTCGTCGAAGCGCTCACCCGGCGCCGCGCTGAAATGCGGCCGTCGGCCTGAGGATCGCTTCGCCCTAGCGCTGGCAGCGCGGGCACCAGTAGGTGCTGCGCTGGCCCTGCACGTATTGCCGGATCGTCGTCCGGCATTTTCTGCAGGGCTGGCCTGCCCGCTCATAGACGAATAGTTTCTGGCGGAAATATCCGGGCTTTCCGGACGGGTCCACGTAATCACGGAGCGTCGTGCCGCCGACGCCGATCGCTTCGGTCAGCACCTCGCGGATTTTCATGACGAGAATGACCATGCGTTCGCGGCTGACCTTGCCTGCCGCGAGCCCGGGCCTGATGCCTGCGCGAAACAGGGCCTCGCTTGCATAGATGTTGCCGACGCCGACGACGGCGCGGGAATCCATGATGAAAGCCTTGATCGAGGCCCGCCGGCCCCGCGCATGGCGCCACAGCGCCTTACTGTTGAAATCGCGGGACAAAGGCTCGACGGCCAGATCTTTGAGGAGTCGGTGCCGCAGCGGGTCACCCGCCGTGAACAGCAGGCAACCGAATCGGCGCGGATCGTTGAATCGCAGGCAGCGCCCGGAATCGAGCACGATGTCGACATGATCGTGCGCCAGCGGCGGTGCGTTTGCATCCATGACGCGCAGGCTGCCGGACATGCCGAGATGCAGGATCGCCGTGCCGGTGTCGGTCGCAATCAGCAGGTATTTCGCACGCCGGCCCACAGACTGGACCGTGGATCCGCGAAGCTGCGCGGGAAGGGCGCGGGGCACAGGCCAGCGCAGGCGCCGGTCGCGCACGATGACTTCTTCGATGCGGTGGCCGACGAGCCAGGGCTCGATGCCCCGGCGCGTCGTCTCCACCTCCGGCAGTTCCGGCATCCGTGCCGGCCCGGACTTAGAACCGTGACTTTACCGAAAGGCCGACGATGCGGGGTTCGTTGTCGAATCCGACCAGGTTGTTGAAATCGATGGCGCCCTTGACGTTCGCCTCGTCAGTGATGTTTCGCCCGAAGAGCGCCACTTCCCACTTCCCGCCATCACGCGAGTAACCGATACGTGCGCCGCCTTCGAAAGTATCGTCGCTGAAGGATTCGGCCGACTCGTAGATGAAGAACTGGGTCTTCCCCTGGAAAGCCCAGTCGGTCGAGAAGAAGAACTCGCTGTTGTTCGCCATCGGGATTCCATAGCGAGCCGTAATGGTCGCGATGTATTCCGGGGCCTGCGTGAAGGAGTTGCCATCGACCAGGACGGGGCTGCTTGGGTCAAGCGGATCGACAAGAGGATCGAGCACTGTGCAAAGCCCCGAGCCGCAAGGAGCGACCGCGAGGGTCTTGTCCTTGATCTCGGTATCGGTGTAGCTCAAACCCAGCGTCACCAGGAAATTGTCGGTGACGAGGAATTCACCCTCGAGGTCGAAGCCAATGCCCGTGCCTTTGTCGGCGTTGATCAACAGCACGCCGTTGCTGGCCCCGCCGACGGCTGACAGCTGCTGGTCCTTGACCTCGTAATAGAAGACCGAGCCGTTGAGCCGCACGCGGTCGCCCGCGAGTTGCGACTTAAATCCTGCCTCGACTGAGGTGATGGTTTCGGACTTTGCGATTGAGGGAGCGTCGGGGCTGGAGAGAAACGCTATGTCACGGCCCTGGATCGTGGGCGCCCGGAATCCCGTCGCCAGCCGACCATACACATTGAACTGGTCATTGACCCTGTACAGCGCGCTCAGATCCCCACTGAGATTCGTATCGGACACTTCGGTGTGAGTCGGCGCGTCGTCGTTCGGCGAACTGACGATGTCGAGGTCCTTCTGGTCGTCCGTGTACCGCACGCCGCCGGTCAGGGTCAGCGCGTCGGTTGCGCTGTAGCTGACGTGGCCAAACACGGCCCAAGCCGTGTTCTTGTGTGTCAACGTCGTTGGCGGAGCGAAGAATGGGTTGGTCGTTACCGAGAACTCGGAATCGAAATAGTAGGCGCCTGCCTGCCAGAACAGCCGGTCGCTCGCCTGCGAGGCGAAGCGAAGCTCCTGCGTGAACTGATCGAGATCGTCGATACTGTCTTGAGTCGAGGAAGCGAACGGGATGAAGCCTGGGTAGGTGACGGCGTCAGGGACACCGGTAAAGGGAAAGAAACAATCCGCTGTGTCTGAAGTGAGGCCGGGAGGAACCGGAGTGACCAGAGGGAGAGGGGCGCAAACGCCACCGTCGATGTCGCCGAGGCTGAAGCTCTCGGTCGTCTCGTAAGCCGTAATCGACGTCAGAGTCGCATTGCCACCGAACTTGAATTCGAGCTTCAGTGAACCGCCCGTGCCTTCGGCATGCTGGGGATTATTGTCACCCCCGTCGTAGGAAACGCTGTCGCGGTCGTAATTGGAATTGAAGCCATCACTGCCGGGGCCGAGGACGTTGGCGCGGAAGATCGACGCAGTGCCGTCGATGTCGCGGCCGTGGATGTTCAGCAGCGCGCTGAAGCTGTCGGATGGCTCGATCAGGAGCTGGGCGCGGTAGGCATATTCGCTGAAGCCTCCCATCGCGTTGTTTTGGCCAGTGAAGGTGTTGTCGATCCAGTCATTCCGCTCGTGATAGATCGCGGAGACGCGCGCGGAAACGGTATCGCTCAATCCACCGCCGACAGCCCCTTCAATGGTCGTGGAGCCGAGCTCGCCATAGCTCAAGGTGAAATCGCCGCCAAATTCCTGGCTCGGCTTCCTGGTGTCGAACTTGACGATGCCCGCCGGCGTATTGCGTCCGAACAGGGTTCCCTGCGGGCCGCGCAGGACTTCGACCCGCTCGAGATCGAACAGCGGGAAACTCTTGAGAACGACGTTTTCGAGGACCACATCGTCCACGATGATCGACACGGGCTGTGACGCGGCCAGGTCGAAGTCCGAATTGCCGAGGCCGCGGATGTAGAACCTCGGCGAGAGCCTGCCATTGGATGACTCGGCGTACAGGCCCGGAACCTGCGCTGCGAGGGCCAGGATGTCGCTGCCGCCCTCGAACAGGGAGTCGAGGCGTTCGCCCTCGAGGGGTGAAACCGAAATCGGCACTTCCTGGATGTTTTCGACCCGGCGCTGGGCCGTGACCATGACATCTTCGAGTGTGGTTGGCGTTTGCGCCCAGGCGGCGGGCAGCGGCAATGCCATGGCGATCGCGGCGGCGAGGCTCTTACGCGCGAGCCGCACGCTATTCTCTGCGTTACGCATTTTCTGACTCCCCTTGGAACTGGCGCGGACCGGGACATCCGGGCGCCTGGTTTTCGGTGAAGTTTAGCCCAAAACCTACTTGATCTTCGATTCCTTGTAGGCCACATGCTTGCGGACTACCGGATCGTACTTGCTGATCTCCATCTTCTCGGGATGCAAGCGCTTGTTCTTGGTGGTGGTGTAGAAATGGCCGGTTCCGGCCGATGAGACGAGCTTGATCTTGTCACGCATGTCGGTTCCTCAGACGTGGGTGCCGGCGGCTCGCAATTCTGCCAGCACGACATCGATGCCCCGCTTCTCGATCGTACGCAGGCCGCGGGTCGACAGCCGCAGCCGGACCCAGCGACCCTCGCTCTCGACCCAGAAGCGCTGGGCATGCAGATTCGGCAGGAAACGCCGGCGCTTCTTGATATTCGAGTGCGACACCGTGTTGCCGCTCCTGGGCCGCTTGCCGGTGACCTGACAGACTCGGGACATGACCTGGACTCCGCTGGACAAGCTACCCGTAAAAGAGCCGCGTATTAGACCAGCCGGGGGCTCTACCCGTCAAATCGGGATTTTGCCTTTCAAATCAAGCCTTTTTCCGCGAGGGAAGTGCAGTTTCCGTCGCCGATGATCAGGTGGTCCAGCAGCCGGATCTCGACCAGTGCCAGGGCGTCGCGCAGGCGCGTCGTGATGATTTCGTCGGCCTGACTGGGTTCCGCGACGCCGGAGGGGTGGTTGTGGGCCAGGATCACCGCAGTCGCATTGCGGGACAGCGCCTGCTTGACGACTTCGCGCGGGTGCACGCTGGCGCCGTCCACCGTGCCGCGAAACAACTCCTCGCAGCTGATCAGCCGGTGGCGGCTGTCCAGGAACAGGCAGCAGAAAACCTCGTGTTCCCGGTCGCGCAGCCGCGCAATCAGGTATTCGCGGACGGCGCGCGGGCTTTGCAGCACCGGTCCGGCCTGCAGGCGCTCCAGGTAGTGGCGGCGCACGATTTCGAGCGCGGCCTGCAATTCGGCCCAGCGTGTCGGGCCGACGCCGCGCTGTCTGCAGAACGCATTTCGCTCCGCCGACAGGACACTCCGCAGCGAGCCGAAGCGGGTGAGCAGTGAGCGTGCGACATCGAGCGCCGTCATTCCGCGTGTGCCGTGACGCAGCCAGATCGCAAGCAGTTCCGCCTCGCTCAGCGCTCCGGATCCCAACTGCAACAGCTTTTCGCGCGGCCTTTCGGCCAGCGGCCAGTCCCTGATCTGCATGCGAACCTCCCGGAGGCAGTCTGCAGTCAGGCGCGCCGTGCTGCGGGTCGCAAATGGCGCCGGTTGCGGTAGTAAGGGGCGCGGCCGGGCGATTGGGGACATGACTCCAGAACCGCTGGTTATCCCTCGTTGGCGCGGATACCGGCCCGCGGGGATAATCGCCCCATGGACAAGCCGCAGCCACGCCCGGTGCGGATCCTGCTCGGAGTGACCGGGGGGATCGCCGCCTACAAGAGTCCGGACCTGGTCCGGCGCCTGCGCGAGCGTGGGGCCGAGGTCCAGGTGGTCATGACCGGGGGCGCTAGGCGATTCATCACGGCCCTGACCCTGCAGGCGGTGTCCGGGCGGCCGGTGCGGGATGCGCTATGGGACGAAGCCGCCGAGTTGGCGATGGGTCATATCGAACTCGCGCGCTGGGCGGACGCGGTGCTGGTCGCACCGGCGACCGCTGATTTCCTGGCGAAGCTCGCCCACGGACACGCGGACGACCTGCTCTCGACGCTATGCCTGGCGACCTCCGCGCCCCTTTATCTCGCGCCGGCGATGAATCAGCAGATGTGGGCAAATTCCGCGACCGCTGCCAATGTGACGCTGTTGAAGAATCGCGGCGTCACGATCCTCGGGCCCGGCGAGGGCGATCAGGCCTGTGGCGAGACAGGCCCGGGGCGGATGCTCGAGCCGGAACAGCTCGCTGAGCTGACGCTGTCGCGACATTCCGCGAGCCGCGTGCTCGCGGGACTGAGGGTCGTCGTCAGCGCGGGCCCGACCCGCGAGCGCCTGGATCCAGTGCGATTCATCAGCAACCGCAGCTCCGGGAAAATGGGCTACGCCGTGGCCCAGGCGGCCCGGGACGCCGGGGCCACTGTCGTCCTGGTCAGCGGCCCGGTGGGCATCGACCCGCCGTCAGGCGTCGAATTCGTGGCCGTCGAGAGCGCCCAGCAGATGTACGACGCGGTGCACCGCGCCGTTGCCGCCGCCGACATCTATATCGGCGCCGCTGCAGTCGCCGACTACCAGGCGCCGGCGGTCGCGGCGCAGAAGATCAAGAAATCGGCGGACAAGATGCAGCTGGAGCTCGTCAAGGCGCCGGACATCCTCGCATCGGTCGCGGCGCTCACGAGCGGCAGGCCGTTTGTCGTCGGATTCGCGGCCGAGACCGAGAATGTCGAGGAAAACGCGCGCGCGAAGCTTGTGCGCAAGCGTGCCGACATGATCGCGGCAAACCGGGTCGGCGACGGGCTCGCATTCGACTGTGATGATAATTCTCTGCTCGTGCTGTGGGCAGGCGGCCGCGAAGAAATCGCCAGCTGCGGCAAGCCCGAGCTTGCACGCCGGCTGGTGGCGCTCATTGCAGAGGTCCGCGGCTCGCGCAAGCGCGCGGGCGCAGTCAGCGCGGTCCACGGCTGATCGGGCGCATGACAGCTGCCCGGCGGCTCATGATCCGTGTCCTCGATCCGCGCGTCGGGGGCGAGATCCCGCTTCCAGCTTATGCGACGGACGGATCGGCGGGTCTCGACCTGCGTGCCTGCCTGGATGCGCCCATCACACTGGAACCGGGCCAGACCCATCTGGTGCCGACCGGATTTGCAATCCATCTGGAGGATCCCGGACTTACGGCGGTCTTGCTGCCGCGCTCCGGCCTGGGTCACAAACACGGCATCGTGCTCGGCAATCTGGTCGGGCTGATCGACTCCGACTACCAGGGTCAGGTGATGGTTTCGGTCTGGAACCGCGGCAACCACCCATTCACGATTGCACCCGGTGAGCGGATTGCCCAGATGATCATCGTTCCGGTATTTCAGGTCGAACTCGAGGTTGTTTCGGAGTTCGACGAATCCGCGCGCGGCGCGGGCGGATTCGGAAGCTCGGGCCGCTAGCGAAGCACAGCTCAGTGCAGTTCGACCGCCCTCAGATCCTTGAAGCGCTTGATTTCCGCCCCGAAGTTCGCGCGGATGGTCTCGCGCTCGAGGCGCTTCTTCTCGAGATTCTGCTGTTGCGTCACGATGTCGGACCCGGAGCGCTGCAGGTCGAGCGCAAGCTCTGCGGGCAGCGGTTGGGCATCCGGCTCCTTGTTGCGCGGCTGGAAATGCGCAACCTGCTTCTCCAGCTGTGCGCGCTTCGCCCGCAGATTCGCAAGCGCCTGTTCCTGGATGGTCAACTGCGCTTCAATGAGTTCGAGGCGCCGGTCGCGGAGTACCTCGATTTCTTCCACTGACTGGTAGACCTGCAGCAGGGTCCGATCGCGCTGCTTCTGGATCTGGATGTCTTTGGCTGCCTTTTCCGCCGCGGCCTTGGCGCTTGCCTCCTCGGGCGTCACAAGGCCTTCTTCGTGGCCCACAGGCAAACCGCGGCTGTTCAACACGTCACGATCCTGCTCGGCGTATTCGGGCGGAATGCTGTCGCCGTAGTGCACCTGGCCATTCTTGTCCACCCAGCGGTAGAGCTTCTGCTGGGTGTTGGTTGCTGCGCCGGTCGCGACGCCCGCCAGCAAGGCGAGCATCAGCGCAGGCAGCAATACTCTTGTTGACCAGGCAATCATCCGGGGCACCTCTGACGACACATTCTGCCCCCTTGCGGTGGGGCCGACCGTAAATACATCACGCTTCGCCGTCGACACCATAGCGCGAACGGTAGTTCCTGAGAACGGCGAGATCATCGGGGCGTCCGGCCGTCTCCAGGTGCTCGATGATGTCAGCGAGTGTGATGATTCTAATGACCGGGATGCTGAACGTGGTCTGAACCTCCTGCACCGCTGACAGGGCGCCCTGGCCCCGCTCCTGGCGATCCAGCGCCAGCACGACACCCGCCGGTATTGCGCCGGCCGCGCGGATGGTGTCGATGGACTCGCGAATGGCCGTCCCGGCGGTGATGACATCGTCGACGATCAGCACGCGACCCGCCAATGGCGCTCCGATCAGCTTGCCGCCTTCGCCGTGCAACTTGGCCTCCTTGCGGTTGAAAGCGACGGGCACATTGCGCCCGTGCCTGGCGGCGAGGGCGATTGCAGCCGCCGTCGCGAGCGGGATGCCCTTGTACGCGGGCCCGAACAGCATGTCGAAGCCAAGGCCTGATTCGATGATCGCCTGTGCGTAGCAGGCGCCAATTGTGCCCAGGGCGATGCCATCGTTGATCAGCCCGGCATTGAAGAAGTACGGGCTCACGCGGCCCGACTTCAACGTGAACTGCCCGAAACGCAGCACGTTCTGCGCGAGGATCAGTTCAATGAACTCTTTTTGATGGGTGCGTATCATGGCGCATCGGTCGCGGAGCCAGCATGCGCATCCTCACGCTCAACTGCAACGGTATCCGTTCTGCGGCCCGCAAGGGCCTGTTTGACTGGCTGCCCACGCAAGTGCCGGATGTCGTCTGCCTGCAGGAGACCAAGGCACAGGTGCATCAGCTTGCGGGCGGCGGATTCCGGCCGGATGGTTATCATTGTTACTACTTCGATGCCGAGCGCAAGGGCTACAGCGGTGTCGCCGTGTATTCGAAGACGAAGCCCGACCGGGTGATCCGCGGTTTCGGTGTGCCGGAATTCGATGGCGAAGGTCGATACCTCGAGTTGCAATTCGGGAGGCTGTCCGTCGTGTCGCTTTACCTGCCCTCGGGCTCGTCGGGCCCGGAGCGTCAAGCCTCGAAATTCCGGTTCCTGGACGTTTTCCTTCCGTACCTGAAACGCCTCGGGCGGCGCAAGCGGCATTACGTCCTTTGCGGCGACTTCAATATTGCCCATCAAACCATCGACCTGAAGAACTGGCGCTCCAACCAGAAGAATTCCGGATTCCTGCCGGAGGAGCGGGCCTGGCTCGATCAGTTATTCGGCGAACTGGGTTGGGTCGATGCATTTCGCGAAGTGGATCCCAGGCCCGAGCAATACACCTGGTGGTCCAATCGTGGCCAGGCGCGATCCAGGAATGTTGGCTGGCGAATTGATTATCAGGTCGTGAGCCGTTCGCTGGCTGGCAAGGCGCGGGCGGCCTCGATCTATAAGGACTCGTGGTTCTCCGACCACGCCCCCCTGACGATGGACTACGAGCTTTGACAGCAACAGCCACGGTCCAGACACCTGTCTGGCCAGAAGCGAGTCGGTGACGCATAGTGGGACCATCATGGGGAGCCAAGCACACGACCGGCCAGGACGTCCTGGTGGGATCCGGCCTGCAAGTGCTGTCGCTGGCGCCCTCGGCCTGATGGCGGCACTCGCCTCAGCCGCCTCGCTGGCCTCCGAGACGCTGTACCTCACCCGCGACGAAATCATCTGCGACTTCGAGAAAATCGTCTGCATCGCCGGGACTGTGGGCTACGACGTCAATGACCGGCTGCTGTGGCTGCAGGGGCGCGTCCAGTTCGCGACCGTGCCGGGCCTGCTACAGATAATCGTGAAGGGCTCCAACCGGCTCGGCCATGTGCACTACGCGCCCATGGAGATTGAGTTGCGCGGGCACGCGACCGAGATCGTCGACTTCAAGATGGTCGCCGACTACCCGGACGTCGCCAATTGGGCCATAGACCACGTCATCTTCCTGCCCGGCAAGGACCAATGACGCGCGGGTGGTGGCAGGCCTTGCGCGTGTACGGGCAGCCGCGCGTGCTGTCCATGCTGTTCCTCGGATTCTCCGCCGGGCTGCCGTTCTACCTGGTGTTTCAGACCCTGTCAGCTTGGTTGCGCCAGGAAGGAATCGAACGCGCGACCATCGGCATGCTCGCCTGGGTCGGCCTCGTTTATGCGATCAAGTTCCTGTGGTCGCCGATCGTGGATCGCGCGCGCATCCCGCTGCTGTTTGCGTGGCTTGGCCGGCGGCGCAGCTGGATGCTGCTGGCGCAACTGGGCATTGCGCTTGGACTCGCCAATCTGGCGACCAGCGATCCGTCCACCGGCGTGATGCAGATAGCGCTGGGCGCCCTCTTTCTCGCGTTCTGTTCCGCAACCCAGGACATAGCAGTCGATGCGTGGCGCATCGAGTCGGCACCGGTCGAGATGCAGGGCGCGATGGCCGCGGCGTATCAGATCGGTTATCGCGCCGCCCTAATCACTGGTGGCGCCGGCGCACTCGGCCTTGCCCAGGGATACGGCTGGACCACCAGCTACGCGATCATGGCAGCACTTGCAGGCGTCGGAATCGTCACGACGCTATTCGTGCGCGAGCCGCAGGCGCGTGTCTCGGACGAAGCGGTCGAGCGGGAAGCGCGTGTGGTCGACTGGCTCGAACGCAAGGCGCACTGGCCCGGCTCGCTGCGTGAATTCGGCGCCACATTCATCGGTGCGGTGATCTGCCCACTCACGGATTTTTTTGCGCGCTACGGCGGTCGTCTCGCAATCGTGACGCTGCTGCTGATCGGCACCTACCGGCTGACCGAATTCACGATGGGCTCGATGGCGAATCCTTTCTATATCGATCATGGCTATACGCTTGGCCAGATCGCAACGATCGTGAAAGCCTATGGGCTGCCGGTTTCGATGCTCGGGGTCGTGCTGGGCGGCGTCGTGATCGCGAAATTCGGCTTGCGTCGCGCGTTGTTTCTTGGCAGCGGGCTGATCATCGCGTCGAATCTGGGATTTTCACTGCTCGCCACGACGCCGGCTCCGGGCCTCATCGGACTGGCGCTCGTGAACAGCCTCGACAACCTGGCCCAGGGTGTCCATGGCACGGCGCTCATCGCATTTCTTTCCAGCCTCACGAGCAGCCGGTATACGGCGACCCAGTACGCGCTGTTCTCGTCGCTCTATGCACTGCCTGGCAAGCTGCTGGAAGGGACTTCGGGATTCGTTGTGGACGCAATCGGATACCCGGCATTCTTCTTGTATACGGCGGCGCTCAGCATTCCGGGTCTCGTGCTGCTGGTTTGGTTGTTACGCACGGGTGTGCTCGACGGGCGCCCGGTGGTTGCGGCAGGCAAGGGAAGGGTGGATCCCGATGATTGAAGAAATGCTCAAGTTCCTCGTGCTTTTCTTTGTGGTCGTCGAACCCATTACGCTGGTGCCGTTGTTCGCCGGGCTGACCGAGGGCACCGACGAGCAATTCCGGCGCCGCATGGCGCTGAAAGCCGTGGCCGTGTCGGGCCTCGTGCTGCTGCTGTTCGCACTGGGCGGCGCCTGGTTCCTGCGCATCATGAGCATCAGCATCGATGCCTTCCGCATCGCGGGTGGCGTGATGCTGTTCCTGATTGCGCTCGAGATGGTGTTCGCGCGCGAGTCCGGCACGCGCGTGACCTCCGAGGAGAAGAACGAGAGCAGGAAACGCACGGATATCTCGGTATTCCCGCTGGCGTTCCCGTTCATCGCGGGACCAGGTGCGATCGCAATTGTGCTGCTGACATTTGGCGCGTCGCGGGATGACGTGCTGCTTTCTTTCGGATTGTTCGGTGTCGTCGTGCTGGTGCTCGCGATCACCTATACGCTGATGCGCTTGACCCCGACCGTCATGCGGGTCATGGGTGTCACGGGAGCGCATGTCGTCAGCCGGCTCGCGGGCGTCGTGCTCGCGGCGCTCGCGGTGCAGTTCATCATCGACGGGCTCGGCGGCGCTTTCGAGAGCATCTAGCTGCGGCCCGCCGCAGGGCGTACTCGCGCTGGACGCAGCCACAGCTGACGCGCCGGCCCGGAGCCGGCCCGCTGCCGCACTCGCCACCGGCCCGCACCCCCGGGGTCTGCCGAAAAAAGGGGCCGGCCTTTGTTCGTTCTATACTCCGCGAACTTCCAGTCACCTGCGTTGTGCACATGCGGCTCAGGTAAACATATGCGAAGGAGACTCAAATGACGCTCGACACGGGGAATACCGGTTTCATGCTGCTGTGTAGCAGCTTGGTCATGCTGATGACGCCAGGCCTGGCATTCTTCTACGGTGGCCTCGTGGGCCGCAGGAACGTCCTGGCCATCATGATCCAGAGCTTCGTGTCGATGGGTTGGACGACTGTCCTGTGGTATGCCTTCGGCTTCTCGCTGTGCTTTAGCGGCGACCTTAAGAGCGGCACCGATTACTGGGGGATCATTGGCAATCTCGACTGGGCGTTCCTGCGCGGCATCACACTGAGTACGCCGTCTGCGATAAATGACACGGTCCCCATGTTCGTCTTCTTTGGCTACCAAATGATGTTCGCCATCATCACGCCAGCCCTGATCACGGGCGCCTTTGCGAACCGAATTACCTTCAAAGCGTACATGCTGTTCCTGACTGCATGGCTCGTCTTTGTCTACTTTCCCTTTGCCCACATGATTTGGGGCGGCGGCATTCTGGCGACTTGGGGAGTTCTCGATTTCGCGGGCGGCATTGTTGTTCACAACATCGCTGGTATTGCGGCCCTGGCCTCGGTTTTTTATGTCGGCAAGCGAAGAGTTACCGACCGTGGCCCGCATTCCATCCCCCTCGTGGCACTGGGCACCGGCCTGCTTTGGTTCGGCTGGTACGGTTTTAACGCCGGCAGCGAGTTCCGGGTCGATGCTGTTACCGCCATCGCCTTCATCAATACGGACATCGCGGCCAGCTTCGCCGCAATAACCTGGCTGTGCATCGAATGGGTGACCACGAAAAAGCCCCACTTCGTGGGCTTGCTGACCGGTGCGGTCGCGGGTCTGGCCACGATCACTCCCGCAGCCGGCTACGTTTCTCCTGCGTCGGCCTGTCTCATCGGAATCATCTCCGGCGGTGTGTGCTTCTATGCCGTGGCGCTGAAGAACAAACTCGGATGGGACGACGCGTTGGACGTTTGGGGCGTGCACGGGGTCGGTGGAGCCCTCGGTATCGCACTGTGCGGCGTCTTTGCCAGCACGGTCTTCAATCCCGCCGGAGTGGATGGCTTGCTACGCGGCAACACACATTTCTTTTTCGTCCAGCTGCTCGCGATACTGATCGCAACGGTGTGGGCCTTCGTGTTCACGTACGGGATGCTGTGGCTGATCGACCGGATCACCGTGGTGAAAGTGGATGAAGCTGGGGAAGCCGCGGGACTGGACGAGATGCTCCACGGCGAAGCGGCCTATCGCGAAGGCGCTTTATGACGCCAGTGCCGGGGAATGGAAATAGGACTTTCCGACGCCCTTACTTCTTCACCGCATCGAGGACGCGCTGGAGCGCGAAATCCGGGTTGAGTTCCGGCTTGTCGTAAATATTCCAGCCCGTGAAGACCGCGATAAGGTCGAGAGAAGGCACAACCATCAGGTACTGGCCGCCGTACCCCCAGGCAATGAACTCGGGGGGCCGGCCCGGCGCGGGCAGCGTCCACCATTGAAAACCGTAGATCGCTGGTCCGCCTTTCTCAACGGGCACGCGGGGTGTCGTCGACTCCGCGGCCCAGCCGGCGTGCATGAGCCGCTGTCCATTCCAGATCCCGTCGTGCTCGAACAGATACCCAAGCTTTGCCAGATCGCGCGGAGCCAGGTACAGCCCGCCCTCGGTGTCGGGATGGCCCGTGGGTGTGTGTTTCCAATAGAAGTTCTTGATGCCCAGCGGTTCGAACAGATGCTCTCGCGCGTACTCATCGGCCTGCTTGCCAGTCGCTTTCTTGAGTACCTGCGCGAGCAACTCGGCGACGCCGCTGTTGTAGACGAAAACGGCCCCTGGTTCGGCGGCCATGGGTTGATCCAGGACGAACTGAACCCAATCGGCGCTCGCCTCCATGCTCGCGCAACTGTTGGCGGGATCGGTGTAGGAAACCGTGTCCTCGTCCCAGCGAATGCCCGAGGTCATTGTCAGCAGGTGCTTGAGTGTCCAGCGATTGCGCCGCGGGTCGTCGACGACCTTGTAGCCGTCGAAATACGGCATCGCCTGCACATCGACACCCGGAATCTCGCCCCGTTCGATGGCGATGCCGATGAGGGCCGATGTCACGCTCTTGCTGACTGACTGCATCGTGTGCAGGTCCGTGCCCTTGAAGTAGGGATGCCAGTCGGGATCGTAGTAGTTGTAAATCCCGGGTTTTTGATCGGGGGCCGTGGCGAACAGCGCGCGATAGTCGCGGCCGTAGGACTTCTCATAGACTATGCGGCCGTTCCTGATCACGAGCATGCTGTCCACGTAGCCCTGCTCGCCGCGGGAGAGTTCGGCATCGAATTTTGCGAGCACCGCGCTGTCCATGCCTTGCGCCTCGGGTGTCGACTGCGTCCAGCTGGCTGTCGGCCAGGATGGCTCGCCGGCCCAAGCACAGGCAGCGATGAGCCAGAGCGATGACAGTGTCAAGAGCGTTCGCATGGAATTCACTTTACCTCACCCCGATCATCGCCGGCGCGGAATAGCGTGGGGCAGGTCGCGGAGGAGATCTCGGAGGGCGTTGGCCTCCGCGTCTTCGTCGATCACTGGCTGCTCGGCAGGGATGCTGAGGCTGCTCGCGTCCCGCTGAGCTGGGGACTGGCCCGGCACCATCACTGCTGCCAGTCGGCCTTTACGGAACTCCGGTATCCCATCAACGGTCTACCCAGTGGTCGGGCCTCCGGCGGGAGGGCTGCCCGCGCTCCCAGTCGGCGCGGCGTTATAGTGAAGCACTTGATTCGTCGGGGGGGTAGGGCAGATGAAGCTCATCGGACTACTGGTCTTGTGCTCTTTCCTCGCGGCCGGCTGCGGCGGCGGTAATAGTGCTACTTCGCCAGTCCCGACTGCCGCGGACTTTCTAACGGCAGACACTCGCGGTATCGCAAGCAGCGTGGATCCTGCGGCCGGCGCTCCTTCGCCACCGGCGGGCGCGACGGATTTCGGCGCTGCGGCCGAGGACGGGCGGGAGCAGATCGCGCGAGAGATTGAGGAGGCCGATCTCTACCGGGTCTCCGGCGATTTCCTCTACTTGCTCAATTCTTACCGGGGTCTGGCGGTCGTCGATCTCGCGAAGTTTGAGTTGGTTGGACGACTGCCGCTGTCTGGCTATCCGCTGGAAATGTATCTGCCGAAGGGCGGCACGCGAGCATTCGTGCTCGTGGCCGACCGTCAAGCGGGTACGCAGTTGATCGAGCTTGGCGTCGCGAACCCGGCCGCTCCGGCCGTTTCCCGCACCGAGACCATCACCGGCAACTTACGGACGAGCCGCATCGTCGAAAAAGTGCTCTACGCCATTACCGATACCGGTGTGCAGTCATTCCGGATTGACTTGGCGCCGTTCGAACCAGCCGGCAACCTCGCGCTCGAGGGCGGCTCGGAGTTTGCTCACGTCTCGGACGCGTATGCCTTCATCACCAGTGCGGTACCGAGTGCGGATTCCACTGCAGTCACGCGCGTGACGCTCGTCGATATCGGCGATCGGGGCGGTGCACTGGCCCGCCGAGGTGCGATCGATTTGCCCGGTTACATCGCGGATGACCAGAAATTGAATTTCGGCGGCGATGTCCTGCGCGTGGTTACCCACGACTGGGTGGACGGGGGCCTCTCGCGCCTGTTCACGATCGACATCACCGACCCTGATGCCCCGGTCATACTCGCGACGCTCGAGCTTGCGCGTGGCGAGCAACTGTTTGCCACCCGGTTCACCGACGACCGTGCCTACGTGGTGACCTTCCTGCAGGTCGATCCGCTCTGGGTGATCGACCTGTCCGATCCGGTTCACCCGACGATCGCCGGCGAGCTCGAAGTCCCGGGCTTTGCCACACAGATCTTCGCGGACGGAGACCGGCTCGTGACCCTTGGTGTGGACACCGCTTCC
This sequence comes from uncultured Steroidobacteraceae bacterium, assembly GCA_964473595.1. Classification (GTDB taxonomy): domain Bacteria; phylum Pseudomonadota; class Gammaproteobacteria; order Steroidobacterales; family Steroidobacteraceae; genus SCUD01. The sequence continues at coordinate 17,811 of CAYYQQ010000015.1, read as the reverse complement.
TGGACTGCCGCCGTGTCGCTGTTCGACGTGTCGAACCCGGCGACGCCATTGCTCCTGGATCGGGAGGACCTCGGCGGCGCGAGCACCAATGCACTGTGGGAGCGCAAGGCCTTCGGCGTGTTTCCTGAACAGGGCCTCATCCTGCTACCGTCGTGGGAAGGCCTGGCAGTGATTGCGCGCGAAGCAGACACACTGACTTTACGCGGTACGGTGTCGGTGGCCGGCGGCGCGTTGCGCGGATTTCCGCACGGGGCGGGCATCGTGGCTGCCGGCGGGGAAGAGGTCGTGATCAGCGATGCGGCGACCCTCGGTGTGCTGAGGCGCGTGACGGTGGCGGAGAATGTGGTGGACGTCGGCCGGCTCGCCGATGGCCGGCTGGTCAATCTGGTACAGACCGGCAACCGCGCGCGAATCGCAGAGGCCGAGGTGACGCTCTGGCCCGAAGCGCTCTACACCTTCGGGAACTCCGCAGCGGTACTTGGCTGGGACGATGCCGGTCGGGCCGCCTATGTCATTTCTTTCGATACGCCGACGCCGGTCATCTCGCAACGTCTGGACCTGGGCTGGGGCCAGGTGTTCGCGGGTGGCACGCCCGGCGCAGCAGGCGCTCGCGACGTCGCGTCCCGTGGGATCGCAATCTTCGGTCCCGTCTATGGCGGACCAGAGGCGGTCCTCACCACGTCCGGGAAGCTGATCACGCGCGGCCGCCCCGCGGGAATGCCCCATGTCTTTGGCGATGGAGATAGTTTCGACGGCCTGGTCGTGGTCGACATCCCTTCTGCCACGCTTGGAAAAGGCGTCGACGTGCAGGGTGGTGCAGTCACCGGATTCACCGCTGATGGCGCGGCGCTTGCTTTCACGTTTGCGCATCAAGCCGGCGTCGATGATGCCGACCGGCCGCTGGTACGAGAGGAACTTGTCCGCATCGACCTGGACACGGACGTGGCCACGGCGCCGGTCAATGTTCCCGGCTACGTCGTCGCCGCCCAGGGCGCAGATACGTACCTCATCGAAGAGCTATGGGGCGAGGAATGGTCGCTGACCAACAGCGTCGTGGCGGCTCGCGTTGCCGATGGCCAGGTACAGGAACTCGATCGGCTTGCGCTGCCAACCCGTGCCTACGACCTCCGGGCGGCGGGAATGACGCTTTTCTACACCGAAGGCAACAATGAAGTCGTGCCGGTGTTGGACGTGCTTGATGTGGCGGCGCCGTGGTTGCCCAGTTCGACAATCGGCACCGTGCACCTCGGTGCAGCCCTTGCAATGGGTCCGATGATCAACGGCAACGACGCATTCCGCTGGCTGCTGCTGCCGGAAGACGGCGCAGCCCTGGTCGCGCGAGACGCGTCCACCGTGGAGAAATGGGATGTCTCGGGTTCCGAGGCGGCGCTGACGTGGACTGCGGAGCTATCCGGCTATCCATTGCATGCCCGAAGCGACCCGGCAGCGCCCGGCCGATATCTCCTGGCACTCGGCTTCGCCGGGACGGCGGAGCTGCCGCAGAGTTAAAAGGGGACGCATCCCTTTACCATTGCTGCTTGGTAAAGGGGTGCGTCCCCTTTATCCGGCTTTATCCCCTTCTCAGAAGTCCTGCGGCATAATGATCAAAGGACTGCGCGTAATCGCCGGCGTCCTTACACGCCTTTCCCAACGCAAAATGGAAATGCAGGCGATTTACGTCATCGAGTTCCGCATGGGCGAGTTGTGCGTGCATCGCCGCCAGATCGGCTTCCCTGAAACGAAAGGTCTTGAGATTGGCAAGACTCCAGTAAGCTTCTCCAAAAGGGGGATCGCGGGCGATGCTCCGGCGGTAAGCGTCGATGCACTCGTCCTGGCGGCCCGCCGTTTTCAGGACGTGGCCGTAACTCAGCCAGACCTTGGCATTGGCCGGGTACTCGTCGATGAGTTCCGCGTAGATCCGGCTCGACCGTTTGTACTCGCCGATTCCGCTGAAAATCACGGCGCACAGATTGCGATAGCTCGGGTTGCGGGGATCGATCGCCAGCAAGCGTTCGATTTCGACCAGCGCTTCGGATAATTTGTTCTGGCGATGCAGCAGCATGGCGTAGTTGTAGCGCGCCGCCGAGAATCCCGGTGCCAGCTCGAGGCAGCGCACCAGCAGCTTTTCGGCGTCTTCATCCTGACCATAACGCACGGCAACTTCAGCCAGCATGCGTATCGCAGCTACGTCGGTAGGCGCTTGCTTCAGGTGCGTCTTCAGCAGCCGCTCGGCCAACGGAATGTCATTCTTGAGCATCGCGACCGCCGCCTGCTGCAACTGCGGATTCCGCGTCGAGCATTGGATATGGCGGGCATAGGCCGCATCGGCGCCTTCCGCGTCGCCGATGGCGAGCAGGTGATCGGCAAGAAACCGCCACGCCTCGGTGTGTTCGGGTTTCAGCTCCACCGTTCTGCGCAAGGCCTGAATCGCCTCGTCACCACGACCAGCGGCGGCAAGCGCCAGGCCGTGCTCAAAGTGTGCGGCAGCCCATTTGCTTTGCGCCCGCAACAACGGCTCGAGCACTGCAAGCGCGGCCGCCGGATTGCCCGAGCGGCGGCGCGCGGTGGCCAGCAATAAGACGGCAGGGGGGTGATTCGGGACCGCATTCAGGATCTCGAGCGCCTGTTCGGCGGCGAGCGTCGGTTCGACATCGAGCAGGCGCGTGGCGTGCGCCATGGCGACGTCAACGGTCCCTGCCGGTTCGGAACTGCTCACGCCCTGAATTCCCCGTGCAGCGCCTTTCGCAGGCGGGCAATACCGTCGTGAATATCCGGCACCGTGTAATGCGCAAAGCTGAGGCGCAGATGATTTTTCAGGCCGCCGGCCGTGGAACACGCGGTACCTGCCAAGAAACCCGTGCCTGCCTCGCGAGCCGCTGCCTGGAGATTCGCGGCATCGATATGGGCAGCTAGCTTGAGCCAGAAAAAATAACCGCCCTGCGGTTTTTGCCAGGTCACTATGCCGTCGAGATGGGTGTGCAGCGCCGCATCCATCGCCTCCGCCCGTGCCGCGTAATTCGAGCGCAGGTGCGCGACGTGCGACAGCAGTTGCCCGTCTTCGATCAGCTGGCGAACGACGTGCGAGGTGAAGTGGTTGAAGTTGCCGCCACTTACCAGCATGCCGCTGGCCGTGAGGATGCCCATCAACTCCGCGTTGGTCTGGATCCAGCCGAGCCGCAGGCCGGGCGCAAGAATTTTCGAGAACGACCCGAGCGAAAGCACATTGCCGTGCCCGGCCATTGTCCCGAACGACGCCGGTGGCGGTTCGCCATGGTGCAGCAGCTGGTAGACCTCGTCGGCCGCGATGATGAAACCGTGCTTGCGGCTCTGCGCAACGAGGCGCTCGCGGCGCTCCTGGCCAAGCGTCTGTCCGGTCGGGTTGTTGTAAGCCGGGATCGTGTACAGGAGTTTCGGGCGGTGCTCGGCGAGCTTGAGTTCGCACTGCTCCATGTCCATGCCCTGTCCATCCAGCGGTATGCCGACGATTTTCAGTCCGTGGTCGCGGAAGATCTGGAACGAATAGGGGTAACTGGGTTCCTCGACGAATACCGTATCTCCGGGCCGGGTGAGGCGGCCGCAAACGAAGTCCAGTGCCTGCGAGATTCCGGCGGTGAGCATCAGTGCCTCGGGACGGGCGGCGTAACCGCCCGCGTCTCCAAGGAACGCCGCAAGCGCCGCGCGGAACCGCGCATCGCCCTGGCGCTCTCCGTAGTTCAACTCGAGCGGCTGGGCGCTGGCGAAAAAGCGCTCGCAGGCACCGTGCAGCAGCGCCAATGGCAGCAGGTCGGCTGAGGGCTGCCCGACACTGAAGTTGATCGTGCCCTGTTCCGGTGCGCCATCGAAAGTCGCAGCCAGGCTCATGTCGCGCCCTCCGGAGGCGAAACCAGTCGAAACACCTCATCCGGGCGGCCTTCGAGAAACGCCCGGATGTTCTGCGCTGAAATACGCCGCAGGTCGGCCAGCGCCGACTCCGAATAGAATGCCACGTGCGGTGTCAGCAGCACATCGTCGCGGCCGGCGAGGGGATGCTGCAGCAGATCCGGCGAATCCTGCGTCAGCACATCGAGTGCCGCGCCGGCGACCTGATTATTATCGAGCGCCTCCACGAGATCGGCTTCAACGATCAGGCCGCCGCGTGCGACATTCAGCAGCAGTGGCTTGCGCCGCATCAGGGCGAATGCAGCACGGTTCAGCAGGCCGCGATTGGTGGCGCTGAGATTGCAGTGCAGGCTGATGATATCCGCCTCGGCCAGCAGTTCTTCCAGATCGGTCGCACGGGCGCCGTGGCGGTTTGCCGTCAACCCATCGATCAGCGGATCGCACACCAGCACGCGCAGGCCGAAGCCGAGCGCACGGCGACAAACCGCCTGCCCGATGCGGCCAAATCCGATCAGGCCCAGAGTTTGGTCGGCAAGGCGCTGCACGCCGCGGACTTCATTCCAGCGCCAGTTGCGGTCGGTCTGCACCTGGTGGTGATACGCCAGCAGGTGGCGGTTGAGCGCCAGCAGCAACGCCAGCGTATGGTCCGCGACCTCATCCGTGCAGTATTCTCCGACACAACTCACGCGGATACCTCGCTCTGCCGCAGCCCGGACATCCACGCAATCCCAGCCGGTTGCCGCCACCGAAATGATGCGGCAGTGTTCGAGCCGCTCCAGCACGGCCCGGTTGAACGGAACATAGTCCGTCAGGATGGCGTCGGCATCGCGGCAGGCGGCGATCAAGGCGTCCTGATCGCCTGAGTACGTGAAGTTTTCGATGCGCGCGGCGGAGGGCAGGTGCTGCCGCTCGATTGACAGATCGCGGCCTGCCGCTTCGGGCATTTCGGCAAATACGATGGTCACCGGTGACGCGCTCAGGTGGCCACCCTGGCGACGCGATGCGAACGGAATACCGTCAGCGCCAGCAGCACCACTGCGGAAACCAGCAACCCCGGCCACAGCGGATCGATGGTGAACAGGCCGCCCATTCCGGAATCGGCCGCGATGCGCCAGCCGATCACGGTCGCGAGCGATGTGCTGCTGCTCCAGAATGCGGCGCCTGCCGGCACATGGTTCCAGTAAATGGCCGCGATCGTTGGCAGGAACAGCGCCGCCGAGTTGATCGTGAAGCCAAGCTGCAGGATGTCGATGATGTCGTGCATCTTCCACGCCATCAGCATGGCAAGCCCACCCGCGCCCAACGATGCCAGCGTGCCGATTCGCAGCATCGCGCGGGGAGCGATGGTCGGCTGGAAGTAACGTTGGTGAACGTCGCGTGCGTAGTTCGCCGATGCGGTGAGCACGCAGATCGACGCAACCGACATGACGGCCGACAGGATGCCGATCACCATCAGGCCTTTCAGGCCGGCGGGAAATGCTGCCAGCACGAAGGTGGTGAGAATGCCGGCGCTGACCGCCTGGTCCGGATAGAGCACGGCAGCGGCCAGTCCGAGCCATGCGACTGCAAGCGCGATCGGCAGGATCACGAGGATGGCGAGCAGGGCGCCATTACGGGCGGCTGCCGCATCGCGCGCGGCGAAGCTGCGGGAAAAACCGTCCATCGCCACAAAAAAACTGAGCACCAGCGAGACCACGAGTGCTGCGATCCGGTCCCAGCCCTGGGCGCCGAGATCGTAGTAGGAGGCTGGCAACGCAAGCTGCATCTCGTTCCAGCCGCCCGCCTGCGAGATCGCGACCGGAACGCCGATCGCCACGATTCCGAGAATCACCAGTGCGACCTGGACCCAGTCCGTATAGGTCACGGCCAGGTAGCCGCCGATGGCGGTGTAGAGAATCACGATGGCACCGGACAACAGGAGCGAGCTGCCGTAGTCCCAGCCGAGCAGCACCTGCAGCATCGCGGCCGCAGCCGCGAACTGGCCGGCGGTATACGCCGTGTACGCGAGGACCGTCGTGATGGTGGCGACGACGCGGGTGCGGTTGTCGTAGTGCTGTTCGATGAAATCCGGATAGGTCAAATGCTGGTGGCGGTCGCCGAGTTGCTTCACCCGCCGGGCCATGGACAGGCCGAACAACAGGCAGCCGATCGCTATCGCAAGAATGTACCAGACGCCGGTCACGCCGAATTCGTACACGCGTGCCGAGGTGCCGACCACGGATGCTCCGCCAATCCAGGCCGCGACCCACAGGCAGGCAATCGTGGCGGGCCCCCTTCGCCGGCCCGCCACGAAATAATCCTCGATGCCCTGCTGGCGGCGGTTCGCATAAACGCCGAGGCCCACCAACAGCGCGAGGTAGACGAACAGAATGCCGGTATCAAGGACGCCCATGTCAGAATCCCGCCAGGGCAAATAGAGATGTGGCGATCAAGATGACTCTAACCCGTCATCCGAATCAGGGCCAAAGCTTAGTTGCTGCGAGGCGAGCGGGAAATCAAAATCGACGGGCCCGGACCCTCGGGGTCTTCCGAAAAAGTGCCTTTGTTCATCCGATACTCCGGCAGTCAGGACGCTTACACGAAATGTGATGCTCATCACGTGCCGCAAGCAGGCCGCACAGGTCGCGAGGCGCATACTTCGGGCTAGGGCAAACCCATCGAAAGGTGGGGACGCAAAGCCTCCGGGCTACAGGCTCTGATGAGCCCACGCCAGCGGGGTTGCCGGCCGGCAGGCCGTTGTGCAGGCGTTCGCCTGCACGCCTGCCGATCGTCACGCGTCCTGGCGCGCACGCCGCGCCTCTCCATCCTTTCCGGGTTCGCGCCCGTCCTTCGGGACGCGAACGTGGATTCAAAAGGCCAGGACCGAATATGAACACCCAGCTTCGTCATCGCAGCACGACTCTCGCAGCGCTCGTGTTACTCCTCGGCGCCGTGAGCGCCTCCGCCGCGGGCAACGCGCCCGCCTGGCTCATGACCGGCGGCCAGCGCCTGCCGGATGTGGACCTGCCGGCCGAGGCTGCAAGTGGCAGCGGCATCGCGAGTGGGCTCAACCCAGCGGCGCTCGGCGCGCCGGGCCTGCTGGTCCCGCTGGCGGACGGTCGCGTGCTGCACGCGACGCGCCAGCGCGTGGTCGCCGATGCGGCCCGCGGCCGGCAGTCGTGGATCGGCACGTTTCAGGACCAGCCAGGGAGCCTCGTGGTTTTGAGCAGGGTTCGCGGCGTGACCACAGGGTTCATCACCTACGGCGCCGAGACTTTCGAGATCATGCCCGCAAAAGGCGGCCAGCACATGATTTACGCGGTGGACCCGTCGAAGCTACCGGACGCAGAGCAGGTGCTGCTTCCCGACGATATCGCGGCGGATACAAGCGGCACGACCGTCGACGGCACCGGCGGGATGGCTGCGGACGGCGGCTTCGTGCACGACCTGCTGGTCGTCTACACGCCGGCTTCGCGCACGCGCTACGGCCAGGCGACGCTCGAGAGCAAGATCGTCGCGGCGGTCGCTGCAGCCAATCAAGCCTATCTCAACAGCGGCGTGCGCATCACGCTGAATCTCGTCGGGCTACAGGAGATCGACTATACGGAAGCGTCGTCCATTACGGATTCGCTCTCCTTCCTGCGGGGCACATCGGACGGCAAGATGGACCAGGTGCACGTGATGCGCGACCTGCTCGGTGCGGACTTCGTCTCACTAATCTCCGAGGACGTCGGTTGCGGCATCGCTTTCCTGATGAGTCCTGAAAGCGCCGCCTTTGCGTCGAGCGCGTTCAGCGTGGTCTATTCCGGCTGCCTGAGCCAGCACTCGCTGGCGCATGAGCTCGGCCACAACCAAGGCAACATGCACGACCGGGCGAACAGCGCCGGAGGTGGCGCGTTCGAGTATTCGTACGGCCTCCGCCGCTGCACGACCGACGGTACCGGCTTCCGCACGGTCATGTCCTACAGCTGCTCGGGGGCCAGCCGCGTCACCCAGTTCTCGAACCCCAATGTGACCTACAACGGCTGGCCTACCGGCGTCAGTTACGAAGCGGACCCTGCCAACTCGGCGGACAACGCCCGGTCAATGAACAACACCGCAGACACCGTGGCAGCATTTCGCAGTATCTCGACCAATGCACCCGCGGCGCCATCGTCGCTCAGTGCGAGCGTGTTGTCGGCCGACAGCGTCCGCCTGGCGTGGACGGACAATTCGGCCGATGAGGCGGGCTTCCAGATCGAGCGGTCCGGCAATGGTGTGGATTTTGCCGAGATCGCGACGCTTGCGGCGGGCACGACCGCCTTCACCGACACCGGCCTGACCGCGCGCATGACTTACTGGTACCGCGTGCGCGCTTTTAATAGCGCTGGTCACTCGGAATTTTCAGCTACGGTCTCGGTGACGATGCCGGACGTGCCGCCGGAACCGCCTGCCGGTGTGACGGCGCTCGATAACGCTGATGGATCGGCCAGCGTCAGCTGGGTGGACGCGTCAAGCAATGAAACCGGCTTCGAAGCCCGCCGCGAAGCCTGGGACGCCAGACGTGGCCTCTGGAAGAATGCGACGACGGTGGGCACGGTGCCGGCCGGCGTCACTGGCCTCGTGGATATCACCGGCAACGGCACCTTCCGCTACCGCATTCGGGCGCTCGGCATGGACTCGACCTCCGGATACGCCGGGCCAGCCCAGGTCAGCGTGACCGGCGCGGCCAAGGGCAACGGCAAGGGCCGTACCCGCTAACCTTCGGATAAAAGAAGGCCCGGGCGATTCAATCGCCCGGGCCGTCAATTTGCTGCTCAGACTGTGATTACGGAAGAGGTGGAGTTGCTTTCACCGTCACGACCGCATCGTTCTGCGGCGTCGAGATCCTTCCATCGTCGTCCGTCACAGTCGCAGTCACCTCATTCGTGTGATCGATCGCGCAGGAGCTGCTGCCGCTGAGAATCCGACCGACGAATTGACAGGTGTAACTCCCAGACGGGTTGATCGTAACGAAAGGATTAGCCGTTGAATCGCACGTCGTGCTTACGACTTCCTCGACTCCACCACCCGCTACATGAACCATGCTGAGGTCGCCGAACTTGTCATCGGTGAGCGAATTCACATCCAACGTATCGGTACCGAGCGCCGAATTATTGCTCACCACCACCTGGTAGGTCGCATCCACGCTGCAATTCGCCGTCGACTGGGCGGTCTTCGACACCGTCGGTAAGGTAAACAAGTCGGTAAAAGTCACCCTCGCATCGTCGGAATCAAACAGGTCGTTAGTCGAGTTCGACGGCTGGCTGGCGTGCACGGTGACTATGTCTACGTGTGCAGCATCACCGTAGTCGCCCAATACCATGGCACTAAAGGAACAACTAACGTCCTGACCATGAATGAGTGTGTCGCCGATGTAGTCAGGGCAGTTATTGGGAGTATATGGCGACGGAGTCGTTCCGAGATTGCCAAACACATTGTCTATGATCGACGTGATGATCACATCTTCATTCGACGCCAGGTTCTTGATGTTAACCGTAAAGGACACGGTCCCGCCCGGCTCCGGAACCGACATGGGATCTGCAGTCTTCGTAACTTCGATCGTAGCGTCTTCCACCGTCACCGGCACGGTGAACGTATCATCGCAGACACACTTCGACTTGGTGTCTGGATGGAATCCACCAGCGTCGTCCGTGGAGAACGGTTCGGTGATATTGCACGCGGTGCCCTGATTGCTGTGCCAACTCGTGCAGTTCGGCAGCTTGAGCTGATTCGTACCCGGAGCCGCCGCGCACACGACGTCCGGAATTACGAACGTCACCTCGTACGTACCAGCGTTCAGATCACCGCAAGAGTCATGGTCGAGATCCTGCGCAGGATCGTTTGCTGGCGGCGGAGGCGTGAGCATACTCAGCGAACACTGCCCAGTCGCGCTGACGCCGGAGCCCTTGGCAGTGGCACCACCGTCGGTCCGGAAGAAGAAGCCCGCGTCGTAGCGCGCATTCGCGGTCACGATGGTCTCGAAGGTCGCGGTCAGGTTGAATGTCTCGCCGCGGACGCAGGAGTCCGGAGACACGCTGATCGCCCTGGACAACCGGATGTCGTTCGCCGTGCAGTTCAACTTGTTGGCGCTGGTGACCGGCGTGCCGAAGGTCTTCTGCATGCAGATCTGGCCTGAGGCCGTGGGACCGTTCACGTCTGCGCCGGCCGCCGGGGCCAGCAACCAGGCTCCGGCCGCGATTGCCGCGACGCAAAGTCGTGTGCTTACGACCCCACGCCGGACGTATTGTTCCATTCGCATGTTGCTCCCCTCGTCTTTGAGTTTTTCGGCCACTTATGCCGCAAACGCCGAAGTTACCGAACATCTGCCAGCATCAAACGAGGTTGGTTTTCACCAATCTCGCCAGACGTTAAAGCTGGTTCGGTAACCCGGCGGTCGTCCTGGATCAGGAGACCCGTGGTTTTGCGGCCTCGTCTCGCGACGAGTGTGCCTGTTCGTCAGACCATGTCTGGTCGGGAAGAACCATAGCAGTGGGATGCCGACCGGCCACACCCATGCCACATAACAAAGCGGCGGACTACTGGAAGTGTGACCTGCGTCACAGAATTGTGATCGTTATGACATAATGCGCGGCGGATTCTGTCAGCGATATCATTGCTTTGCCTCCACCGGTGGGACGAGCAGCTTGTCGATTTCGGCCTTGAAAGTGGCGATCGCCTGGGCGCCGCGGATGATCACGGCATTCTTGGCCTGCGCGCCGTCGCTTATGCCGACGACGACGGTCGGGGTGCCGGTGATGCCGAGCTGGGTGCCCTCGTCCACGTCCTTCTGCACCAATGCGGCATAGCGGTCTTGATCGAGGCACTCGCGGAATTTCGACTCGTCGAGGCCGATCGCCTGAGCGTGAGCCGGCAGCTTCTCGGCCTGCAACTCCTTCTGGTTGGCGAACAGCCGGTCGTGCATTTCCCAGTATTTGCCCTGCTCGCCGGCGCAGCGCGCCGCTTCGGCCGCCTTGGCGGCCAGCGGGTGGATCGTAGTCAGCGGGAAATCGCGGAACACGTAACGCAGCCTGCCCGTTTCCACATAGTCTTTGACGAGCCCGGGCACGGTCTGGTCAACGTGGCGCTTGCAGAACGGGCACTGATAGTCGGAGAACTCGATCATGGTCACCGGCGCGTCCTTGTTGCCGCGGGCCACGACGCTGCCCACGGCCACGGCGACCTCGAGTTTTTCTACCGTGGCCTGGGGCGGCTTGGGCGTGAGCAGTTTGCGGATCTCCTCCAGCTCTTTCTTGATTTCCGCCTGGCCCTTTTTCAACTCCTGGATGTCCGCGCTGAGCGCGCCACTGTCTTCCTGGGCCAGGACGCCCGCCGGGGCGAGGGCGCAGAGCGCCGCAAGCAGGCCGGCGATCAGGGCGCGGGGTGTCAACTGTTTCACTTCCTTGCGCTCCTATATAAAGTTGTTCCCCGGAGTATAGGCTAAGCGAAATCCCATTCCCGGCGCTGCCCGGCAGGAACCGGAGCAGGCTGGACTTGATATCCGCGAGTATCGATCGCTCCACTGTGGAATAAGAGGATCATGTTGATCGTTTCGAACATGCGCCAGCGCCGCACTCTAGCCGGGCTCCTGATGCTGTGGCTCGTCCTCGCCACGGGTGAAAGCCTGGCCGCCGAGCGCACATCCGCCGTTTCGCCCGATGGCATCCCGCAACGCCTGGTGCTGGCTCTCGACGGCATTCCGTACGACGTATTCGTCGAGCTTCAGGGGCAGGGGCATTTCACTGACTTTCACCCGGCGGCGCGAATGGTCTCCACCTTTCCGTCGCTGTCGGATGTTTCCTTCGCCGCCATTGGCGGCAGTGAACCGCCCCAGGGCTATCAGCAAGTGCGCTTCGACGCCGCGCAAAACGAAGTTGTCGGCAGTTTGATAGGTTCACTTTCGAGCCGAGCTCATCCGGGTATCGGTGAGGACTCCAGAAGCTATTCGGTCTTGCATCGCATGATCGGCTATATGGCGCCCTATCATGTTGCGCTGCGCGAAATGCGGGAAATAGGCCGGGAGGTCTTGAGTAGCAGCAAGGAGACATTTGTTGCTTACCTCGAGACAAGCGATGCCGTGCTGCATGTCGAGGGCAGGCGCGCAGCGGAGACATTCCTGATCCAGCTCGATGCATTTCTGCAAGACCTGCAGGCTCAGGTGCGCGCGCGAACGGGCCGTGAGCTGTTCGTTGATATTGTCTCCGACCATGGCTCGACAATGGTCAAGGGCCAGGTCGTGCCGGTCGAGAAGTTGCTCCGGGACTGCGGCTTCCAGCGCCGCGACCGGATTGCGCAACCGTACGACGTGGCGTACTCGCTGGCCGGCATCATCGGCTCGGTGGCAATTACCACCTCCGAGGAGCACGCCGAGGAGGCCGCGCGTTGTCTTGCCGTGGCCGATGGCGTGGACCTGGTTGCGATCGATCGCGGCGACGCGGTCGGCATCCTCACCTCCGATGGTGCAGGGGAAGTGCGCTTAGCGGGCACTGCCCCCGAGGCCTACGACTACCGGGTACTGCGCGGCGATCCGCTTGGGCTACTGCAAGGGATGACGGTTGCCACCGAACGCAGATTCGATGAAGCTTCACTCTTTATGCAGACACTCGACGCGCCGCGGCCAGATCCGTTGCGTCGGCTGTGGTGGGCGTTTCATGGCGAGGTCAAGGAGCCCAGCCCCATTCTCGTGTCGCTGGCCGACGGTTATGAAGCGGGCAGCACACAAGTGTGCGCCCTGGCCAGCATACGCGGCCGCGCCGGCACCCATGGGTCGATGACGCGCCTGGCCTCCCTCGGCGTGTTCACTTCGAATTGGCACGATGTTGATGACGTTGATGCGCGCGGCGCGAACGACGCGCTATTCGGTGCCGGAACCGTGATCGCAATGCGCCGGGTGCTTGGTGAGAAGATCGCCCGGATCGGTCCACTAGGTTCGGCGATATTCTAGGTCGAAGACGTCATGGCCGAGGCGCCGGCCGCGCTGCTCGAAGCGCGACGGGTAAAGGGGACGCAACCCTTTACCTCCTGGGTAAAGGGTTGCGTCCCCTTTACCCGTCGCGGCGTTGGCGAGTCGCGGCTCCGCATTCAGCACCTCGAGCATCTGCAGCGCGTAGGGCTCCCAATCCGTCGCTAGGTGGAATGTGCCGCCGGGCTTCAGACGATCGGCGACGAGCGCGGCGAATGCGGGTTGCACGATGCGACGCTTGTGGTGGCGTTTCTTGGGCCAGGGATCCGGGAAGTAGAGCAATACGTCGTCCAGTGAATCGGGTGTCAGCTGCTTTTCGAGCACTTCGACTGCATCGTGTGCAATCAGTCGGATATTGGTGAGACCGCCTGCTTCGATTGCGAGCAGGCAGTGACCGATGCCGGGCTGATGGACTTCGACACCGAGGAAATCCGTGTCGGGCCGCATCCGGGCGAGCTCTACGAGAGTCGCGCCATCGCCAAAACCGATTTCCAGCCCGCGCGGCCGGTAACGGCCGAAGACCGCGTCCAGGTCGAGCGGGCCGGGCGTGAATGGCAGGCCCCATTGCGGCCACAACTCATCGAGTGCGCGCCGTTGCGCGCGCGTGATCCGGCCGCCGCGGAGCACATAACTCCTGATCGGCTGCCGCGGGCGATCGTTTCCAGGAACGCTTGCGATCATGCGCCGCGTGTCGCGATCAGGTCTGCGGTCAGCTCTGCGACATTGCGGCAGCCGTTCAGCGCAAGCGTCCGGTCGAATTCGTCGGCGAGGATTTCGATTGCGCGCGTGACACCCATCGCGCCACCGGCGGCCAGGCCGTAGACAGGCGCACGACCCAGCAACACGCCTTCGGCGCCAAGTGCGATCGCCTTTGCGATGTCGCTGCCGCGGCGGACGCCACCATCGATCAGGATGGAGACGCGGCCGCCGACCGCGCGCGCCACTTCGGGCAGCGCCTCGATCCCGCTGATCGCACTGTCGAGTTGCCGGCCACCGTGATTCGATAGCACCAGACCGTCCATGCCGGCAGCGACCGCGCGCTCTGCGTCATCGGCGCGCAGCAGTCCCTTCAGTATCAGCTTGCGTGGCCACAGGTCCCGGAAGCGCTTCAGGTCGTCCCAGCGAAACGACGGATCGAACATGCCGTGGCCGACGAAGTCGTTGACGTTCTGGCCGGGCGCCAGCTCACGTTCGACATTGACGAATCGCGGCCGGCGCGTCGCAACCGTCGCGAGCCAGCGCGGATGCATCAGCATGTCGAGCCTCGTCGCGAGAGTGAACTGCTGCCTTGGCAACAAGCCGGTGCGCCAGTCGCGCTCGCGCTTGCCGGCGACCGGGAAATCGCTGGTCAGGATGAGCCCCTCGAATCCGGCATCCAGCGCGCGCCGGATCAGCGCATCGGTGATGCGCCGTTCGGCGAACACATAAGCCTGCAGCCACAACCGTCCCGGGGCTTCGCGCGCGATGTCCTCGACGAGACTCATCGAGACCGTGGACATCGCGAAGGGGACGCCGGCGCGTGATGCCGCGCGCGCAAGCTCCATGTCGCCGTCCCGCCACGACAGGCCGTTCAACCCGGTCGGGCCAACGATGATCGGCAATGCGGATCGCTTGCCGAGCAGCTGCGTAGACAGGTCGCGCGTCGAAACATCGACCAGCGTGCGCGGCCGGAAATGCAGCTTCGCGAAAGCCTCGCGATTGCCGCGCAGCGTGATCTCGTCCTCCGCGCCGCCATCCACGTAGGTGAACACAAAGCGCGGTACGCGACGTCGGGCAATCGCCCGCAGGTCCTCGATGTTGATGGCGTCCTGAAGCTTCATTCAGTCGGAACTCCCTGCATGAACGGCCATTACGCGTGCCGAACTGCTTATGTCAAGCCCAAGTGTGAACTCACTCACAGTTCCGCTAGGCTGCGCTGGCCGGCGCCGCGGCTAGTGGAGCCGCCACGAATTACGAGGGGGAAGGGTATGCCGCAAGAGAAGCGTAACCCGGCCGTGGCCTGGCTGATGGTTCTCTTGTGCCTTGTGATCGTTTCCCCGGGTGCGCTCGCGGCAAGACCCGTTGCCAGGCCGACGGCGCAGGGCTCATTCACCGATCATCTCGACGGCTTCGACTCGGTGCGCTGGGCCAAGGCCGACGGCTGGACGAATGGGTCGCCGTTCGACAACGCCTGGCGTGCCGACCATGTCTCGTTCTCTGGCGGGATGATGGACTTGCGCTTGTCCGATTATGCGGGCCTCGGCGAGCCGTACTCGTCGGGTGAATACCGGACCACGGGCTACTACGGCTATGGGTGCTACGAGGCCGGATTCCGGCCGGTGGCAGAGCCCGGTGTCGTGAGTGCCTTCTTCACATTTGCCGGGCCCTACGACAACGGCGGCAATGGCAGGCACAACGAAATCGATTTCGAATTCGTCGGCACCGACACGAGGCGCGTGCAGCTCAATTTCTGGACCAATGACGACAGCTATGCGTCCAGCAACGAAGTGCTGGTCAACCTCGGCTTCGACGCCGCCACGAGTCTTCATGCCTATGCCTTCAAGTGGACGTCTACGGGTATCCGCTGGTATGTGGACGGTACGCTCATTCATGAGGCCTTCGATCAGGCAGCGAATCCGACGCCCAAGTCCGCTGACTCGTTGCACAAGATCATGATGAATCTGTGGCCGGTCGACGAAACGGCTGCGGCATGGGCTGGCACCTTCGTTTATCCAGGCCAGCCCCTGCATGCTCTCTATGACTGGGTGCGGTACACCGCTGGCGAGGCTTGCGAAATTGGCGCACCGCCGCAGCCGCCGGATCCGGGCGATCCGGGCTCCATGCATGTCAGGGAGATCTCCACAAGCCTCGATGCGCGCGGCACGCAGGTGATCGCCCGCGTAATGGTCGTCAATGGTCTCGGCCAGGCAGTCGCGGGCGCCACTGTCGGCGGGAGCTGGTCAGGGGTGATCACGGGCGGCGATACCTCGCGAACGACCGATTCCTCAGGTCGCGCCACATTCTATTCATCGCGATCGAGGACCACTGGCAGCGTGGCCTTCTGCGTCACCGGCGTCACGAAGAGCGGACTCGCCTACGACGCTGGTGCGAACCTCGAGAGCTGCGAGACGATCACGAAGTAGGGCGCGACCCGCGCTCGGGATCCTCAGGCCACCCGGCCGGCGATCCGGCCCGTGAGCATGCAACCGCCGAGAAAGGTACCCTCGAGACTGCGCTTGCCATTCATTCCACCGCCGCCGAATCCGGTCGCCTCGCCGATCGCAAACAACCCGTCGATTGGCTGACCCCTGCGATCGAGCACCCGGCACTCGAGATCGGTCTGGATGCCGCCCATGCTCTTGCGGCTGATCACGTGCTCGCGAATCGCCATCAATGGTCGCGCGCCCGGATCCAGGATCTTCTGGAACTTGCAGGTCCGCAACCGGTCCCCAGCCCAGCGCCGTGCGAAGGCGATGCGCCGCAGCTGCTCGTCATTGTGGAAGCGCGGCCCGCGCTCGATTGCGGCATCGTAGCGCGTGGCGGCTGCGTCCACCGTTGCGAGGTCGACGAAATCGTCGCCATTCAGCGCATTCATCCGTTCTACAAGTTCCGGCAGCGTATCGGCGAGCACGATGTCCTCGCTGTTGCGCGTCAGCTCTTCATAGAGCCAGCGATTGCCGAACAGCAAATCGCGCGCAACCGAGAGGCGCCGCCGTTCCCTGAATGCGGGATTGAATTCCGCGCCCGACACACCGAGTTCCTTCAGGGCGATCTTCCGGTTCAGCAGCTGCCAGCTGTAGCCGCCGGGCTGCCTGCAGATCTGCGCCACGAGATCGTGCGTGTCGTAACCCGTCACGAGTGGCATTGGGCCGATGCGCTGGCCGCGGGAGTTCAGCCACAACGCGGACTTGGGCGGAATCAGGGAAAGCCCGTGGTCTGGCTTGCGCGGCCGCCAGTGCCGGATGCCGGCAGCGTAGTTCCACTGCCAGTCCAGATGCGTGATCCTTGCACCCGCGGCGGCGGCGGCCACGTGCAGTGTTCCGTCGGCAAATCGGTGCGATCCGTTCAGGATGACGGCAGGCGGCTCGCTCCAGTCGGCCTGCCAGTTCTGCCGCACGCGCTCCAGATCGCCGTTGATTCCGCCGGCGGCAATGACGACCGATTCAGCCGCAACCTCGAAGGGTCTGCCGTCCGGTTCGATGACGCCGCGCAGTCCACTGATCCGCCCGCCGGACGTGACCAGGGAATCGACTCGGTGCCCGTAAAGGATTTCTAGCAGTTCGCGCCGCGGATGATTGATCAGGCGACTCGTCAGCGTCCCGATAAGTGCCTGGCCGGTTCCCCAGACGACATGGAAGCGCGGAACGGAGTTCCCCGGCTGATACAGGCCCCTCTCGACCCACATCGGCATGGGCATGAATTCGACACCGAGCCCGGTGAGCCAGATATATATGTCTGGAATGCAGCGTTCGACATAAGCCCTGGCCCAGGCGCGCGGCCAGTGGTGCTCAGGCCCCAGTTCGCCCCAGGCAAGCCAGTCCTGCAGACCCAGATCAACGCTGTCGCGAATTCGGTAGCGCTTCTGCAACGGCGTGCCGGCGAACCATAGTCCGCCGAATGACTCCCGGGCGAGGCCGCCAAGATTCTCCTCAGCATCGCGGTCAACTAGCAGTACGCGCCGGCCGCGGTCGAGGGCCTCGAGCGCGGCGGTGATGCCTGCGATACCGGCGCCGGCGATCGCAATGTCGGTGGCATGGCGGGCGGGCAGCATGCCCGTGAATGTACACGCGCGCGAGTGCCAAGGTATATTGCCCCTGGCGGCTGGCCCCCAGGCTCCGCAGGCCCCACAGACGAACTGCCTGCAGATTCCCGGCCCAGCGCAATTGGCGGGTACGGATGGTGTGCTTACAATCAAGCGGCGCGGGTGTAGTTCAATGGTAGAACTGCAGCTTCCCAAGCTGCTAACGTGGGTTCGATTCCCATCACCCGCTCCA
>CAYYQQ010000014.1:1718-42251 GCA_964473595.1 uncultured Steroidobacteraceae bacterium | reverse complement strand
GCCCTGGTTCGTGGGCATCACCGTTTCGGTGATGGCGCTGCAGCAGCATGGTTACGTCGCGGATCATGGTGTCGAGCAGGTCATCGAGCAGGCCGCCAAGCAGGACGGCAAGCCCGGCTGCGGCCTCGAAACGCTCGACCAGCAGCTAGCGCTGCTCGACAGCCTGCCGGCCGAAGAACAGCTGGAAGTGTTGCTGCAGTCGCTGGAGGAATCGAAGGATATCGAGGAGGAAATGAACCGCCTGTTTGAGGCGTGGCACGACGGCGATGAAGGTCCGCTCGCCCGGCAACTCGAAGAGGAGTTCGCCGATTATCCGGAACTCGCCGAGCGGCTGATCTACGCGCGCACTGAGCGCTGGGCCGACCAGGTCGCGGCGATGCTCGAGCAACCCGATGACGTGCTGGTCGTGGTCGGCGCGCTGCACCTCGTCGGCAAACAGGGCCTGCCCGCCAAGCTCGAGCGCCGCGGTTTCCGGATCGAACGCCGCTGAGCGAGAAACCCCGTATGTCGTTGTTCCAGGAAGCCAGTCGCTACATTGCCGGGGGTGTCAATTCGCCGGTGCGGGCATTCCACGGTGTCGGCGGCGAGCCGGTGTTCATCCGGCGCGCCAAGGGCGCGTGGCTCGAGGCCGAAGACGGCCGGCGCTTCATCGACTATGTCGGTTCCTGGGGCCCGATGATCCTCGGTCATGCGCACCCGGATGTCATCGCGGCCGTCACGCACCGCGCCGTCGACGGCCTGTCATTCGGCGCGCCGACCGTGATCGAGACCGAGCTTGCACGCAGGGTGACGGAACTGATGCCTTCAATCGAATTGCTGCGCATGGTCAATTCCGGCACCGAGGCGACCATGAGCGCGATCCGGCTCGCGCGCGCTTACACAGGCTGCGACCGCATCGTTAAATTCGAGGGTTGCTATCACGGGCATTCCGACTCGCTGCTGGTCAAGGCCGGTTCTGGCGCGCTGACACTGGGCGTGCCGAC
This sequence comes from uncultured Steroidobacteraceae bacterium, assembly GCA_964473595.1. GTDB lineage: Bacteria > Pseudomonadota > Gammaproteobacteria > Steroidobacterales > Steroidobacteraceae > SCUD01. The sequence goes on along the minus strand of CAYYQQ010000014.1, from coordinate 41,268 downwards.
TTCGCCGGGCGTACCGGCCGATCTCGCGTCCCACACGATGACGCTCGATTTCAACGACAGCGGGCAACTCGACGAATGCTTTGACGCGATCGGCAAAGAGATCGCCTGCGTGATCGTCGAGCCAGTCGCCGGCAACATGAACTGCGTGCCGCCGGTGCCGGGTTTCCTGGAGCACCTGCGCGAATTGTGCACGCGGCATGGCGCCTTGCTGATCTTCGACGAAGTGATGACGGGCTTCCGGGTCGCGCTGGGCGGCGCGCAATCGCTATATGGCGTGCGACCGGACCTGACGACACTCGGCAAGATCATCGGCGGCGGCCTACCGGTCGGCGCCTTTGGCGGCCGGCGGGAAATCATGGAGCGCCTGGCGCCGCTCGGACCCGTTTACCAGGCTGGCACGCTGTCCGGCAATCCGGTCGCGATGGCAGCCGGGCTCGCGACGCTGGAAGCCATTTCGCGCCCGGGCTTCCACGCGGCGCTCGCGGCCACGACCGGGCGGCTGGTCGGCGGTATCGCCGCCGCTGCCGAGGAGTCGGGTATCGCGCTCGCGACCAATTACGTCTGCGGCATGTTCGGTCTTTTCTTCACGCCGGAGACCCAGGTGCTTTCCTACCGGCAAGTAATGGCCTGCGATGTCGCGCGATTCCGGAAATTCTTCCACCGGATGCTCGACGCCGGTATTTATCTCGCGCCTTCAGCCTATGAGGCGGGATTCGTTTCCGCCGCCCACGGTGAGGCCGAGATCGCGGCCACCATTGACGCAGCGCGTCGCACGTTTGCGGGCATCGCGGCAGAGCGCTGATGCGCGCCGTGGGCTGGTTCCTGGCGGCGATCGTTGGCACGATGGTGCTCGCAGCGCTCGCCGCCTGGCCCGTTTATCAGTTCGCGCACGCGCTGCAGCCGGACTGGCAGTTCAACAAGGTGCTCGGCCGCTTCTGGCAGCTGCTGATGCTGGCGGGCATCGCGGTCGCCATCTGGCGTCTCGGCCTGCGCGGCCGCGCGGACTGGGGCTACGGCCTGCCGCGAGCGAAATTCCTGCGCCAGGCGGGCGCCGGGTTCGCGCTGGGTGTCGCGACAATGTTGCCGATGGCGCTCGCGATCGTGGCACTCGGCATCCGCAATCCGCTGCCGGATTTCGATGCGTCCATGCTGCTCTCCGGCGTCGCGGCCGGCACGCTGACCGGCCTTGTCGTGGCGCTCGTCGAAGAAACATTTTTTCGCGGCTTGATGTTTCGCGCCGTGCTGCGCGATTCCGGCCCGGCGACCGCGGTCTGGTCCACCGCAATCCTTTATGCAGCGATTCATTTCTTTGCGCGCGTGCAGATCCCGCATGCCGAGGTCGCCTGGGACAGCGGTATCGCGCTGCTGGGTTCTGCCCTGGCACGCTTTGCCGATCCAGTGGCGATCGCCGACGCATTTATCACGCTCGCGATCGTTGGGCTGTTGCTCGGCCTCGTGCGGCACTGGACCGGCAGCATTGCCGCAGGTATCGGGCTGCACATGGGCTGGGTTTGCGTGATCAAGGCGACGGCAAAGGTGTCGCGCCATGACGTGGCCGCGCCCTGGTCATTCCTGGTCAGCGACTTCGACGGATTCACCGGCTGGCTGGTCGCAGGCTGGAGTTGCGCGATCCTGCTGACGCTCTATCTGGCGCGCGGCCGGTTCACGGGCTGGCGACACGCCGCGTCCGGCGGCGCGTAACTACGCTCATGACTCCGTTCGGCTGACCGCGGGCTCGAGCGCCGTGAGTCGCTCGAGTGGGTCGGTCAGTTCCAGCAGCGCCTGTTTGTCAGTGAGGGACAGCGGCAGCATCTCGGCGAGACGATTGCCGACCCAGGCCGCGTCGCCGCGCATTTCAACATGGCGGTAAGCGTCGCTTGCATCGGGAAGTACTCGGCGCACGACTTCGCCGAGCCAGGCCTGCGCCGTCGGCACTGGCAGCACAGGATCCGCGTCGATGGCGATGACGCGGCCCCGATTCAGTCCATCCGCTTCGCGCCAGGCCTCCAGCACGCGCACACGCTCGCGCCCGATGCAACTGATGCCCAGCAGGCCGTCCTCGAGGCGATCGAAGTCGACGATGCCGGCCTCGGTACCGGTCGCGGCGAAGCTTGCGGTCGTCGCAGTCTCCTCGCCCTCGGTGATCAGGACGACCACGAATCCTGATTGCTCGCGCAGGCAACGGCTGACCATGTCGAGATAGCGCGGCTCGAATATCTTGAGGGGCAGCGGTCCGCCCGGGAACAGCACGGTGTTGAGCGGAAACAGCGGCAGCTCCCGGACCTGTTCCTTCATGCCATTGCCCGCAACGCCTGCAGCAACTTGTCGTGCAGCCCGCCGAAGCTACCGTTGCTCATGACCAGAACTTCGTCGCCGGTCCTGAGCTCCGCAGCCAGCGTCGCGACCAGCTTCGCCAAGTCGCCGGCCACTACGGCCTTGCTGCCGAGTTTCGCGGCGACCTCATCGAGATTCCAGTCAAGCCCGGCGGGCTGATACATCCAGACGCGGTCGGCTCCGGCGAGCGCCACCGCCAGGCCCTCGCGATGGTGGCCAAGACGCATCGTATTCGAGCGCGGCTCGAGCACCGCGATGATGCGTCGGCCACCGGCATGGCGCCGCATAGCGTCGATGGTCGCCGCGACCGCGGTGGGGTGGTGCGCAAAATCATCGTACACGCGGATACCGCGCGCTTCGCCACGCAGTTCCAGACGCCTCTGCACGCCGCGAAAATCGGCGAGCGCGGCGGCCGCCTGCGCCGGCGCAACACCGAGCCCCTCCGCGGCCGCGATGGCGGCGAGGCCATTCTCCACATTGTGCAGGCCGATCAGCGGCCAGCGCACGATGCCGGCGGTCGCGCCGCCATGCACCAATTCGAATGCCGACCCATCCACCGCGAGCAGCCGGACCTGCCAGTCCGCGCCTGCCATGGCAGCGCGCGCAAACCCGGAGCGCGGCGTCCAGCAGCCCATCGCCAGCATCACGGCGAGCGCGGGATCGGCCGCATTCCAGGTGACGCGACCGGATCCCGGCACGGTGCGCATCAGGTGATGAAACTGGCGCTGGATGGCGGCCAGATCCGGGTAGATGTCGGCGTGGTCGAATTCCAGGTTTGTCAGCACCAGATGGCGCGGCCGGTAATGAATGAACTTTGCGCGCTTGTCGAAGAACGCGGTGTCGTATTCGTCCGCCTCGATGACGAATACCGCGCCCTTGCCTGCGCGTGCAGACAAGCCAAAATTTCCGGGTATCCCGCCGATCAGGAATCCCGGGTCACGGCCTGCCCGCTCGAGGATCCACGCCAGCATGCTGGCGGTCGTGGTTTTGCCGTGGGTGCCGGCGACCGCAACCACCTCGCGTCCGCGCAGCATGTTCTCGGTGAGCCATTGCGGTCCTGACGTGAATGCGAGCGGGCTATCCAGCAGGCGCTCGATCAGCGCATTGCCACGGCTCATGACATTGCCGACCAGCACGATGTCAGGCTTCAGGTCGAGCTGCGCCGGGTCGTAGCCATCGATCAGCTCGATGCCGAGCGCCGCGAGCTGGCTGCTCATCGGGGGATACACATTGGCATCGGATCCCGTCACGCGGTGGCCGGCCGAGCGCGCGATCGCCGCGATGCCGCCCATGAATGTGCCGCAGACACCGATGATGTGGATGTGCATCAGGCTGAATCCGGGAACAGCTTGATCAGCACCGAGTTGCTCGCGATCACCGAGGTGATGGCAATCGCGATGCTGGTCACGAAGCCGACCTCGAGTGCGCTTCTCAGGATATGGCCGACGATCAGCGTGTACCAGATGATTACGGCGATCGATCCTGCCCAGGCCAGCAGCTTGATCGGGTAATAAATCTCGGCCGGTTGTTGCATCGCGATCAAGAGCATCAGTAGCGGCGTCAGCAGCACCGAGGTGCCGAGCAGCGCATTCATCGTCTGCCGGTAGCGATACAGCCGGCGCGTCACGGCCAGCACCAACCAGAATATCGCGAGTGTCAGGCCAAGATCGGCCGCCGTGCGCGCCAGCAGCCGGTCATCTTCATGCAGCAGCCAGGACTGAACGGCACTGCTGCCCGCGTAAGCGATGGCCATGATGACGAACAGCACGATTGAGGCCGGCAAGGCGCTCGGATCGCGTCGTAGCCGGGCAATCTCCACCAGCGATATCAGCACTTGGATCATTCTGCCTTGGGCCGTAGCGACAGGTTCCGCATAATGAGGACGATGACGATTGTATCCAAGCAGGCGACCGGCATGGCCGCCGATGCGCTGATCGGCGATGAAGCGACCTTGCGCACCCTGGTCCAGGCGTGGCCGCCGGGTGCCGGCATCGCGCTTGACACGGAGTTCGTGCGCGAGCGTACGTATTACCCGCGGTTGTGCCTGGTGCAGGCCGCCACCGTCGACAGCCTGGCGCTGATAGACCCACTCGCGATTGCAGATACCCGCGCGCTGGTTGCGCCACTCACCGACCGGGGGCGGCCCAAGCTGCTGCATGCCGCGCGCCAGGATATCGAGGCGCTGCTGCCGCTGACTGGAACGCCGCTTGCGCCCGTCTTCGACACACAGATCGCAGCGGCGCTGCTCGGGTTTGCGTCGCAGATCGGCTATGCCGAACTGGTGCGCCTGGTGCTGGGCGTCGAACTCGCCAAGGGCCATGCACGAACCGACTGGGCCCGGCGCCCGCTGTCGCCCGAACAACTGGCCTACGCCGCCGATGATGTGCGCTACCTGCCGGCGCTGGCAGCGCTGCTCGATGAGCGCCTGACTGCCGCCGGCCGCCGCGGCTGGATGGAAGAGGAATCTGCGTCGCTCACGGACATCAGGCTCTATCGCGTCGAGCCCGCTGAGGCCTGGCGCAGGCTCAAGGGCCTCGAGCGGCTGCAACCCACCGTGCAGCTTGCGATTCGCGCGCTGGCACGCTGGCGCGAGCAACGTGCGATGGAGCGCGACCTGCCACGCGGCTGGGTGCTGCCAGATGCAGCGCTCTACGAGATCGCGCAGGCGCGTCCGCGCACGTGCGAGGACCTGTCGCGGCTCGCAAGCGTGCCGCGCGCGACGGCGGACCGCGCCGGCGGTGAAATTCTCAAGGCCCTGTCCGACGAGTCTGGCGTCACGGATGACTTGATCGCAGACGACGGGTCACGTGCGGGACCCGAGCAGCTGCGCCGGCTAAAGACCCTGCAGCAACGGCTGCTCACGATCGCGGGCGAGCTCGAGATCCAGCCGGAAGTGCTGGCGACGCGCCGCGATCTCACGGCGCTCCTGCGCGGTGAACGCGAGCTTCCCATCCTCAGCGGTTGGCGCAGGACCATCATCGGCGAGCCGCTGCTCGCCGCGCTGTAGACATTCAGCCAGGTGCAAGTGCGGCCTCGAGCCGCACGTTGACCTCATCGAGACTGCCATTGGCGTCGATCCGGCGCAGCAGGCCCAATCGCGCGTAATGCTCGATCAGCGGCTGAGTGCGTTCGCAATAAACCGTGAGTCTCTGACGCACGGTCGCTTCGTTGTCGTCGGGACGCTGGAACAGGTCGTGCTCCTTGCCGTCCGTGCAGCGTTCGCCGGGTCTGGGCGGATTCGTCTCGATGTGAAATACGCGCCCACAGCGGCGGCAGCTGCGACGGCCCGCAACACGCCGCAGCAGCACTTCCGGATCGATTTCCATCAGCACGACGGTATCGAGCGGGGTCCCGAGATCCTTCAGCAACGCAGCGAGGCCATCGGCTTGGGCCTGCGTGCGCGGGAAACCGTCGAGGATGAAGCCGCGCGCGGCGTCCGGCCGCGCGAGACGCTCGCGGATGATGCCGAGCATGATGTCGTCAGCTACCAGGCCGCCGGCCTGCATCACCAGGTGTGCAGCGCGTCCGAGATCCGAGCCCGCGGCCACGGCCTCGCGCAGCAGGTCGCCCGTGGACACCTGCGGCACACCATGACGCGCCTGCAACCTCTGCGCCTGCGTGCCCTTGCCCGAACCGGGCGCGCCCAGCAATACCAGCCTCATCCCAACGCACTCCGCGGGCCCGGGGCCCCCTGAGGGGCGCCCATCGTGCCCGCGGCTTCAGGTCGCGTCAAACCGCGGCGGATCGGCTATGCTTCGCCCCCCACGGGGCGGCTGCGCCGCCCGGAATTACCGGGACAATTCGATGGCGAGCACGAATAAACACAGAGCCCCGGCACGGAATGCCTTGTATGCGCAATCGGGCGGCGTCACGGCCGTCATCAACGCGACGGCCTGCGGCGTTATCGAGACCTGCCGCCGTCACCGTGACCGCATCGGCCACCTTTACGCCGGCCGCGACGGCATCGTCGGCGCGCTGACCGAGGACCTGATCGACACCGGCCGGGAAAATCCGGCGACGATTCGTGCACTGCGCCACACGCCGTCGGGCGCATTCGGTTCGGCACGCTACAAGCTGAAGGACCTCGAGCGCGACCTGCCAAAATACAAGCGCTTGATCGATGTTTTCCGCGCGCATGACATCGGCTACTTTTTCTACAACGGCGGCAATGACTCGATGGACACGGCGCTGAAGCTGTCGCAGCTCGGCGAGCAGCTGGGTCATCCCGTCGCCTGCATCGGCATACCGAAAACCGTCGACAACGATCTCCCGATCACCGATTGCTGCCCCGGCTTCGGATCCGTGGCCAAGTACGTCGCGGTCTCGACGCTCGAGGCCTCGCTCGACGTGGCATCGATGGCGCGTACCTCGACAAAAGTCTTCATCCTCGAGGTCATGGGCCGCCATGCCGGCTGGATCGCCGCGGCCGGCGGGCTGGCGGCCCGCAAGACCGGGGACGCCCCCCACATCATCCTGTTCCCGGAAATCGCCTTTGATCGCGAGCGCTTTCTCGCTCGCGTGCGCGCAACCGTCGAGCAGAAGGGATTCTGCGTCATCGTCGCCTCCGAGGGCGCGCGTGATGCCGAGGGCAAGTTCCTCTCGGACATGGGCACGCGCGACGCCTTTGGCCACGTGCAGCTCGGTGGCGTCGCGCCGACGCTTGCTGCGATGATCAAGGATGCGCATGGCTACAAATATCACTGGGCGCTGGCCGATTACCTGCAGCGCTCGGCGCGCCACATCGCTTCGCGCGTGGATGTCGAGCAGGCTTACGCCGTCGGCCGCGCGGCCGTCGAACTGGCGCTTGCCGGAAAAAACGCCGTGATGCCGGTGATCGTGCGCAAGTCCTCAAAGCCGTACCGCTGGAAGATCGATTCGGTGCCGATCGCCGCGGTCGCCAATCGCGAGAAGATGGTGCCGAGGAATTACATCACCGCCGACGGTTTCGGCATCACCGCGGCCTGCCGGCGCTATCTCGAGCCGCTGATCGGTGGCGAGGACTATCCGCCATTCAAAGCCGGAATACCGGTCTACGCGAAAATCTCCGCGGTGCGCGTGCGCCGGAAACTGCAGCCGTTCGTGATATGATTTTTTGTTCCCTGGGAGGATATTAATGTCGATGCAAGACGCACTGTCGCTCGCGATGCTGGCCGGCGTGGTCGCCATCATTTACGGAATTTTCATGGCGCGCTGGATCCTCGCGCAGCCCGCCGGAAGTGCGCGGATGCAGGAAATTGCCGCTGCGATCCAGGCAGGAGCAAAGGCCTACCTGAATCGCCAGTACTCGACCGTCGCCATCGTCGGCGTCGTGCTGTTCGTCGTGCTCGGCTTCGCGCTCGACTGGTACACGGCCGTCGGCTTCGCCTTCGGCGCGATCCTCTCGGGCATGGCCGGCTACATCGGCATGAATGTTTCGGTGCGGGCCAATGTGCGCACGGCACATGCGGCGAGCATCGGCCTCAACCCCGCGCTGCAGGTCGCGTTCCGCGGTGGCGCAATCACCGGCATGCTGGTCGTCGGCCTCGGGCTGCTGGGCGTCGCGGCTTATTACGGCGTGATGATGCGCCTGACCGGCGACAGCGACCATTCGCTGCATGCGCTCGTGGGCCTTGCCTTCGGCGGCTCATTGATCTCGATTTTCGCGCGGCTCGGCGGCGGCATCTTCACGAAGGGTGCCGACGTCGGTGCCGATCTCGTGGGCAAAGTCGAGGTTGGCATCCCCGAGGACGACCCGCGCAATCCCGCCGTGATCGCCGATAACGTCGGCGACAATGTCGGCGACTGCGCCGGCATGGCAGCGGACCTCTTCGAGACCTATGCCGTCACCGTGGTCGCGACCATGCTGCTCGCGAGTCTGGTGATGAAAGATCTCGGCGAGGCAGCGGTGCTGTTCCCGCTGGTGCTGGGCGCCGTGTCCATCATCGCCTCGATCATCGGCACGTTCTTCGTCAAGGTCTCCGAAGGCGGCAAGATCATGGGCGCTCTGTATCGCGGCGTGATCGTCTCAGGCGTCATCGCGGCGATCGCCTACTATCCGATCACGCGCTACATGCTGGGCGACGCTGCCATGCCGCTCTACTTCTGCGCTCTGATTGGCCTCGGCCTGACGGCGGCGATGATTGTCATTACGGAGTACTACACGGCGACCGAGTTCAAGCCGGTGCGCTCCATAGCCGAGGCCTCGAGGACCGGGCACGGCACGAATGTGATCGCGGGACTCGCCGTGTCGATGAAGTCGACCGCGCTGCCGGTGCTTTCGATCTGCGCGGCGATCTGGGGCGCCCACATGCTCGCCGGCCTGTACGGTATCGCGATCGCTGCAACCGCGATGCTGTCGATGACCGGGCTGATCGTGGCGCTCGACGCTTATGGCCCGATCACCGACAACGGCGGCGGCATCGCCGAAATGAGCGGCCTGCCGAAAGAAGTGCGCAAGATTACCGATGCGCTCGATGCGGTCGGCAACACCACCAAGGCAGTGACCAAGGGCTACGCGATCGGTTCAGCAGGTCTCGCGGCGCTCGTGCTGTTCGCCGACTACACGCACAATCTCGAGATTGCAGGCAAGCTCGAGCTATTCAGCCTGTCAGACCCGGCCGTGATCATCGGCCTCTTCATCGGCGGACTCGTGCCCTACCTGTTCGGCGCAATGGCGCTGGAAGCCGTCGGCCGCGCGGCGGGCTCCGTCGTGATCGAGGTGCGTCGCCAGTTCAAGGAAATCAAGGGCATCATGGAAGGCACGGGAAAGCCCGACTACTCCAAGGCCGTGGACATGCTGACCCGCGCGGCGATCCGCGAAATGATCGTGCCGTCCTTGTTGCCGATCCTGATCCCGGTGATCGTCGGCTTCGGCATGAACCACCTGCTCGGACCCGGTGCCGGCGTCCGTGCGCTCGGTGGCGTGCTGATCGGCACGATCGTCACCGGCCTGTTCGTCGCGATCTCGATGTGCACCGGCGGCGGCGCCTGGGACAACGCGAAGAAGTACATCGAGGAAGGCAACTTCGGCGGCAAGGGTTCCGACACGCACAAGGCGGCCGTGACTGGCGACACCGTCGGTGATCCTTACAAGGACACCGCGGGCCCCGCGATCAATCCGCTGATCAAGATCATCAACATCGTTGCGCTCTTGCTGGTGCCGCTGCTCTAAAGGCGACGCCCCCTTTTCGCGTGACCGTATCTTTGAAAGGGGACGCTACCCTCTATACAGTCCTTCGATGTCGAATGGCCCCCTCACGGGGGCCTTTCCTTGCCATTCTCGATCCGCGTCATCCTCGCCCACCTCAATGAGTCCGCCACACCCTCGGTGCTCAGCCCGCACGCTGCACCGCGCCCGAGCTCGAGGCCGATGATCCGGTCGGCACACTCGGGTTCGCGTTCGGTCAGTCCCCACTACGCACTATTTAATGCACGGATCAGTAACTACAAAGGCGTACGAAATCTATCGAGCGCGGGTGACACCGACGAGCGTTTAACCGCCACGATACCCGCATCAAGATAGAGGCGCTCGTTGAACGGAGCCTGCGCATTCCGCGCTAACTCATGGGCGAGAATCCATTGCATGATCTCGCGATAATTCGCCTGGCAATCTCGGTAAGGCTGCTCACCTCCGAACAGCATTCGAACAAGTGCGCCTATACGACCCCGGTTGTACCGCTCGCGAAAAATATTTGGCCCGCTGTTTTCTGCAAAGTAAAACAGTTGGCTGTAGCGAGCAAGATCGAGCGAAAGGATACCCCGTGACTTCTCCAGTTCGAAACCGCAAACACCCAGAATCTGGCGCCACTCGTCAAGCGTATAAAGATGCGCCATGTAGTGCGAACGCCTTTCGTTTCTGCGCGCACAGTCGCGAGCAGACAGTCCCATTTCGGGCCAGCCTTGCAAGGGAAGCCCACGGAGATATGCGGGACCGTGAGTTGTAAACAGGAAACACCCCCCGGGTTTCAATACCCGATTAATTTCAGCCAGAATCGAGTGGATCGGCGCGTATATGCAAGTAACAGTTTGGCTGCACAATACGGTGTTCAGACTCGCGTCTGCGAGAGGCAGGAATTTGATATTGGCGGAGAACTGCAATTCATGTGGCAGCCGGCTTTCCAATAGGTCGCCGAGCAGATATTCGGAGCCAAAGTCGATCGGACGGTCCGAAAACAAATAGCGGGAAGCGTAGCCATTGGAAGTGCCAACCTCGTACGAGGGGCGAGTTAAAGGTAGTTGGTCCCAGAACATCTCTTTCTCAAGTCGCTTAAGCAGTTCATGAGCGCAGAGTCCAGGGCCGTAAATTCTCGCGAAGCTATCTTCGCGGGGCGCCGGGAATTTTTCGGGGAATTTGACTTTCAGCTCTGTCAACGCCAGTGGGACCAGTTTTTTGTAGAAATGGATACTTCGTAGTACTTGCCACAACGCGCGGGCGCGATTCAAGCGTTCCGGCTGTCTCATAGTCGTCACCGTACCTGCACGGCGCAGATCATCATATGAGGCAGACGATAGAAGCCGACGGTCCGGGCGGTGATGCAAGTGCGCAATTGTTTCTTCCTCGACAACTAGATCGGGAATTGCCTGGATAATCGGAAAGCCGTGGCCGGACGGGCAGCGCAGGACGTCAGAATATGGCCGCGTAAAGTTTTGCAGGTCCAGTGGACAGACAAGAGTCGCGAAAGAATCCGGAGAGTTCCCAATGGCGGGCGGGACTCGCATTACGAGAATCGGTTGAACGGTCGGTGGTGAGCGGACCTAGTACCAATTTTCGCGCAAAGACCGGACGTAACTATCGTGATCAAGGGTGGAACAACCTCGTCACGGATATTCATCGCGTCATACATCGAATCTCCGACTCGGTCTTCATGTTTTGCTCCAACGTCGTTTGCGGCACACGCGGCCGGGCGCGAAGAGCAATATGATTGGGTACCTCCGAGGAGACCGACGGCGCCTACTAGACCATGTATGCTCGAAGGAGTCGGCCAACGATTGAGCAAAGCAATCACCAACGCGAGGGGCTGACGCCAGATTGATCTTCGCATCATGATGCCGGGTCCGAAAGGGGTCAAGAAGCGTCGGCTGACCGACAATGCGTCAAAGCCTGCTGGCCCCGCGATCAATCCGCTGATCAAGATCATCAACATCGTGGCGCTGCTGCTGGTGCCGCTGCTTTAAAGGGGACGCACCCCTTTACGTGCGGCCGTGAGGCCGTCGATGTTCAGGATCCAGAGGCCCCCCGCGCGGGGGTCTTTCTTTTTCTGCGTGATCTTGCGTAGCTGGGAAGCCGGGCTGGATTCATGCATGCCGCGTGAAGACCAGGTTCTTCGATTCATGCACCGCGCCAGAGTCCCTCTGACCCGGAACTTTCCGGGCCTCGGGGCAGACCGCGGGTGATTGCCCGCTTCTCCATCATTGCCACCGCTTCTTCTTTAGAAATCCCACCACTTCTTCAACCGAGCGAGTTCGCGCTTGATCTCCTGCGCATAACTTCTGCGTCTCGACATGACACATCTCCAAGCCCATTATCGGCTATTCAAATGTGTTCGTGAAGTCCAGGCGAGGCCCGTTCGCCATTCAACAGGTGAGAGCCTTATGTGGAGGCAGCTCAAGGCACGCTGGATCTGGTCCGCGCTGGCGTTGGGCGTTCTGCTCGGAATCACAGGGATATGGGCACTCCTGCACCCTGGTGGCATGTGGCTACAGCATTGGCGCACTGAACCTTCGGTGGTTTCGAGTCGCTTCATCTTTGGCCCCTACCCACTGGAAGACGACTTCGTCGTTCTTGAGAAAAAAGGCGTGTCAACGATCATCAGCCTTCTGGACCCGAGCCTGCCTTACGAAAAGATACTTCTCGGCCAGGAACAGGTGCTGGCAAAGCAGCACGGCATGCAATTACTGAACTTCCCCATGGCAAGCATTCTCGGGCAGTCATTCGGCAAGGACTACCTGGCCAACTCCAGGGCGGCCGCCCAGGCCGCCATCGACAGCAAGGGCATCGCCTACATCCATTGCTACCTCGGTCTGCATCGCTCCACGAATGTGCAGAAATTCCTCGAAGACTATGCCGGGGTTTCTACCGCGACTCATCAAGGGAGTCTGCAATCAGGGCGATCCGAAGACGTCCTGGCGCTCGATCGCGCCAACATTGCTTTCATGGAAGGACACTACGAGCAGAGCCTGCGGGAGCTGGCGAAAATTCAGGCCAGGAACTATCAGGCGACGCTGCTCGAGGCCTGGTCCAACTATCGTCTTGGAAGAATTGACCAGGCCCGCTCTGGTTTTGCGAAGGCGGCGGCTGAGCGCCCGGACTTGGCCGATGCCGCAGGGGGGCTGGGCTTCTGCGCCCTGCAAAGTGGCAATCTCGACGAGGCCGGGCGTCAGTTCAAGCTTGTGCTTTCAATGCACCCGCACGATGCTCAGGCAATGTCAGGCTTGGGTCATGTGAAGTATCGGCAAGGACAGCTTGCCGAGGCAAAGACTCTTTTCGGGCGCGTGCTGGAGCAGTACCCCGATGACGCAGAAGCCCGCGCAATGCTCGAAAAGCTGAAACCGATGCCCTGAACCAGGCTGCGGCAATCGGCGACAGGCTTGTCGCTCAGACCGCACGGTTCTGGTGCATCTGCGTGCGTGAGGTCAGTCCTTGGAGCGTTCGCGCTCGAGCCAGACGCGGTATCCGCGATAGTGATGGATCGCGAAGCCCGCGAATGCCTTCTCTCCCTGGAACGCCTCTACGGTGAACGCCAACTCGCGCTCCATGTCCGATTCGGTCAGGTGATTGAATGACACCTTCAGGAGTTCATTGGGCGTCACCTCCACACCGATGATCACCTTCCGGCTGTGTCGCCCCGCGTACGCCATCTCGTCCTTTGCGTGGGAGATGAGGCCGTCGCCGCCCGCAGCGTGATCACGGTAGTCCATAAGCGCAACATAATCGTAAATGTCGATCACGTGCTCACTGACCGGCTTGTTCCTGCCGTTCCATTCGAGCTCGATGCCGTCGAGCCAGAATGGAATGGCCGGGCCGACAAGCAATGACTGGCCCGACGCTTTCTTCAATTTCATGAAGGCCTGGCCCAAATCGAGGAACTGCAGCAGTAGTTGGTTCTTCCGTTCGGACCACTGGGCCAGGATGTGCGGTTCGATGTCGAGGTTCACACCGTCGAATCGCTCCTCCGGGCCGACCAGGGAATTGTAAGCAAGCACCCGCTGGAACATCGCCAACGCAGCCTGTCGTCGCTCCGGTAGAACGTACTCCTCGGTATTCAGATACGCTGATCCCAGCAGCGCGTAGACATGCAGGCCTGCTCGATGCAGGCGGCGAACGAGTTGTCGGTACAGTTCCGGTCGACTCTCGATCAGGTTTCGACCCTGAAATTCATCGGCGTACAGATAGATTGTCCGGATCTTCTTCGAGCGGAAGAAGGCCACGGCATCGTCGGCAGCGGCGATATCCTCCACCATCGCGTACGATTCTTTCTCCCATGTCCAGACCGCCCGCTCCGCGGGAGCCGCGAAACTGGTGCCGGCCGCCATCAGCAATCCCCCTGCGATCAGTAACCGTTTTTTCACAGCTGCATTCATGGGTGCATCAAAGCCGAACGATGGGTCAACCGCTGAAACGAATTGGAATCCGGTAGCGTCCGGCGCCCATGTTCTTGCCGGTTTCCGGGTTAGACGGTAGCACCGACAGGAGGTAGCGGCCCCGAGGCACTCCCAGCGACTTGACGGGAAGTTGCAGCGAGACAGTTTCCCCGGCAGCCAGTCGTTGCGGCAAGCCGTAGGATTCCGTAACTTCGCGGCCGTCTTCGGTCAGCAAGACCACCAATGGGACGAAGGTATCGGTTGCCGCGCGACCGGTGTTGGCGAATACGACTTCGATGTTCAGGTGTCCGGCTTGCGCCTCGTTGGGCGCGCTGACTTCACGTACCGCAAGCATGGCAGCGTTGCTGGCAACCGGCATGGGCACCATCGCGCGATCTTCGTCGCGATGAGCAGCCAGGTGACCGGCAACTTCCTTGGGAACAAGAGCCAGGCTGCGTGCGAACTGATCGTTGGCAGTGCGAAATGCCGCGAACTGGGCCTGCACTTGAGCCAGCGCGACGGCGTCATCGGCGGGTTCGATGTCCATGCCATCACTCATCGCATAGAGCGTGTCCCGGTTGAGGAACCAGGTTCCGGAAACATAGTCGACCAGATTCGTCTTGGTCTGCTTGAGCGGAAAAGCATGGATATTGCGGAACGACGTTTCCATGTCCAGACCAGAGCCTAGCCAGGTCACTGCCGGCGGTGTCTTGACGCCGTAATTATGCGAAAGGAAAGCCAGCAGCGACGGCGTGAGGTCAAAATGCGAGGACACCGACTTGATCCGTGCCGGCGCCTTGAGCAGCGGTGAGAAAATGATCAAAGGCACGTGGTAACGATCCATCCGGGTGGCCATCGGGATCTCGGGCAACCGGTGGTCGCCAGTCAAGATGAACACCGTGTTCTGGTAGGCGGGGTTTTTCTTCGCCTCCTCGAAGAAACGGCCCAGGGCATCGTCGGTGTAGAGAATCGAGCTATAAATGTTTCGATAGGCGCGATAGACATCCTTCCGGTCCTGCGCCACGCCAAGCTGGTCCAGTCGCTGCTCAAAGCGGGCGTCGAACTGCGGCTGACCTGGAAAGGTGTACGGCGTATGCATTGTCATCGTCTGGATCACCGAGACGAAGGGCTGTCGCTCGTCCTTGATCTCGGCCGCCAGCGCCAGGGTCAACAGTGCGTCATCGGCGTAACCCCAAACGTTGGCGCGCAGGTATGAAAGTCCAAAGTCGTCTTTTCCGACCAGCACGTCCGTGCCTTGCCGCCGGAGGAAGATGCGTTCGTTATCGAAGTCCAGGTCGGTTCCGCAGTAAAACTTCAGGTGGTACCCCTGCCGTTTGAGCACGCTCTGCAACGAGGCATGGGTGGGCATGCGTTCGCCCAACATGGCGAATCCGTTGTCGCCGAAGGGCAGGGAGGCAAAGATCGAGGACAGCACCGCGAAGGTCCGACCCTGCACGGCCAGGAAGTTCTCCCAGTACAGGCTCTCGCCAGCGAGGCGGTCCAGTTGCGGAGTGAAGCTGCCGAGGCTGGCATCAGGGCCAGAAAAGGACCGGCCCAGGCCTTCGATAATCAGGAACACCAGATTGGGCGGCTGACCCGGGCGAATCCTGAAATAGGATCCCAGGACGTCGGGTGTTTGTTCGGAGTGCAGGAACGGGTGCTTCGGATCCAGGTAGCGGAAACCCGATCCCGTCGAATCGACCAGCGGTTGGGCAGCCAGCGCGACCGGGCCGGGCGACACGCTTGTTGGAGCTGGCAGCAGGTAGGCAAGGCTATCGTCGAAAAAGTACGCGGCTTTGGTCAAGGTCAGGTTGCGGGTATCCTCGGAATCTGAAGCTGCGTCACCAAGACGTTGTGGTGCGGCAACCAGCGCAAGCAGACTCAGCCCAAGCGCCGCCGCAGCTGCCCGCGGCGAGCAGGCCGGCCGTACGCGTCGGCTTTGTCGAGCCAGCGCCGACCACAAGCCGATCAGACCCAGTGCGAGGCCAATGGCGAGCGCCGCGTCCAGGCTTGCACCACCCGCGACCGTCGTTTGGATATCGCGCCACGAATAGGCGAACAGATCCGAGCCGAGGGGGACACGCGCGGTCAGGAAATACTGGACCAGCGCGGCCTGGACGAGGACCAGCAACGACCAGGCCAGCCCGATGGCATAAAACCTGCTGCGCCGCGACCGGATGAGAAAGAAAGGCAACGAACAGAGGAAAAGACCAGGCAGGTATCGGGCCAGGCTGACAAGATCCACGCCGATGGCGGTGGCCGCCGTCACGGCAGTTTGCGTCAGTCCAGGGTCCGTCTGGACGACGGCAATCAATTCGGCGGTCCTCAGGCACAGCAGCGCGAGTACCAAAGCCGGCAGGTAGTCCAGAAACCGGGCTGCGGCGCCACCAAGGCCACTCGGCACAGCGGGAAACGGCTCTAGATCACCGGTTGGCATGGCAGGTTCAGGCGCCTCGCCGATCACCAGCGCAGGTAAAGCTTCCCGGATATTCCACGACTGTTGAAGGAGTTTGATTCGTGGCCGTAGTCGGCACCGATCTTGAAGCCCCAGTGAGGAGTCGGGAACTTCACAAATGCCACGCCGACCGCTGACGTGTTTGTCTGCGTGCTTGCGCCTGGGTTACCGGGAGTGTCGGCATTGGTGGTTCCCGCGCCGGCGTTGACCTCGACATAGTTGTCGCCATCGCCGGCGTAGTAGTAGCGCACGAGCAATCGATCGCTATTGCTGTGCGATCCGTTTCCAGGGATATACAGATGGCGCAGGCGAATGTAGTAGTTGCCCACATATTTTCCGACGCCGATGCCGTAAATATCGACGTTCGAGCTGCTGAAGTCGAGATGACTGTAGCTGCCGGACAGTTCCCAGCCGCGGCCTGCGCCCTGGAAAAGTTCGCCATAATAGGATCGGACTGGGTATAGCGTTGCGTCTGGCCCTTGCTGGTACCTCAGATTTGCGTAGGCGCGGCTCCAGAGGTCGAGATAGCCGTCGAGCGCCCAGGCGTGGTCGCTACTGCCAAAACGCCGGGCATCGACCGACTCCAGCGCCAATGACCCGCGTTCGAAATGGCGCCGCACCGACAGGATGTCGTCGCTCCAGCCTTCTCTGGATGGACTGAACTCGGTCCAGCTGGCGCCGAGCGTGGCAAACCACAGGAAACCCGCCGGCACCGCCGCTTCGGGATTGTTCACGCGCGGCATGAGCGAGAGCAGGTAACTATCAATCTGCCCGGCATCGGCCCCGAGCGCGAGAGCGGCATCAAAGTCCACCCGGGCGGCCGCGTTTTCGCCCGCCGCCCGATACGCCCGTCCGCGGGCGATGTGCGGTGCCGGATCAGCCGGGCGCAAGTCGACCCAGCGCGCAAATTGATCGATTGCCTGCCTGGGCCGGTCGCTCCACATGTACATGTCGCCGAGTGCTGACCAGGCATCGGTGTAGCCAGGTGACGCAGCGGTGACGGCCAGCAGGTCGGCTTCAGCCTCGGGCCAGCGGCCCATTCGCGCGTAGACTTGTCCCCGGCCGAGCAGCACATCGGCATTTCCAGGCGAGCGGACCAGAAGGTCGGAGAAAGCCTGGATGGCTTCTTCGCGCTGCCCGGAGTTGGCCAGCCCGCGTGCCGCCTGGAATTGCTGGTCGTAACTGGCTGGGATCGCGGCGATTCCGGTGGCGGCCGGATTTGCAGGCGCCGCGCCAAAATCGGTCTGCGCGGCTGCGGTCCCTGCCGCTACGGCGAACGCGATGATTACCAGCGAATGGATAAGCGGTTTCAATTGGCGCTCGTGGTTGACAGACCGCAAATCTACGGCACAGTCCGCACATCCCGGCCGCTCAGGACGTCCTCTTCGAGTGAGCCGGAATGGCGCTGCCAGGATCCGTCGCGGGCGATTTCACCCCAGTGGCTCTTTCTCGAAGACGAGAACAGCCAGTAAATTACCGCCATGAAGCGCCAGACCGAGGTGATCTGCCGGTAGCCGAAGTTTTCCAGTATCGCGATGCAAAACAATTTGACCTGCTGGCCAAGACGCGGATACATCTGGAACGACAGTTCCTCGAGGAACAGGGCGTTGGTCGACAGCAGCACACCCAGACCAATCGCCAGGAACAGGAACACGAGGAACGACTGCAACGGGATCAGGCCCAACAGCCACAGCGGGATCATGATGACATAGCCGAGTACCTCGATCACCGGACCAAGCAGTTCGAACGTGAACATGAACGGCAAGGCCAACCAGCTCACAGCGCCACCGCGACGATCAAACAGGGCCGCAAAATTCGGCGCCAGACTTTCAGCCAGTCCACGCTGCCAGCGCATGCGTTGTGTCTTCAGCGATTTGAGGTCGGTAGGCACCTCGGTCCAGCAGATGGGGTCCGGCACGAAGGTGATTCGATATGGGCGCTTCTCCCGGCGCAGGTTTCGGTGCAGCCGCACCACCAGATCCATATCTTCGCCCACTGTCTCGCTGCGATAGCCGCCGATAGCGATCACGCGCTCCTTCTTGAACACACCAAACGCGCCGGAAATGATCAACAGCGCGTTGAGGGGCGACCAACCCAGGCGTCCAAACAGGAAGGCGCGAAGGTATTCGACAAGCTGACACCTGGCCAGGTAGTTCTGCGGCAGTCCAACCTTCTCCATGAGGCCGTTGCGGACGGTGCAGCCGTTCAGGACGCGCACCACTCCACCCACCGCAACCATCGTGGGATCCTCCAGAAACGGCCGCACTACCCGATTCAGACTGTCAGGTTGCAGAATGCAATCGGCGTCGATCGAGCAAAACAGTGGATAACGGGCGCAGTTGATTCCGGCGTTCAAGGTGTCTGCCTTGCCGCCATTTTCTTTGTCGATCAGCCGTACACGCGGGTAGCGCGATGAGGCGTATATCTTCTTGACCGGTGCGGTTTCAATCCGCCGACGATAAGCTTCCGGAAACTCGACCATTCCAAACGCAGCGATGACCTCGTCGAGCGTATTGTCCGTCGAGCCGTCGTTGATCACCACGATCTCGAACTCCGGATATTCCAGCCTGAGCAGGGAATGGACGGACGAAACAATCGAGCCTTCTTCGTTGTAGGCCGGGATCAGGATGCTGACTGGGGGTTGGTAGGACGCCAGGTTTGCAGGCAGATAGTCAGCACGATGAGCGCGCATGTAGCCAATGATGCTGAAAACAGAAATGTAGTTGAGCGTCAGATAGGCCGCGTTGATGCAGATGAAGTAGCAAAGAAACAGCCACTGCAGCGCCAGGATCAGGTCAATCCATTGGACTCCCTGCAGAAAAGCAATCATCGCTGTGACGTAGGTCATGCCGCCGCCGCTTCAGCAACTACATGTTTGATCATTGCCTCTTCAGCAAGTACATGCCTGATGATGTCGCGAGCGTAATCGTCAGTCAGTAAATTCCGAATACGGTGCATGCCATCGGTGTTGACAAAGCCCAACTTCATCAAGGCCTGGGCGGCGCGATAGCGGACCCACCACTGCTTGTCCGACAGAATTGCGACAAGGAGCTGCTCGTCACCCGGGGCCCCGAGCCGGCCGAGAGTGACCGCTGCCTGCATCCGCACATGCCAGCGTGGGTGTGTCAACAACGGACGCACGCAATCCAGATCTTCCGCATTCGACATGACCTGCAGGCAGGTCGATATCAATCGCCCGTCCAGGGACGTCAGTAAAATGTTCCGGATGATCGGCCCTGCAGACTCCGGACTTACGCTGGCAAGGAAACGGATCAACCGCGGGGCCATGTCGACATTGGCCTGAAGCGTGGCCTCGGACAGCTCCCTGGTCACCCGATCAGCGCCGGCCTCGTTCAGGATGGTCGCGATGCTTCCTTGCGACCAATCGCTGCGACTCGCGATCCGCGGCACGAACATCGAGATGGCCTTGCCCGGGTCGATTTGCATCAGGGCGCGCGCGACGCACAACGAAACAATGGGATTCGTGTCGTCCATGAACTTCTCTATCCGTCCGAAGCTTTCGGCGTTCTGGATATGTCCCATGGCGATGATGGCCACCAACCGGGTATGAAAGCGGCCATGAGACAGGCGGTTGTAGAGGCGTTCCTCCAGCCCAACCTCGCGGGCAACCCGGGCCAGGTGCGGCGTGGTGGCGCCGCGCAACGGCTCGTGCACCTCGTTCCATACTTCGAGAAAGCCCGTCATGTCGCGATTGCGCAGCGGCGGTATCTTTCCGACGCCATCGGCCGGCGTGGCAATGATGGTCGCTCTCCAGAAAGCAACAGCGTTGGCGTGGATCCGTTCGCGGCGCAGCACCACCTGCCGCATGATGATGATCACCGCCAGCATGATGAACGTCATCGCCGCGACCGCAACGCCTGCCCAGAAGGCAAATACGATTTTCGAATCGGAGCTGACCAGGATATCCACATTGAAGCCCATAGAATCAACAGCCCTTTGGCCGACCAGAACCCGCAAAGCGGGCAAGGTCCGCTCGGTAATGTTGGATCAGTGGGTTGTCAGCTGATGTGACCCCGTTTGCAATAAGTTACCCCCGGTTGCGATTCGCCTCTCCGGCGGGAGCGGCAAGGGTGTTGTGCGTGGATACAGGAGGTCGGATTCGGCGGTTGCATTGGGTGGAAGGTTGCCCGATCGCTGAGTTCGTGCGGCTGCGGAATGTGTCGCGCATCACGGTCCGGCGGGTCTGCATTGAACCTACGGGGCTGCGAGCGGTGTCGTGCGGCCGCCGCGTCTCGCTCCACTGGGCCCGCTCGCGATCATCGCGGTGCTGACCAGCGCGTTCTGATCGGACACTGCCAATGTCTCTGCACAATAGGCGCGTTAAGTTAAATCCACAGGTCGTCACCGATTCCGATTCAGGTACGATCTGCAAACAAGACTTTGCAGGGGACTCAAATGATGAAGGGAATTCGCGTCGTCGCCTGTTGTGCGGCGCTGTCCATGATCGTTGGCGCCGTTCCGGCTGCGCTGGCTGCTCCGACGCCTGACGCTCCGGACGCGGTGCTGAACGCCGTCAAGAACGGGCCGCACGCCAAGATCGGGCCATGGCTCGCCAATTTGTACGCGGAGTACCGCGAGGCCGCGGCCAAGGGCGTCAAGGCCAATGCATTCAAGACCCGGAATCCGCTGTTGCGCGTGACGAAGGGCACCGTCAGCATCGACGCCTACGCGACCGACGCCACGGCGCTCACCGCTTCTCTGCGCGCCCTCGGCGCCATGCAGATCAAGTCACGTGGCCCGCTGGTCTCGGCGAGAGTGCCGGTCAAGTCGCTCGGCCAGATCGCGGCGCTCGGGTCGCTCAGGTCTGCCAGACCGGTACTCGCGATGACCCACGCCGGGCTGCCGCCCAAGGCCGTCTCGCAAGGCGACGTGTCGCTGAACGGTCCGGACGCGCGTGATAATTTCGATGTGGATGGCACGGGAATTACCGTAGGCATCTTGTCGGACACTTTCGCGTGCAATCCCGCCTCATTCCGGCCCGGGGCGCCAACCAGCACCTACGCGCAGGATCTGTTGAATGACGAACTGCCGGCCGACACGACGATCGAAGACAACGGACCCTGCCCTGCCACCGACGAGGGCCGCGCCATAGCGCAGCTGGTCCACGACGTGGCGCCCGGCGCATCGATCAAGTTCCACACGGCACTCAACGGCGAGAGAGATTTTGCCGATAGCATCATCGAGCTTGCCGATAAGGGCGCGGACGTCATCGTCGATGACGTGAGCTACTTCGCCGAGCCCTTCTTTTCCGACGGCATGATCGCACAGGCGGTCGACATCGTTGCCAGGCGCGGAGTGCCGTACTTCACATCGGCCGGCAATCAGGCAAGGAGCTCGTACGAAAGCGAATTTCGCCCCATCGATGTCCTGGTCAATGCTGGCAAGAACCTGAATGGTGGCAAGGCAGTCATACGCCGCTTCCACAACTTCGGCACGGCACAGGCTCCCGCGATCCTGCAGCCGGTATTCCTGCAGCCGGACACGGAAGCAGGGTTCACCGTCTTCAGCTTCCAGTGGGACCAGCCGCACCTGACCGCGACAACTTATGCGCTTCTCAAGGCGCGGAAGGACTCTGCGCTCGCGGTCGGCGCAGAAAGCGATCTCGACCTGGTCTTCTTCGACTACAAGGGACACGTCATACGGCTCTGCCCACCCGGCGTGTCGCGTGGAATCACCTGCCAGTTCACGGGCGATCGCAATATCGGCGGCGACGCCGTCGATATCGCGGCCCTGTTCTATTCTGGCCCGCCCAAGGTTGCCCAGCTCTTCTACATCGGGCTGGTCCACAATGCCGGACCGGATCCGGGTGTCGTCAAGCACGCCTGGTTCGACTTCCAGGGCTTCTTCGGCGTGCTCGACTTCGATACGCAGAGCGGCACATCGGTTGGCCACGCGAATGCGGCCGGCGCACAGGCTGTCGGCGCAGCCTCCTGGTATGTCACGGAGCCGTTCAGCACGAGCGGCCTGGTGCCACCGAATGACACCCAGACCCCGGCGATTGACCTGAGCCCCTGCGCTCCGGCCTGCCTGAACGACTTTTCGTCGGCCGGCAATGTTCCGATTTACTTCGATCGCTTCGGCAATCGCCTCGGGGTAGCCGAAAACCGGGTAAATCCGAGCGTGACGGGGCCGGACGGCGGGAATACGAGCTTCTTCTTCTCGGACTCGAGTTATGACGATGATGACGGCAACGGGATCAACAGCCCGTTCAGCACGTTTATCAGCGGGCTCGACGAGCCGGGGAACGAGTACCCGAACTTCTTCGGGACCTCGGCGTCGGCGCCGCATGTCGCGGCCGTCGCCGCCTTGATGCTCCAGAAGAAGCCGGCTCTGACGCCCGCTGAAATTCGCCAGATACTGGAAGAGACCGCACGACCGATGACTTTGCGATTCACGTCGGCGCGCCCGACGATCACGTTCCCGATCACCGAAGTAGGTCCCGGCGGCTATGACTACGACTCCGGCTTCGGCCTGGTCGATGCTGCTGCTGCGCTCGAGGCGGTCGGCGACTGATAGCCAGCAACGGTTGTTCGTCACTACGAAGCCCGGCCTTGCGCCGGGCCTTTTTTGGGTCCGCCTGGCTTCTGGATCGAGCTGGGCGCGATCATCTGGATCAACCTGCTGGTTTCGGGCGACAACGCGGCGATGATCGCGCCGGCTTCGAGCGACTGCTGCGCCACTGCGCCCGCCCCGCCTTCGCCGGTGAACGGCACTAGCCACTTCTGCCCCAATAGCCGAGCCGCTGCCGGGCCTGCAGCCGCCTCCACAGATTGAGCGGTTTTCGCTTTAACCCTTGTCCCGCGAGTTCGATGGCCCGGTCCGTCGCATCGAGCACACGCTCGCTCGATTTGCCATCGCGATAAGGGTGAATGCGATCCGCGTATTCGGCGATGGCCCGCATCAGGGAATCGGGCCTGGACAGCGCTTGCCGAAGCGCCGGCACGACGTCGGCCTCCTGCTGCACGTTCAGCAGATACGGGCCGGGGCGACGGTTGCGGAAGGTCACGACCGGCTTGTGCTGGGTCAGAAATTCGGGCACGACCGAAGACATATCGGACAACAGCACATCCGCCTGCGAGTAGAGCCCGAGGATGTCGTCGGTCATGACGAAGCGCAGATTGGGGCGCTGCAGCGCGCGATAGGACTCGACGACATCCGCAGCCATCTTCGGATGCAACGTGACCAGCCATTGCCATTCGCCCTGCTGCGCGCTCGCCGCTATCGTGCCGTGCAGTGCGCGGGCAGAGGTAATGCTTTCGGTGAAAGTCGAGGCGTACAGCACAGTGGAACGATCACCGGCGACAACGGTAGTTGGGGACGCGAACAAGGGATCGAGTTTGGGCCAGCCGGTCTGCTCGACGCGAAAGAAGCCCAGCTGCCGCTGTAATTCCCGAAACGGCTCAGTGGTATCCGGCCCTTGCGTGCAGTACAGGTCGAACGCGCCGCGCACGCGAAAATGGCCCCGGGCTTCGCTGCGCTTGCCGACGCTGAATCCGTGAAAGACCTCGACTTTGAGCCCGGCAAAGAACTGCGGCACCCAGTTGCCGGGAACGAATACGGCGCGCGGCCGCCATTGCAGGACCTGAGGCACCGTTGCCAGCCGGATTTCGTCGGCTCGCAGGAATTGCCCGATCGAATCGCGTTCGATAAACCACGCAACCTCATCGCCGCGAGCGCGGATCGCGGCCTGCAGGGGACGCAGGATCGCCAGCGCATAAAGCTCGGAGACGAAGAACAGATAGCGCGACACGGCGACCCGCGTTAGCAGACAGTGGCGTGGATTGTAGATGATCGCTGTGTGAAACTGGCCCCATGTCGCAGGCTGCCACCCTTCCGCTCACCTTGCTGGTCATCGCCCGCGATGAAGCCCGCATCATTGGTCGCTGCCTCGACAGTGTGCCCTTCGCGAGCGAAAAGCTCGTCGTGGACTCCGGCAGCACCGACGGCACCCAGGACGCTGCCCGCGCCCATGGAGCGCGTGTCGTCCACCAGGATTGGCTGGGCTTCGGAGCGCAGCGCAATTTCGCCACCACTCAGGCCGGCCACGAGTGGATACTGGTGCTGGACGCCGACGAAGCACTGTCACCAGCCCTGGCGCAGGAACTGCAGGCCCGGCTGCCCGACCTTATGCAGTCCGACGCCGCTGGCGCCATCCTGCGCCGCCAGACCTGGTACATGGGGGCGCCGATGAAGTGGTATCGCCCGATGGTCGGCGAACGGCTCGGACGCCTTTATCACCGCGATCGCGCGCGCTGGACCGATGTGCGCGTCCACGAATCCCTGCGCTTCAATGGACCGGCGATCTCGTTTCGCGAATCCTTCGTGCATCATCACAATCCAACGCTGGTACATCGCCAGATGAAGATCCTGCGTTACTCGGAGCTCAAGGCGCGCGACTGGCTGGAGCGCGATCGGCCGGTGCGCCTGTGGATGGCGCCGCTGGTCTTCAGCGCGGCGTTCCTGAAGGATTACGTGTTGCGGCTTGGGTTCCTAGATGGCGGGCGCGGCTACGTCGTTTCGCAAGTAGGCGCCTCTTACGCCGTGTACAAACGCTTGCGCTACTACGAGATGAAACACAATCCCGCTTCGCGGGACCTCACTCGCGATCTGCTTGGTCTGGATCCGTGATCGAGGGTGCAAGCGTTACTGCGGCAAACCCATCCTCGTATGGATAATTCACGCCTTTGCGCACTTGGCGCTTTTGCAAGAGAACTCTCAATTCATGTGCGGCATCGCAGGATTTTTGTCAGCGGATAGCGCGCGCGGCAACTCGCTGCAACCCGAGAGCGTGCTCGATGCCATGACCGATTCGCTGACGCATCGCGGTCCCGACGATCGTGGCATCTGGCGCGACGCAGACGCTGGCGTGGGCCTCGGACACCGGCGCCTGTCGATCATCGACCTGTCCCCGGAAGGACACCAGCCGATGGTGTCGCAGTCGCAACGCTACGTCGTGGTCCTCAACGGCGAAATCTACAACTATCGCGCCATCAGTGCCGAGCTGGCGCAGCGCGGCCACCGATTCCGCGGCCACTCGGACACCGAAGTTCTGCTGGCAGCGGTGGACGAATGGGGCCTCGACGAAGCGCTGCAACGCTCCAACGGCATGCTGTCGCTGGCGTTGTGGGATCGGCAGGAGCGCATGCTGCATCTGGCACGCGATCGCATTGGCAAAAAGCCGCTCTACTACGGCTGGGCTGGACAGACACTGGTGTTTGGCTCCGAGCTCAAGGCGCTGATGGCGTATCCGCAACTCGAACGCCGGGTCGATCCGAGGGCGCTCGCGCTATTCCTGCGCCACGACTACGTGCCGGCACCCTGGTCGATCCTCCAAGGAGTGTTCAAGCTGCTGCCAGGAACGCTGCTGTCGGTGCGGGCAAGCGATGTGTCGCGCGGCGCGAGCCAGCACGCGCCCTACCAGGCGTGCGAACCCTACTGGAACTCTCGCGAAGTGCTGGGGGAAGGGCTGCATAGTCCGCTCACCCTCGGTTCGCAGGAAACGCTGGACCGGCTCGATGAGTTGCTGCGCGATGCCGTTTCATTACGCATGCATGCCGACGTGCCTCTCGGTGCATTCCTGTCCGGAGGCACCGATTCATCCACGGTTGTCGCACTCATGCAGGCGCAGGCGGGCCGGCCAGTGCAGACGTTCTCGATCGGGTTCGAGGATCCTCGTCACGACGAAGCCGATTCGGCGCGCGCGGTGGCGGCGCATCTGCGCACCGACCACACAGAGTTGTATGTCACCGGGAATGACGCGCTGTCCGTGGTCCCGGATTTACCGCGGATGTTCGATGAACCATTCGCTGATTCCTCGCAGATTCCGACCTATCTCGTAGCCCGGCTGGCAAGGCGTAATGTGACCGTCGCATTGTCCGGCGATGGCGGCGATGAGCTTTTCTGCGGCTACGGACGCTATCAGCGCGCCCTGCAGATCTGGCGATGGCAGCAACGTGTGCCACGGTCGATCCGTGGAGCGCTGTCGTCCGCATTGAGCGGCCACACGAGTACGGAGGCCCGTAATAACAAGCTGGCGCAATTGGCGGGGGAGTTGGGCAACGATTCGGCGGCGGCTGTTTATCTCAATCGCGTTTCACGATGGCGCTTTCCGCAGAACGTGGTACGCGGCGGCCTGGAGTATCCCACGCCATTCACGAACCTCGCCCAACAGCTCGACACGACGGACGCTGCGCACGCGATGATGTATCTGGATCTGGTGACCTATCTGCCAGAAGACATCCTGACCAAGGTGGATCGTTCGACGATGGCCGTGGGACTGGAAGCGCGCGCCCCGCTGCTGGACTATCGCGTTGTCGAATTTGCCTTCCACCTGCCGCTGGCAATGAAGCTGCGTAATGGCCAGCAGAAATGGATACTCAAACAGCTGCTGCGCCGCTACCTGCCGGACCCGCTGGTCGATCGCCAGAAGAAGGGCTTCGGTGCGCCGGTCGGCGGCTGGCTCAAGGGTCCCCTGCGCGACTGGGCCCAACAACTTCTTGACCCGACTCGCCTGCAGCGCGAAGGCCACTTCAACCCGGAGCCCATTGCGAATATCTGGAAGCAGTTCCTCGGCGGTGAGCGCAAATGGCACACGCATCTGTGGAATGTGTTGATGTTTCAGGCGTGGGCGGAGGAATGGAAGAAGTGACCATCCGATGGAAGTTCTGATGACAGGAGGGACACGAGAAACAAAGAAACTTTCGCGACGGTTTCCTCACGCACGGACGAGATCGCCATTTGTGATTCGCTTGCTGTCCGATCTAGAGTGTCTGGTCTGCCGCCAGACCTGACGGCGCTCGAGGTGACATAACGTGGAGGGAACATTTGCGCACCCACGCCTGCCCGTTGCCCGCGCCGTGATGGCCGCCGGACTCTTCATTGCTCTCACTGTTGTTGGTCCCGCGATTGCGGCCGGTCCTCCGATCAAGACCCAGCAGTGCAGCGTTGCTCCGCTGCTGCCCGCCAGCTTCACGCTGAATGACCGTCTCTTTGTTGGCAACCGCTCCAACATCATCACCGGCTACACCGGCCTGATCACGAGCGCCAATGGCTTCATGACCGGTGCCCCGGACACGACGCTCGGCGGCAGCAATACACTGTTGAGTCTCGTTTCCAGGAATTACCTCGTGGGCATGGCCCGGGATGACAGCGGCCGTGTCTACGTCGCCGGACCCAATACGGGTACCGTCAACGTTTACGCCGCGCCTACGGCAGGCCAGAACAATCTGGCGCCAATCGGATCGCTCTCCGCAGCGGACGGACTGAGCCAGCCTGCCGGGCTCGCGTTCGATACCTGGCGCAACCTGCTATACGTCGCCAACGCCGGCAATGGCACGGTCACGAGATACGAAGTGGTTGCAGCAGGCACGGTGACCTTCCGGAACAAGATCACGCTCTCGGGCCTGAGTGCCCCGCGCGGGCTCGCGCTCAATCCGGATGGCACACTGCTCTACGTCGCAAACCGCGGCAGCAACAGCATTGCGCTCTACGGTGTGGGCGCGACGCCGGGCTTTACGGCGATCCCGCTCGCAGCGCCACTGCTGGATCTCACGGGTCCGATCGGGATCGCTTTGAATCCGGCTGGCACGAAGCTCTACGTCGCCAACAACGGAAAGATCAACGGCTGGTACAGCGTCACGATCTACGACACCGACCTGGCAGGCAGGCCGATGGCGACAGCGGCGCATATCGGAGGAGACAAGACCGGCCTGTGTAATCCTGCAACCGTCGCGGTGGATCCGACGGGCTCGCACCTCTACGTCGCGAATCGCGAAAGCTCTGGCGGCAGCATCACCGTCTATAACCTGAATGCGGACGGATCACTCAGGGTTCCTGCGGGGGCGCCCGCCGACTTCAATGTCCAGCCCGCGACCATGATGCTGCACGACGCGGTTAACCAGCTGGGTGCGCCGGTCGGGCTGATCGTCACTACTCCGTAACCAACCCGGGAAGAGCCATTTACTGAAGATCAATGATCCCCAGAATGCCGGCAGGTCAGAAGGGCCGAATCCGATCGGCGGCTTTTATCATCTCCAGGGACCGTGTGCCCCCATTCCCGATGCGAAAGCCGGTCATGCGGTTAGGCATGAGACAAACCAGCATCCCTCCCCATCCGAGCATCTCGGATGTGGAAGTGGAAAATCCGGATTCCGTCGTATAAGGCGTGTGCCACAGCCCCATGTGATACGACTTCTTGCCAAACTCGTTTGATTCCCCGGTGGGCAGACCACGTTTGTCGGTCTGGTACAGGGCCTCTGCAAGTTTGGTCGGGCTGAGGATCTGCTTGCCTTCGTGCCGTCCGCCATTCTGCAGCAGCATCGAAACCTTGGCGATATCGTCAACTGTCGCGAACAAGCCCCAACCCAGGAAAGGTATACCCCGCGAGCCATCCGGCTCGCTCGTGAACTTCGAAGACATGTGATGAATGCCGATCGGCTTGTACACTTCCTCGGTCATCATCTGCCACAGATCGGCATTCTTGCCCTCCCTGCTTTTCAACAGGCTGTCCAATGCCGCGGATAGCGTAAAAGTGTCGCGGTCGCAGTACCGCGCGTTGACGCCCGGCCCCCAGGGATACTTGGGCCTTTTGAACACCTCAGCCAACATATTCTTCAGACCAGGCGCCAGATACCAGGCGTTAAAGGATTCCTCATCTCCCGTGATGTAGCCATCATCGATATTGTTGGGATCGACATTCTTGCTGCCCGCGC
The DNA here is from genome assembly GCA_964473595.1 of uncultured Steroidobacteraceae bacterium. GTDB lineage: Bacteria > Pseudomonadota > Gammaproteobacteria > Steroidobacterales > Steroidobacteraceae > SCUD01. The sequence goes on along the minus strand of CAYYQQ010000014.1, from coordinate 12,189 downwards.
CAATGCCCGTTGCCATGTTCAGGGCGTCACCGAAGGTCACACGATCCCAGCCATCATGAACAGCGGTCACATGGAGAAAGTCCTTGATTTTCAGTTCGAAAATCTCGTCACCGTACTTTTGCGCCATGCGCAACATGGCAACCATTGCCAGCATTGACTTGGTGACAGACCAGACGCCATGCCTCATCTCATCAGGAAAGGGATAGTCGCCGTAGGGCGTCCGGCTTGGCTTTACGTAAACAGTTCCGTCGATGATCAAGCCACTGGTGGTCACCCGTGCGGGATCAATTGACGAGTCAAAGTCGGCCAGCCAGGCAGGGTCATGCGCTGCCTGCAGTTCGGACCAGTCACGCGTGGCGACCCTGCCACCCATCTCCCGCCTGAATTCCCTCGCAATTTCATCTTGCCCATCCACGATAGCCCGGCGGTATCGGGCATCAACATGGCCCCACGCCACAAACCAGGTCTGGATGAAGTAGGGCGTTGACTGTTGCACCACCTGGTAGCGCAACTGCGAGACTTTCCGGTCATCGTATAGAAATGTCGCGATTCCGTTATAGGCGTCGCCTTCAACGTCACCTGTCAGCATGAACGGAAACGATGCACGGGACATCCCCTTGTCGCCCGGTTCGGACCACACCTTTCCAGGCTCCACCTGAATCTGCCAGAAGCTCCTGCTGTTCTTTGGTTGAATGAGATCGCGCACAACTGGCACCAGGTGGGCACCATCGGAAAAGAACTCCAGGGTCACGCCGGGAAATAACTGCGTGGTCTTGCCATGGATAGTCTTGGGTTCAATTTCAGCGGGTACGGTCTGCATGGCCAATTCAGGAATTGTCATGCTCCCTGAGAACGCATGCAGCGCGTCGGCTGAATCTTCAGCGGGCATGAAATACCTGTTCAGGATCGGCGCAGTGTCGGCAGTGTCCCCGGACATCATCTCGTCGTAGGCGAGTTTCTGCCGCAACTGTGCGGGATGCGAAACATCCGCGACATGGGAGCAGCCGCCAAGCGCCAGCAGGGCCAGGCCGAAAATGCCGAACCTATTGGTCACCAAGCCCGATCCTCCTGCCAGTGCAACGGGTTTGCACGCCTACAGGACCCACAAACTTTCATTCTGGTCGAATACAGACAATAATGAAGCGCATTCGCACCACTGATCCTCGGTCCGGTGACAGCATAAGCGCATAGCGCGAGCAAAGGGGACAAGCATGAAACGCGAGCGAATTGATAACCCGGGTATCTCCCTGCCACAACTCTCCCCCCTGACCAAAGCCGTCCGCAGAGGCTTGGCTTGCGGATCGATACTGGCAGTGTCATCAACTCTGGCAGCGACTCCGGCTTTGGCCCAGACCCCCGCTCAGCAAGGCAGTCGGGTCGACGAGGCAAGTCGAGGATCGGAAATTGAGGCGGTGATCGTCACAGCAACACGCAGGGAATCCAGCATTCTCGACGTGCCTTACGCCATCACGGCAATTTCCGGCAAGGATATCGAGCGTCAAGGCGTGCAGGATCTTTCGGACCTGGTGCGGGTAGTACCCGGCATCGCCTACCTGGAACAGGGACCGCGCGTCGCCAATAACAACAACTACATCATTCTTCGCGGCTTGAATGCGACCAGCCAGTCTGGGGCCGGCGATACGCCCTTCCTGGCCCAGCCGGCGGTATCGACCTATTTCGGCAGCATTCCGATATTCGCCAATTTCCAGACCGCCGACCTGAATCGGGTCGAGGTCCTGCGGGGCCCGCAGGGCACATTGTATGGCTCGGGTTCGCTGGGCGGCACGCTGCGATTCATGCCGAACACGCCGGATGTCACTGAAACGACCTTTGAAACGTGGGCGGAAATGTCATCGACCGATCACAGCAACGACCTGAGTTACGACCTCAGTGCTGTCTGGAACCAGCCGCTGAGTGAAACTTCAGCGCTGCGTTTTGCGGCGGGCAGACGTGATCTGGGCGGATTCATCGACTACGTTGACCAGGTGCAGCCCGACGCGAACGGCTTCCCGATTCCCACCTGTCCCGACTGTTACACCTGGGAACCCAAGCCGCGCCAGAAAGATGCCAACGACAGTACCGACTGGTACTTCCGCGCCATGGGCTCATTTGATGTCACGGAAAATACCAATATCCTGCTGACCTGGCAGCACCAGGAACTGGATGTCGATAACCGCCAGTCTCACAGCTTCGAATTCGACAGCGCCGGCATCGACGAGAAGTACGTGCAGTCGATTCCATACGACGAGCCGATGCAATCCGACATGGATCTGTTCGGCATGGATATCGAGGTCAACCTGGGTTTTGCCACGCTGTCTTCATCCACTTCGTACACAACTTCGGAGGCCAAATGGGCGCGTGACGCCACCGGTCTCTACCAGAATATATTTTACTGGTACACCAACTACTACTACCCCTACACCACAGCCATCAGCGTGGGGGACTCGGGCCAGGACATCATCGCCCAGGAATTCAGGTTGGTTTCCGACAGCACCGACTCGAAATGGGACTGGGTGGTCGGCCTCTACTACATGGACCAGGACTTTTTTGTCAACGAAGTGCAGACCATCCCCGGCCTGACCAACTACATCGTCCACTCCGACTTGCAAGTATTATTCCCCGTTTTCGTGAACCCAGGACACGCACCGACCACCGACGTCGTGTATCCGGCAGAGAGGGACTGGACGTTCACAGACAAGGCCGTTTTCGGCGAACTGACCTACAACATCAATGAACGCTGGCAGGTCACCGGTGGGGCGCGCATTTTCGAACAGAAATTCGACCAGTTGTTCGTGTTCCACGCGCCGTTCTGCCCATCATTATTTAGTCCCCCAGTTTCGCTGACCTGCGGCGACGGCGATACCGTTACTACGACAACGCAGCTGGAAGAAAGCATTTCGGACCAGATTTTCAAGTTCAACACGTCTTACGACATTTCCGATCACAACAAGGTTTATTTCACCTGGTCTGAAGGCTTCCGTCACGGCGGTGCTAACGCCGTGCCAACACAGGGTCCCTATCCGGAAGATCCGGGTATTTACGAGGGTTACGACCCGGATAAAGCGACCAACTGGGAGATTGGTTTCAAAGGATCGACTGGCGGGGGCAAGATGTCCTACACCGTGGCTGCTTTTCATATCGACTGGAAGAAGACGCAGTTCGATACTTTCACCGAGAAGGCCTCTTTTTCCGCCATTGTCAACGGCACCGATGCCGTCGCCAACGGAATTGAACTGGAACTGGCTGGCCTGTTGAGCGACAACTGGACCTACACGCTCGGTTACAACTACACCGAGTCGGAATGGGACGCGGACGGATTTGTCGGCCACCTCCCCCTGATTAAAGGCGACCAGCTGCCGGGTGTGCCCAAGCAGATGGCGACCCTATCCTCCGATTACCACTGGCCGGTCGACATGGGGGATTTTTACTTTCATGTCGACGCTTTCTATCGAAGCAGCGCCAGGACAGCGCCCAACAACGTCGAAGTTGTCGTCGGAACCCCGCCCGACATCGACCTTATTTCTTGGGGCGGTTTTGAAGACCTGGGTGGTTTTTCCATCTGGAATTTCTCCGTCGGACTGGAAAAGAAAAAATGGGGCGCACGGGTGTTTCTCGATAACGCGTTCGACGAACTCGGTATAACCGGCGGTGAGCTGGAAGATTCATATCTCACTTACGCCTACCATTTTGTCCAGCGCCCGCGGACCTTGGGTGCCCAGCTGCGCTACAAGTTCAAATAGGCCGGTCAAGCGGCATGCGGCAGAGTTGAGGCAGGCTGCAGGTTTGTCGAATGACCCTGATGAACTGGCCAGGCAGGGATGGCAGTGTTTAAAAAAGGGGCGCGTCTCGGAAGCCTGGAAGGCGTGTGAAAAACTCCTGCAGCTGGCTCCGGACAGGGAGGCAACTCAATACCTGGTGAGCAAGACCGCATTGCAGGCAGGCAATGCCAGGCTTGCTCTCACACATGCCGACAAGTCCCTGACACTTTCGGACAAGGCGGCGTTGCATCTCCAGCGGGCCCAATGTCTCCTCGTACTCGGGGAGCGAAAGGCGACGCGAGCGGCAGTGCAGGAATCCGTGGCTCGCGCCCCGAAAGATGCGGCCATCCTGGTGGTGGCCGGATCCATCCTGAACAAATGTGAAGATGTTGCTGGTGCGCTGGAAATCTTTCGCCAGGCGCAACAACTGGAACCTGGCAATGCGAGCGTCCTGTTCAACCTGGCCACCAGCCTGCGTTTCCTGGGCGAACTGAAGGAAGCCGAGGCAATCATCAACCGGGTCATCAAGGACTGCCCTGAAAATCAGCAGGCTGCGCTGTTCCGTGCAGACCTGAGAACACAGACCAAAGAGAATAATCATATCGTCGACCTGGAACAGCGTATCGCCAGGGGCGCCAACGACTGGAAAGGGGAAATGAACCTTTACTACGCGCTGGCCAAGGAGGCCGAAGATATCGGCGAGTACGACAAGTCCTTTCGTGCCTTGACTCATGGTTCTGCGGTGCGGCGCCGTCACCTCGAATATGACATCGCGCGAGATGTGGCTGTCCTGGACGATATCCGCAACCACTACGATGCGGCCTCCTGCAGCGCGGGCGATGGATTTCACAGCAGCGAGCCCATTTTTCTGGTTGGCATGCCGCGCACCGGCACGACCCTGGTTGAGCGGATACTGGCCGGCCACTCATCCGTCAGCTCAGCGGGTGAACTTCACGATTTTTCCAGTGAACTGGTGAAGGAGATCAGCCGGATCTCCGGAGGCAGGCCGGTCGCCAAGGAAGACATCGTTGCCGCTTCATTGAACGTGGATTTTGCGCAGTTGGGCCGCAACTACGTGACCGCTGCACGGCAAGCCCTGGCCAGGACTTCGACTTACTTTATCGACAAGCTGCCATTCAACTTCCTGTACTGCGGCGTGATTCATCGCGCACTGCCTGAGGCCAGAATTATCCACATGGTTCGCAACCCGATGGATACCTGCTACGCGATATACAAGACATTATTTGGGCAGGCTTATCCTTTTTCCTACGACCTCGACGAACTGGCAACCTACTACATCGCCTACCGCAAACTGATGGATCACTGGCACAGAGTATTGCCCGGCTTGATTCTCGAGGTGGCCTACGATGATGTGGTCACTGATACCGAAAAGCAGGCCAGGCGACTGATCGCTCATTGTGGCTTGCAGTGGGAACCCGGGTGCCTGGAATTCCATACATCACGGTTTGCTTCCACGACAGCCAGCGCTGTGCAGATTCGTCAGCCGGTCTACTCGAGTTCGATCGAAAAGTGGCGGCACTACGAAAGTCAGCTGGGCCCGCTCAAAGCCAGGATCGTCGAGGCAGGATTGATCGCTGATTCAGCCTAGCCCTCGTATTCACGCGACAGCATCCGGATGCTGATGTGTCGCTGGAATTCGGAGGCACCATCCCAGATTCGTTCGAGTCTGGCATCACGCCACATGCGCTCCACTCCCGGCAGTTCCGTGGGGCAGCTGAACTGCGACGCGGCTCACGTTATCGACATCGTCCCGGCTGCTTATGTGGCATGGGAGCCGCCGCCCGGCATGCGACTGCTACGGTCACTCCCGACCAGACATGGTCTGACGAACAGGCACTCTCGCCGCAAGGCGAAGCCGCAAAACCACGGATCTCCTGACTCTTGGGAGACAGCCGGGTTACCGAACCAGCTTTGAAGTCTGGCGAACATGGCGCAGGCCATGCTCGAGCGACGCTGGTACTCGAATCGGTAGCCAGGAGGTTTGCGGCGATGAGGCAGGTGCCGATCATGAACCCGTTGACCGGGTTGCTTCGCCGTCCGCTACTTCATGTAGCGGGCTTCTCATTCGTTGTGAATCTGCTGCTGCTGATCCCGGCATTCTTCATGCTGCAGGTATTTGACCGCGTGCTCGCGAGCCAGAGCCGCGAAACACTGGTCATGCTGATGCTGGGCGCGGCCGTGGCGCTCGGGATCATGCTGGCACTCGATTACCTGCGCGGCAGGCTGCAAGGCGTCGCCGGCAACATGATCGCCGAGGCGCTTTCGCCCGCCGTGGCCCGGGTTATCCTCGCGGCCAGGTCCAAAGGCAGCGAACAAGCATCCGGTGAGGGGCTGCGCGATGTCGCGACGCTGCGCGGCCTGTTCTCGGCGCAGGGCCTGCTCGCCCTGTTCGACGCGCCCTGGTTGCTGGTCTATGTAGCGGTGATCTGGCTGTTCCATCCCGTCCTCGGTATTGCCGCCGCCGTGAGTGCGGCGATCATGCTGATGCTTGCGGTGCTGAACGACCGCATGACGCGGTCCAGCATCGAGACCTTGCAGCGCGAAGCGGCACGTTCGGGCCGGTACCTGGAAGCCTCCCTGGCCAACGCCGAGGTCGTGCAGGCGCTTGGCATGGCGCCCGCACTGATCGGACGCTGGCGGGAACTGAACCAGAAAGTGATCGAACTGCAAGGTCCGATCTCGAAGAGGACCGTCGCGATGGCCGCAACGACGCGTGCGCTGCGCCAGGCGATCCAGATGTCGGTACTCGGCCTCGGCGCTTATCTCGTCATCACCCACCAGGCCACACCCGGCATCATGGTCGCGACCACGATCCTGCTCGGCCGCGCGCTGGCGCCGGTTGAACAGGTGGTTGGCAGCTGGCGCGTGCTGGCGGAAGGACGCATGGCGCTGGCGCGCCTGCGCGAACTGCTGGAGGTGGCCACGGCGGAGCCTCCGCGCATGCAGTTGCCTGAGCCGCGCGGTTCTCTCGATGCCCAGAACATCATCTACCGTCCGGCGGGTTGCGAACGCCTCATCCTGCAAGGCGTGTCGTTGCGCCTCGCGCCGGGTGAGTCGCTCGCCATCGTCGGTCCGAGCGCTGCGGGCAAGTCCACGCTGGTGCGCGTGCTGACCGGATTGTGGAAGCCAACGGCCGGGCTGGTGCGCCTGGACGGGGCGGACCTGACGCTCTGGCCCCGCGAGGCACTGGGACCGTCGATCGGTTATGTGCCGCAGGACGTCGAGCTGTTCCAGGGGACGGTCGCCGAGAACATTGCCCGCCTCGGGACGGTCGACGCAGCACAAGTCGTCAATGCCGCGCAACGCGCGCGCGTACACGAGATGATCCTGTCACTGCCTGAAGGCTACGACACACGGGTCGACAATGCAGGAATGCAGTTGTCGCCCGGCCAACGCCAGCGCATTGCGCTGGCGCGCGCGCTGTACGGCAACCCGCGCCTCGTCGTGATGGACGAGCCGAACTCCAACCTCGACGGTCTCGGAGAGCAGGCGCTCGCTGAGGCACTGGCCGAGCTTCAGCGCCAGTTGGTGACCGTCATCGTCGTGACCCACCGCAATGGGCTGGTACGAAACATGAGCCAGATGCTGGTGCTGGATGGCGGCCGCGTCCAGCACTACGGGCCGACCGCGCAGGTACTCGTGGCGCTGGATCGCCAGAAGAACATCGCATCGGCCCAGAACGTCGTGCAGATGTCGAGACCGGCTGCGCCCGTGCAGATGGAGCAGGCATCATGAACGCCGCCAACCTGAATCCGACGCTGGACGAGACGCTGTCCGAGCACCTGCGCGAAGCATCACGGTTGTCCTATCGCGGACTGGCCATTCTGTTGTTCGGACTGTTTCCGATCATGGTCTGGCTTTCCATCGCGCCGCTGTCCTCTGCGGTCATTGCGTCGGCCTTCGTGAAGGTCGACCTGAACCGGCGTCAGGTGCAGCACCAGGAAGGCGGCATCGTGCGGGAGGTGCGGGTACGCGATGGCCAGCACGTCGTGCAGGGCGAGCCCTTGATCGTGCTCGGCGACGTAGGCGTGGATGCCGACCTGCAGCGGATCAACGGCCGGCTGCTGGCCGAGCGCGCCAGCGTCGCACGGCTCGAGGCGGAACAATCTCTGCTGCACACCGTCAGTTTTCCGGATGAGTTGATCGCGGCCGCAAAAGGCGACGGACGCCTGGCCGGGCAAATCGAGAAGGAGCGTGCGCTGTTTGCAGCGCGGCGCAGCGCGCTGAACGGTCAAACCGAATTGCTGCGCGAGCAACGCGCGCGCGTGGACCAGGAAGTTGTGGCGCTGCGGGCGCAGATCGCGAGTGGTAGCGAGTCGCTGCGGTTGCAGCAGGGCGAGCTCGAATCCGTCCGCAACCTGAAGAAAGATGGCTACGTCTCGGTCGCGCAGGTGACGCAGCTCGAGGCTACCGTCGCGGATTACGCATCGCGCATCGAGGAGCACCGCTCCGAATTGGCGCGCGCCCAGCAGCGGGCTACAGAGATCAACCTCAAGATCAATGCACTCGAGGGGCAGTACCGCCAGGCCGCCAGCGACCAGCTCCGTGAAGCTGCGTCGACTGTGTCGGAGCTGGAGCAGGTGCAGCGCACGTCAGCTGATGCATCGGACCGCCAGCTGATCCTGGCGCCTGCCAGCGGCGAGATCATCGGATTGAAGTACACGACGGCGGGCGCGGTGATAGCGCCGCGCGAAACAATCGCCGAGGTGGTGCCGCTCGACGCGCGGCTCGTCATCGAGGCACGGATCCGCACCGAGGACATCAACCGCGTGCACCAGGGCCAGGAGGCCGACATCCGGTTCACGGCCTTCAATCGCCGCATGACCAAGCTGGTGTCCGGGAACATCGTTTACATCGCCGGTGATCGGCTAGTCGATCCCGTCACAAATATTCCGTACTACACGGCACTGATTGAGACAGACGCGGCATCTCTGAAGGAAGCCGGCGATCTGAAGTTGCAGGCCGGCATGCCGGCCGAGGTTTACCTCAAGGGCGAGTCGCGGACGGCGCTCCAGTATCTGCTGGAGCCAGTGACCAACTCGATGAGGCGGGCGGGGCGAGAGTCGTAAGCATTTGCGGGACCCATTCAGTACTACTTAAGTAAAGCAGTCGATCAAGGAAACTATCATGGCGACCAACACCAGCGGCGGAACCACCACATCGTTTTCCAATACGCCACAGGGCGTGGATGACGTATTCGCCAACACCGGCCTCACCGAGGATGTGCTTGGCGTCACGAAGCTGGACGTGATGGGGAACGATCTGGGCGGTAACGCCAAGATTCTCTGGTCGCTCGACGATGGGACTGGTGGTTCAACCGCCACGAAAATTCCTGCTCCGGTCGACCTGCTGACGCAGGACACGGCTAGGGTCGAGGCGATGTGCACCGACTGCAGCGCGAATGGCGCGAAAATCTGGATCACCACGGACGGGAAAGTCGGCTACGACGCTAACTGCTTAACTGCTGCCTTCAAGGCCCAGCTCCAGCATCTGGCGGCAGGCCAGTACCTCACGGACAGTTTCACCTACGCCATCCGGCTCGCCAATGGCACGCTCAGCTGGGCGACGGCGACTGTGAAGATCGCCGGCGTGAACGATGTGCCGGTGATCACCAACGTTGCCGCGGCGCGGGCCGGCGAGGTGACGGAAGCGGGCAACCTGGACGATGGCACGGCGGTGGCCGGCACGAACATGGTCAGCGGGCAGCTGAGTGCCAGCGACGTGGATAGCGGCGCGACCCAGACCTGGAGCATCCAGGGCACACCGTCGACCACTTACGGCAGCCTGGCGGTTGATGCATCCGGCAAGTGGACCTACACGCTGGACAACAGTGACAGCGACACGCAGGCGTTGAAAGAAGGCGCCAGCGTTGACGAGACCTACACGGTGCGGGTGACCGACGACTTCGGCGCCTACGTCGACCAGACGGTGACCGTGACGATCAAGGGCACCAACGATGTGCCGGTGATCACCAACGTTGCCGCGGCGCGGGCCGGCGAGGTGACGGAAGCGGGCAACCTGGACGATGGCACGGCGGTGGCCGGCACGAACATGGTCAGCGGGCAGCTGAGTGCCAGCGACGTGGATAGCGGCGCGACCCAGACCTGGAGCATCCAGGGCACACCGTCGACCACTTACGGCAGCCTGGCGGTTGATGCATCCGGCAAGTGGACCTACACGCTGGACAACAGTGACAGCGACACGCAGGCGTTGAAAGAAGGCGCCAGCGTTGACGAGACCTACACGGTGCGGGTGACCGACGACTTCGGCGCCTACGTCGACCAGACGGTGACCGTGACGATCAAGGGCACCAATGACGCCGCGGTGATCACCGGTTCGGCAACGGATTCTGTGACCGAGGCCAGCGGCGTGCTCAACGGCACCGCCGGCGATGCCAGTGCCAGCGGCGACCTGGACGCGACCGATGTGGACAGCTCGGCGGACTTCGTGGTGCAAAGCGCGGTGGCCAAGAGCTACGGCACGTTCAGCATCGATGCCTCGGGTGCCTGGAGCTACACGCTCGATGACGACAACGCCGACGTGCAGGCGCTCAACACCGGCGGCGTGCTGCACGAGCTGGTGACGGTGGCGACCGCCGACGGCACCACCAAGCAGATCGACGTGACCATCAACGGCGCCAATGACGCCGCGGTGATCACCGGTTCGGCAACGGATTCTGTGACCGAGGCCAG
>CAYYQQ010000014.1:0-1618 GCA_964473595.1 uncultured Steroidobacteraceae bacterium | reverse complement strand
TGGCGACCGCCGACGGCACCACCAAGCAGATCGACGTGACCATCAACGGCGCCAACGACGCCGCGGTCCTGTCCTCCGACACCAGGAATCTGGTCGAGACCAACTCGGTACTCAGCACCAGTGGCACGCTGACCATCAGCGACGTGGACAGCTCCGAGACATTTGTGGCGCAGGCCGGTACGGTCAGCACTTATGGCAACTTCGCGATCGACACCACGGGCGCCTGGACCTACACGGCGAGTTCCGCGCACAACGAATTCGTGCCCGGGACGACCTATACGGACACCTTCTCGGTGGCCAGCGCTGACGGCACGCTGACCAGCGTCACGGTCAATATCGGTGGCACCAATGAGCCGGTCGTCGCCATCACGGCGATCGCCAATGACTCCGGGACCTCGGCTACCGATTTCCTCACCAACGACAAGTTCCTGACGGTATCGGGCACGAACGGCACGCTGAACGCTGACGAGAAAATTCAGGTGAGCAGCGACGGCGGCGACACCTGGACCAACGCCACGTCATCGACGGCGACGACCTGGTCGTTCACCGATCCAACCGAGCACAAGACAAGTTTCACCTATCAGGCCCGCGTGGTCGATGCGACAGATGGTGTTGGCAATACGACCAGCCACGCGGTCACGATCGACATCGCGCCGCCGGCAGCGCCAGTGATTGTTAGCTTTGCAGATGACACCGGCTCGAGCGGCACCGACGGCATTACCAATGATAAGAACCTGGTGCTCAACGGCACGGCAGAAGCTGGTAGCACGGTCTCGGTGTACGACGGGGCGACCTTGTTGGGAACGACCAACGCCGGCGTTAGCGGAAGCTGGAGCTACACAACCGGTGCGTTGCCAGATGCCCCGCATGACTTTACCGCGAAGGCGACCGATGCGGCTGGCAACACCGGCGTCGAGTCTAACACCTTGAGCGTGACGATCGACTCCACGAGGCCAGACAGGTCAACCATCACATCAGTCACTGACGACGTGTCGCCGGTGACCGCGACCTACACCACGAGCGGGGTAATCACGAACGATACCAACCTTACAGTGAAGGTGGCGTTACCCACGACGGGTTCGCTGGCAGTCGTCGGCGACAGCATCCAGCTTTATGACGGCAACAGCACGGCCAGCCCCGTGGGTACGGCCTACATCCTCACGAGCACGGACATCGCCAACAACTATGCCGATGTGCAGACCGGTACGCTGACGGACGCTAGTTCCTACAACCTCACGGCCCGCATCACTGACGCGGCTGGCAACCAGAGCTTGATGTCGACCAACACCTTCACGGTGACCATCGACACTGCGGCCACCGCGCCGAGCGCGCCGGACCTGATCGTGGCGTCCGACAGCGGCACCTCGAGCAGCGACAACACCACCAACGTCACCACGCCGACCTTCACCGGCAGCGGTGCGGAGTCGGGTGCGACAGTCACCCTGTACGACACCAATGGCACGACCGTGCTGGGCACCGGTGTGGCCAACGGCTCGGGCAACTGGAGCATCACCAGCTCGGCACTCGGAGCGGGCGCGCACACGCTCACAGCCAAGCAGACCGATATCGCGGGCAACACCAGTGCCGCGTCGGGGTCGCTCGTCGTGACCATCGACAC
>CAYYQQ010000013.1:7026-42406 GCA_964473595.1 uncultured Steroidobacteraceae bacterium | reverse complement strand
GCGCCAGCGCTGCCCGCAGCAGCCGCTCCACCGCCGGCCGCACGCGTTCGACCGCGTTCGGCAAAACCACCGGCCGCACCCGCAGCCGGACCACCGCTCGCAGGACGAGCGCCAGCAGAAAATCCATGCGTTGCTGCTAAGCACGCACTTCGGAGGAATGAAGTACCAGCGGGGGTTATCCCCGAACTTGCGCAAGTCAGATCTGACGTGATCGAACCCAAGCACGGCCCGCGCGTCTTACGATGTGCGGGCCTTCTTTTTTAAGTGGCGCCTGATTTGTAAAGAGCCCGACGCGCAAGCGAGGGCCGCGCCGGTGATGTTCCAGCGCGGCCCTCGCTTGCGCTTCGGGCTCTGTCAATCGGTGCGACTGAAGTCATTCATCCTGCCCGTAGACTTGATGCTTCGGTCGAGCGGAGAGGATCTGCTCTTTGCCCCAGGTGACGACCTTTGCGAACGTCGGCGATGCGACGAAATCGTCGAAGGCTTGCTTGCGGGTCCATTCCGATATGATCAAAAAAGAACATTGATCGTTGACGTCGCTATATAGATGCGATTCCTTGTGCCCATCCATGCCGTTCATGACCTCGAGGACTTTGTTGAACATCTGGATGAAAGCATCTTGCTTGCCGTCGATCACCCGGTAGTTCATGCCGATCGTGACCATTCATACACCTCCATTGCCGCGCCATTATCGCGGATTTGGCATCGATCACCACCGCGTTTGGACCTTACGAGCAAAAATTATATTTCCGGTGCAACCTGAACGCAGTCCGGCACGTAGGATCAGGTGTATCTGTGTTGTTCCCCCTTGCGTCATCAGGACAGATGGAAAATCCGCTTCGGGCGGCGAGCGATTAACCTTTTCATTGGCAAGAGGTTATAGGCTCATGCATGGATTGGCGGATCCAGGAAGGGCGATCGCGGGGCGGGCGGTTGCCATTATTCGGGTAACATTTTGATCGGGGCAACGTCTTGGACGCTGGACAGACCTCTGCGGAATAAACTCATTTGAAAGGGAATGGTCATGGCAGCAGCGACTACCAATCCGGCTTCGGGCGACGACGTGCAGGCGGTTGACCAGCTTCATGGCAAGTACCGCGAGATCGTCACCCAACTGGGCGGCGTGATCGTGGGCATGGAGGATGTGATCGAGCAATTGCTGATCGCCATGCTGTGCCGCGGGCATTGCATTCTGGAAGGTGTGCCCGGGCTGGCCAAGACGCTGCTGGTGTCGCAGCTTGGGAAAATGCTGGGGCTGTCCTTTCGACGGATTCAATTCACGCCCGATCTGATGCCCGCGGATATCACCGGGAGCGACGTGCTCGAAGAGGATCACACCACCGGGCGGAAAGTGTTTCGCTTTGTGAAGGGGCCGTTGTTCGCGCACATTATTCTCGCGGATGAAATCAACCGCACGCCGCCCAAGACGCAGAGCGCGCTGCTGGAGGCGATGCAGGAGCATCAGGTGACGGTGGGCAGCGAGACGTACCCGTTGCCGCAGCCGTTCTTCGTGCTGGCGACGCAGAACCCCATCGAGCAGGAGGGGACGTATCCGCTGCCCGAGGCGCAGCTCGATCGCTTCATGCTCAAGATCAAGGTGGACTATCCGACGGAGGCCGACGAGATCGCCATCGTGAAGCGCGTCACCACCGATTATACAACCGAAACCCGGCAGATCGTCGATCCGGTCACGATCGAGCGCATGCAAAACGTCGTTCGCAAGGTGCCGGTGGGCGAGCACGTATACGAGTTTGCCGTCCGGCTGACCCGCCAGACGCGTCCGGGTTCCAATGGGCAGGCCGGTTTCGTGGAGGAAATGGTCAACTGGGGCGCCGGGCCGCGGGCGAGTATATTCCTCCTGTTGGCGGCCAAGGCGCGGGCCATCCTCCAGGGCCGCTATCATGCGACGACCGAGGACGTCGCCGCGATGTCGCTGCCCGTGCTGCGGCATCGCGTGATTCCCACCTTCAACGCCGAGGCGGCCGGACAAAGTTCAGATGACATTGTGCGCCGGTTGCTCGCGATGCGAATGCAGACCGACGCGAACCAGCGGGTGAGTTGAAGAACCGTCCACTCGTGACCCTGGTCCGGGGGAAGAACATTGCCCGCCCAACAAGTTTCCACCGATCTGCTCGATCCCGCCGCGCTCTCGCGCATCGGCCCGCTGGAATTGATCGCCACTCGCGTCGTCGAGGGGTTTTTGTCCGGCAGGCATCGCTCGCCGTACAAGGGCGCCAGCGTCGAATTCGCCGAGCACCGGCTGTACACGCCGGGCGACGAAGTTCGCCTGCTCGATTGGCGCGTGCTCGGCAGAAGCGACCGCTACTACATCAAACAGTTTGAAAAGGAGACCAACCTTCAGGCGCTGCTGGTGCTCGACGCCAGCGGCTCAATGGGCTTCGGCCAGAGCACGCCGACCAAGCTGCGCTACGCTCAGATGGCCTCCGCCTGCCTGGCCCGCATGATGCTCCATCAGGGCGACGCGGTCGGATTGAGCGTCATCGATGCCAAAGTCCGCAGTTATATCCCGCCGCGTTCGAACCCCGGGCACCTCCGCGTTCTTCTGGAGTCGCTGGGCCGAACGCAGCCGGGCGGCGAGACCAGCCTTGCGAAAATCCTGCGGGACCTCGCCCGGCGGATCAAGCGCCGCGGGCTTATCATTCTGTGCACCGACGCGTTCGATGAAGTCGAGTCGCTGCTGAACGCATTACATCATCTCCGCATCCGCGGCCACGAGATCCTGCTGTTTCACACGCTTGCGCCGGAGGAGCTGTCGTTTTCGTTCAGTCGATGGTCGCGATTCGAATGTCTTGAGACGGCCGGACGGGCGCTCGACCTCGACCCGGTGTCCATCCGCGGCCGCTACCTGGAACAAATGAAGAAGTTTTTGGACCGACTGCGAAGCGGCTGCGGCGAGATCGGGTGCGATTACGTCCCGCTCACAACCGACCGGCCGCTGGGCGACACGCTCGCGTATTACCTCGCGCGCCGGGCGGCGCGGATGAAGTTGTGAACACGGGTGATCGGTGGAGAAGTCGTGATCCAATTCGTGAACATGTTTTTTCTCCTGGCGGTGCCGCTCGTGGCCGTGCCGGTGGCCGTGCACTTGCTGAACCGCCGGCGGCGCGAGGTCATCCAGTGGGGAGCGATGCAGTTCCTGCTCGAAGCGATGCCGCGGCGGCGGCGGTGGTGGCAGGTGAATGACCGGCTGCTCATGGCCTTGCGGATGCTCGCGGTGCTGGCGCTGGTGCTGGGGATGGCTCAGCCGCTGGTGAGATCGGGCTGGCTGGGCGGCGGCGGCGCGCGCGACGTGATCGTGCTGCTTGATACCTCGATGTCCACTGCTCAGCACGCCGGCGATGGCAGCCTGTTCGATCGGCTGCTGGAGCGGGCGGACCAGTTGGTCGCCGGCTTAAATGAGCAGGACACCGTGCGGGTGATGCTCGCGTCGCAAACGCCGCAGTGGCTCGTTCCGGCCGCGGTTTCGATGAATGGCGAAGCGGCGAACCAGCTCCGCGCGCGGATGCGGGAGGTCAAGCCGACGCTCGCGGCCGGCGATATGCCGCGCTGCGTGGAAGAGGCCATCGCGGCAGAGGGGCGCGATCAGGCCCAGCGGATCGTCACCGTGCTGACCGATGGTCAGGCTTACGGCTGGCGGCCCGCGGCGGGATCAACATGGCGCAGCCTGCATGAGCAAGCCAGTAAGCGGGGAAAAGAAGCAATCATCAATGTTGTCAATGTCGGTGACGCACCGAACGCGCGAAACAACCTGTCGCTCGAAGCGGTCAGCCTTTCGCGGCTGCTGGCCGGCCGCGGTGAGCCGCTCATCCTCACGGCGAGCGTGATAAATCGCGGGAACGTTGCGAGCGACTCAGCCACGCTCGCCTGGTCGCAAGCCGGCCAGGCCCTCGGCGTCACCTCGCTCAAGCCGCTGGCCGCGGGTGAATCAACCGCTGTCGATTTCGAGCACATATTCGAATCGCCGGGCGTCTACGAGCTGGGCTGTACGATCGATCGTTCCGACGATCTTGTCTTGGACAACCGCGGTCATGTTGTCGTGGAGGTCGTCGAATCCTTACCGATCCTGGTCGTGGATGGTTCGCCTCGGGCGGACCCGCTGGAGACGCAAACGGGTTATCTGCTGGCGGCGCTGGGCCAGACGTCCGACAAACGGGATAAACCCTGGAAGTCGGTCTTCAACGCCGACCTGATCGAACCTTCCGAGCTGTCGTCGAAGGATCTATCGCAGTATCGCTGCGTGGTTCTGGCCGACGCACTCGCTGTGCCGGACGCGCAAATCACGCGATTGAAAGCATTCGTACGCAGCGGGGGCGGTTTGTGGATCGCGCTGGGCGGCAGCGCCGACCCCGGCCGGTTCAACGCGGCATTCTTCGACGCGGGCCAGTCGCTCTCGCCCCTCGCGCTCGATACTTCGGTTGGTGACGCCGACGATCGCGAGCACTTCGAGCCGCTCAAGCTGCCCATGGACAATCACCCCGCCACGCGCCTGCTCGCCGACACGCAGCGGCTGGATATTGACCATGTGAAGCTCTATCGGAGACATCGCTTCGCTCCGCCGGGAGCGGGGCAGAAGCCGTCCGTTCTGCTGAGCACCCGCGACGGCTCGCCCGTTGCAGTCGAGAAACTGTATGGACGCGGGCGTGTGATCGTGCAGGCCGTGCCGCTGGGCGTGCGCTGGAGTAACCTGCCGTCGTGCCAGGCGTTTGTCGTCCTGGTGAACGAATGGCTGGCGTACCTGACCGAGCCGACGATGACGCGCTGGAACCTGAATGTCGGCGAACCGCTGAACGTCTCCCTGCCCGCCGATCATTTCGGCCAGGTCGCCGACCTCATCACGCCCGCGGGCGACACGCTGCACGTTCGTGCCGAAGTTCGCGACCACCAGCATGTCTTCCATGACGCGCGTACCTTGTGGCCGGGGCTTTACGCGTTATCAGTTGAAGATCGGCAGGGTGAGCGCCGGCGATTCCCGTTGCAAGTTCAACGCGACGCGGAGGAGTCCGATCTCACGCCGCTCTCTGAAGCCGATACGCAGACTCTCGCGTCCGCCGGCGGATTGCATTTCGTGTCCGACCCGCTCGCAGGCTCCAACGTCGGCCGTCGGTTCGTTCACCGCGAGCCGGTGTGGACGTGGGTGCTCGCGGGCCTGCTGGCACTGTTGCTGATAGAGTCATTGCTGGCCGGGCGGCTCACCCGCCGTCGCAATTTGCAGGCTTCGATCCCCGTGCCGGAGCTGTTTTCGCCCGGTGTTCAAGCTCGATAGGTGTCGCTTGCCGGAGAGTACCGTCCATACGGTTCGCGAGTTCGTGTTCGCCGGCTATTTCTCTCTGCGAACATTGATCGTTATTGGCGTCATCCTGTTTCTGTTGGTCTGCGCGCTGACCTGGCGGGAATGTAGAGCGTCGCGGCCGCGGCTCGCACCGATATTGATCCTGCTGCGGGCCGGGGCGCTGGCGATGGTCTTGTGGATGCTCGCCGGCCCGACGGTACTGACCAAAGTGCGAACCACGCATCCCAGGTCGGTGGCGGTCGTGGCGGACGTCAGCGGGAGCATGGACGTGGCGGATGACGCCAACGAGGAGACGATTGAATCCGGCACGCTCCGCTGGGCGGTATCGCCTGAGGAGCGCGAGCCATTGCCGCTGGTGAGCCATCTCGATGCGGCGGCGGTGAAACTTCTCCTGGGCCGCAATCTTCTGGCCGCGTTTTCGCAGAACGCGAGCCGTATATCGGCGCGAGAGCAGAGTCAGCGGAGCCTGGCCCGGGCTCAGCAACTGATCCAGGAGACCGCGGCCGATCTGGACGAATTGAGCCGCCCGGCATCATCGACCCAACTGAACGCGCAACAGGAAATCGAGGGCATTCGTACCACGCTCTCCGCGGACGTACTGCCGCAACTGAAGGAGTTAAGTTTGGACAGCGGGCAAACTTCGCTGCTGTCCGATCCGACGCGTGCCGATCGGCTGAACGAGTTGGCCGCCGCACTGGACGGACTGTCAGCGAAGTTGTCAGAAACGTCCGATCGAGCGGCCGTCAGCGCCTGGAGGGATTTGGAACCCGCTTTGCGGGATCGATTACGCGCACGACTGGGCCGCCGCCGCTCGCAACTGATCGCCGACCGGCTGCGCGGGCCGCAGAGCGCGTGGCTGGAGCGACTCGGCAGCGGAGCCCGCCTGATGCGTTACTGCTTCGACGGCTCCATCGTCCCGGTCGGCGGTTGGGTGGATGGTCTGGCCGCGGGAACCCCGATGACCACGAACGTGGCCGGCGCGCTGGAGCAAGTCGCGCGTGATTCCGCCGCCCAGCCGATCGAAGCCGTCATACTGCTGACCGACGGAGGCCACAACACGGATGGCGACCCGTTGAAGTCGGCGGCGGCCATGAGCGGCCTGCCCGTTTATGTCGTGCCGATCGGTCAGACCAAACCGCTCCGCGACATCATGTTGCACCACGTCCAGGCCCCCCGTGCCGTGTTCAAGAACGACAGCATCGTCATCGACGGCACGGTCGATGCTTACGGCAGCGCGGGTGAAGAATTGACCATCGATCTGCTGGGTAATGACCATGTGCTCGACACACAGCGCGTCGCCGCATCGTCGGACGCATTCGTGCATGCATTCACCTTTCGGCGCAAAGCGGAAGAGGTCGGGATGCAAAAGCTTCGCGTGCACGTGCATCCACTGCCGGACGAACGCGTGCAGGACAACAACGACGCTCGATTGGACGTGGAAGTCACGGAGGACAAGATTCGCGTCCTCCTGGCGGACCATTTGCCGCGATGGGAGCATCGATACCTGCGCAATCTGTTCAAGCGCGATGAGCGCGTGCAGCTCGACGAGCTGCTCTTCGAGCCCGCTCGCAGCGACGGCGGGCCGGCGGTGGGGTCCGGCTTCCCCAACGATCTCGAAAGTTGGAGCCGTTATCGCGTGGTGATCCTCGGCGACATCGGCCCCGACCGCCTGATTCACGCCCAGCAGAAAATGCTCGTGCAGTTTGTCAGCGAGCGCGGCGGAACGCTGATCCTGATCGCCGGCGACGAGGCCATGCCGGCCGCTTATGCCCGGCAGTCGCTGACCGATCAGGCGCTCGGGCCCTTGCTGCCGGTGGATTCGTTCAATTCATCCGCGGATGATTCGCAATTCAATCTCTACGTGACGGCGGAAGGTGCGGAGCTGCCGGTCACGCAGCTTATGGACGACCCCGCCGCCAGCCAGCGATTGTGGCGCGAGCAATTACCGATTCACCATTTATCCGCATATTCCAAGGCGAAACCCACGAGCCACGTGTGGGTCGCGGCTTCAACGGAGACGGGCGCTGCATCGCCGCAGCAGGCGGAGGCGGAGCACGCCTTTCTCTGCTGGCAGCCCTACGGCAGCGGTCGCGTGGTGTATTTGTCCGCACCGGTCACGTATCGCCTGCGATACCGCTACGGCGACCGGTATCACCACCGCTTCTGGGGACAGTTGTTGCGCTGGGCGATGGCCCGCGACCTGGCGAGCGGATCGAAAACGATTCGCCTGAGCACCGACAAAACGCGATATAAGCACGGCGAAACGGTCGATGTCACGGTCCGGCTCACCCGGCTGAATGGCGAAGCCGTCAGCGGACTGGCGGATTGCCGCGTGATCGCCAGGCAGGACGGTCGGATCGTCGCCAGCACCAATCTGCCCGAGAACGTTAAACGGCCCGGCGAATATCGAACCACCATCAAGAGGCTGCCGAACGGATCCGTCACGCTCACTGTGGTCAGCGAACCGTCGCTGCTCGCGTCCGAAGGCCGCACGGAGCCGGTCGAGACGGTCGTGGTCGTCGAGCCTGAAGATGAGTTGGAGATGCGCAATACGCGCTGCAACCTTCCGCTGCTGATGCAGATCGCGAAGGCCACCGGCGGGATGGTGGTGCCGCCGACGGCGCTGGCGACACTCGCGTCGCACCTCGATCTGGAGCCTACCGTCACCGAGCAGGTGTCGCAGCAACCGGTCTGGGCACGATGGGCGTATTTGTGGATTTTTATCGGCTGCCTGACGGCCGAATGGGTGGTGCGGAAGTTTGCAGGCATGGCGTGACCGCCGCACGAACTGGAGAGCCATCATGTCGGTCATCTCCTCGCCGGTTTCATTGCCGACGGTGGTTCAGTCGAAGCTGCGGCAGGTTCGACAGCGCACGATCCTGATTCGCGCGGCTGAAGCGTTGTTGCGGGGATGCAGTGTCCTCCTGCTCGGCATGATGGCGGCGATGGCCGTCGATGCGGCGATCGTCCTGTTTGACGTCCGCTGGCGGGTGATGCTGACGGCGGTCGTGCTCGTCGCAGTATCGGGCGTGCTGCTGGCCGAGTGTATTCGCGGCGTGCTGAACCGTCGCGGTGCATCATCGGTCGCCCGCGCGATTGATGGGGCCGTGCCGGCGCTTCAGGAACGATGGTCCACCGTCGCCGAACTGGCCGAGTCGCGCGACCCGCCGGAGATCCGCGGTAGTCAAGGCCTGATCGATCGTGTCCTCCGTGAAGCCGCCGATCTGAGTCATCTGGTCGCAGCGGACAAGGTGGTGCGTACCGAAAGGCTGCGCGGCAGAGCGATCGTTCTGGCCGCCGCGGCGGGGCTGCTGGGCGTTCTGTTTCTATGTGTGCCGCGGGAAGCGAGTTTTCTGCTCCGGCGATTCTGGGCGCCGACGCGCGCGATCACGCTGACCCAGGTTGCCTCCATAACCGGTGATCGAGTGGTCGGCCGAGGCGAACCGCTGACGATCGAAGCTCGCGGCGAAGGGCGGCTCCAGCGATCCGCGATGTTGAGCCTCCGCAGCGCGGCCGCTGAACGCGGCATCCCCATTGTTTCCACGCAGGATTTGGCCATGCACTTCAAGCATGAGATCGATTCCCCGCAGCAGTCGTTCGATTACCGCTTCCGCGCGGGCGATGGCCAGACGTCGTGGAACAAAGTGACTGTCGTGGATCGGCCCAGCATCGCCCAAATTCATTTCGAATTGACGCCGCCGGCGTACAGCAAACTGCCCGCCGAAGCCAAAGACGCACTGCCACTGCGGTGCCGCGCGCTTCAGGGCAGCCGGCTTCGGGTGTCGTTTCGTGCGAGCAAGCCGCTGTCACGCTTCGAGCTTCGCTTTGAAGGCGGGCGGGTGCAGCCGCTCGTGTCCGCCGACGAACAGTGGTATCGGTTCGATACCGAGTTGAACGAGAACTTCGCCTTCTCACCGTGGCTGTTCGATGCATTCGGCATGACCAACCTCGCACCTCCAACGTGCCGCGTCACCGTTTACGCCGACCAGCCCCCGAGCGTCGAGATTATCTCGCCGCGGGATGAGATCACCGTTCGGCCCGATGACAGGATCGAGATCGAGTTCAAAGCCCGGGACGATTTCGGCATCGGCGCCGCCGAGCTGGTCGTGACCTCCGGCGAGGGCAAGAATGAAAAAGAGGTACTGGCGGTACCGATTCCGCTGGGTTCACAACAGGACTCGAAGTCGGTGAGTGGGAAAGTCGCATTGGACCTCAAGCCGCTCGCGCTGAAGCAGGGGGCTCAGCTCCATTACGAAATTCGCGTCAGCGACACGCGCCAGGCCAGCGCGGCGGCGCAGATCGCGAGCGAAGTTTCAAACAACAGGACCGCCGGAATCGCCCGCCGCAGCGCCTCATCGACACAACCCGCCGCTTCATCCAGCCGCGAATCGAATGAAAACGCGGCATCGCCCGGTACTCAACCCGAAGGGAAGGTTGCGAGCTCCACAACCACCCAACCCGACGCGGCAGACCAACAGCAGGCCACCACTCAGCCCTCACATGAGAATGGTCGCGGGCAAGCCGCCTCAAGTCCGAAATCGGCGACCAGCAGGCCCGAAGAGGACTCCAACTCACCGCCGTCCAACAACATGACCACGCGGCGATTGCTCAAGCCGACGCCCAGTGCCTCACAGAAGCAGCGTATCGTCATCGACCGATGGGCGGGTTCCTTCGCCGGCCAGGCTCGCCAGAAATTGCAGATCGCCGTCGATGGCTACCTGAAACGGCTCGACGCCGCGCTCGCCGACGCCCAGAGCGAAATCGATCGACTCCGCCGGCCCACTCCCGCCGCGCAGAAAAAGGATGAAGACCAGACCAGCGGTTTGGCGAAGGCTCGCGGCCATCTGGCTGAAGCCGAGCGAGCAGTCGCCGACCTCCGTAAGGAGAGCCGCGACACGCCCTACGCCTTCGTCGGCCTTCAGCTTCACAACATCGCCGCGACGCACGTCACGCCCGCCCGCAATCTGCTCACTTCCGCGACGACCCGCCCGGCGGGAGATGCCGCGCTCCAGCAGGATTTCGACGGCGCGTGGTACCACGTCACCCGCGCCCGCGAGCTGCTGGCGGACCTCACGCGCAAATATGAGGCGGTCAAGCGCGAGGAGAAGCTTACCGACGCCGTCGAGCATATCGCCAAGATGCACCAGATTTTCGTCGAGGACATGTACGCGCTGCTCAAGTCCTGCAAGCCGTCGCTCAACCCGCGCAAGAACAAAATGCTGGAGGTCCCCGATGGCTTTGCCGAGCAGATGCAGCAGTCGCTGGAAGGTTTGAAACAGGTAATGGGCGAGTTGTCCAAAGTTCTGGCGGAGGATCCCGAATTGCTGCGACGGTACCTCGCGTCCCGGCTCCAGGAGAGCACGACCTTGCGCGACCAGGTCACCCTCCTCGCGCAGCGTCAGAAACGTGTGCATGAACACGTATCCGCGGCGAGCACGCAGCCCGCCGATATGTTCGCGCTCGCTCCCGCCGGCTACGTCACGGAGCAGGTCGAGCAGCAAAACGAACTCGCCAGGTCCATCGCCCAGTTGCATGACAGCATGGTGACGTGGATGCCGAGGCAGAGCGGCCGCGCGCGAAAATCGCTCTCGGAGGCCGAAGCAGCGGCGGCGGAAGCGGCCCGGTTGGCTCATGATGTCTCCGCAAGCATATCGGCGGGAAAGTTGCCCGATGCGATCGCCACTGCGGAACAGGCAGTTACCCGCCTCAACGCGATCCACATGGCGGTGTTCGACGCCGGCAGCGGAAGCCAGCCGGATTCCGAGTTGAGCGTTTTCGCGGCCCATCGCCTCAGCGAAGTCCAGAAAATGATCGCTGGTCAGAATGTGATGATTCAGAAGCTGGAGGCCGTCAGCGACAATAAGTACCCGGCGGCCCTCGGCAGAGATCTGAGTCAACTGCGGGAGGATACGCTGGAACTGAGCGGAAAGCTGGTGCAAAAGAGCGCGAAGATTCGAGCCATTTCCAGGCAGGCGTTCAAGCTGCTCAACGATGCGGCGTCGGTGATGAGCGGCGAGATCGCCGAGCAGCAGCTCGAGGCGGGCATCGCGCTGAAAGTGCAGCGCGGCCGGATGGCCGTCCCGCGCACGACGAAAGCGGTCGAAGGTTTCGCCCGTGTCGAGCAGTTGCTCGATGGAGCGCTGACCGCGTTGGAGCAGGCCCGCGCCGCGAACCCGCCGCCGTTGATGGTCCCGTCGCCCCCGCGGCTGGCCGATCTCCTGGCCATGCTGGAAAAGGAAGCGGACGCCATCGAGAAGCTGGGCGATGCCGGTCTGCGTCTGAACCTCGCCATCCAAGGCGACTGGGAAGGTTCCGGTGAGGGCGGTGGCGGCGGGCAGGGTGAGGCGAAAGGCAGCGCAGGCGAACGTGCCCGCCAGAATCAGGAAGCCGCAAAGAGGACCGCGCAGGCCCAGGCCCGCGCTGCTCGCGAAGCGGCCGAGAAGCTCCAGCGTGAAGCCGAAAAAACCCAGCAGGAGAGGGACGCTGAAACCCGAAACGACGCTCAGGCGCGAGCCGGACAACAGGATAAACCCGGCCAGATGCGGGGCGGTGTTCCCGCCGGCAACGCTTCGCAAGACGGCACAGCCGAAGGCCGGGATTTCAACGTGTTCGTCTCGAAACTCGAGCAGGAGATCAGTCAATCCCGCGCCACCGTCCCGCCCAGGCAATACCGCGAAGCCATCGACGCCTACTTCGAGATTATTTCGGAGTCGGTAAATAGGAGCAAAGAGTAACCAGCACGAAGCGCAAGCGAGTGGCTTCTGCCACAACCACTCGCTAGCGATTCGTGCTGGTATCAGAGGTCTCGTACGGTGACGCGGGAGCCGCTCTAATACCGATCAAACTTTGACTATGCGCGTCTTTGGCTTCCGAGCCGCGACCATAAGGGAGCGGAACTCATTGAATACCGCTCCCTTACGGTCGCGGCTCGGATCAGAACCAACGCGCGGATTCAAAATGAAATCGGCATAAGTCACCGCTGGTATATCGGCAGAAGCCGATAAGGCACACTGATGGTCAGTATCGCCAGTGACGTGGACAAACACGGTCCCCACTCTTCCTCGCCCACCTCGGCCCGCCATGATCCATCGGCAAGCTGATGATCGATCAGCGTCGCCAGCAACGGGGGATACGCCTGCGACCAGTATTTTCCGCCAAGCTGGTGCAGCGCCTGCGCGTAATAAAACGCATGATAGTGAAAGCGATGGGCGCCATACTTGTACGGCAGCCGTGAGCCGAGCAGCCATTCGCCGCCGCGCTGCGCCGCATCCGTCTGATGGTGACCGGCGAGCGAGAACGAGAGCACTCCCGCGCCGACGGTGGCGACGGTCGCCCTGCGGCTCGAACCGATCAGCCCGTAGAACACCCGCCCGTCGCGTTGAAAACAACGTTCCACGAAAGCGGTGGCCTGGTCCATCGCCGCCGCCGGCACATCAAATCCCGCGTTGCGCGCGGAGCGCAGGAACATCAGATGCCACGCCGTGGACGTGATGTCGGAATCGTTCGGGTACCACGGACGAACGTACCGCCAGCCGCCTTCATCGAGCGCGTTTCGCTTTGCCGGCGTGTGCTGGAGAGTCAGTGACATTTGGACCGCGCCGCGAAGGACGTCCCGCAGCTCCGCCGCACGCTCGGGGCTGGCCATGCCGTAAATTTCGCTAAGCATCAGGCCGGACATGGCGTGGTTATAGGTGGCGGTGTGGGAGGCCCCGCGTTCGATCAGTTGGGTCTCCGGCGTCAGCCGGCAGAGCAATCCGTCCGGCTGACGGCACGACAGCACGTAGGCGACCGCCCGCTCGAGCACGTCGGAATACGGACCCTCCCCCGGTTCCCGGCCGCACGACAGAAAGGCGAGCACGGACAGCGCGGTGATCGCCGGCTGCGCTCGATCATCCGCGCGGAAGGAGCCGTCCGGCTGCTGCTGGCTCGCCAGCCAGGCCAGTCCGCGGCCCGCCGACCGATTCAGAGAAACCCACTGCTGCTCGCTCAAAATACTTTCGCTCGGGGCCTGAGGCTGCGTGCTCGCGGGTCGGGTGGCCTGCTGGGCCGGGGACGTCGCCGACCAGAGGGGCAGAGCGAATAACACGAAGAGAAGTTGCCGCTGTCTGCACATCAAAGCTCGCGCCCGCCCGCCATCAGGACCGGCCACAGCGGACCCGGATCCTGCGTGCTCGAGTCACCAAAATTATCTCCCCGTGAAGGTGCGACGAACTTGTCGTTCAGCAGTTCCAGGTTTTGTACGTAGTCAAACTCCAGCACATCCGCCGGCTGCGAGGCGAGACCCTCACGGCTGAAAGTGACCTGCTCCAATACGTCCCGCTCCATGTCGATGCGATAGGAGGCGGTCATTGGCGGATTCGATCGACGGTCCATGAGTTTGACTTCTACAAACTGCGCGTCGTCCTTGACCTGTTGGGTGGCAAACTCGATCCGCCGGACGGCCGCATCACGCCGGATCGTGTCGATCGTGTGAAAGCCTGTCCAGGGGCGCGACAACCCGCGGAAGAAAGTTTCCGGCCGGAATTCAGAACGCCCGCCGGACGCGCGACCGGCCGCCACGGTCCATGCCCCCGCCGAGGTATCGACGATCTCGCCCACGCCTTCGATTTCCAGACGCAGCCACGGGAGATGTGTCTTATACGTCGAAATGACAAATGGTATTTGACCGGTGCCCGTCACGCGATGCCCGCCCAACGAACCCTTGACCCGGAAATAGGTCCAGCCACGCCAGTGCATCTCATCCCGTTCGTCCACTACGTTCAGGCCGATGGGATCTTCGAAGAGTGAGCGGGGCAGTTCGGTATATTCGTAGCGCGTCTCGAAGGTTCCCAACTCGGGGAAACGGTAATCCATCTTGCTGGTCAGAAATCCCGTTTTGGGATCGCGCTCGCCCGGCATATCGGAAGGCACAGTCGTCGATTGTTCCTGAGTAGATGACCGTTCCATATCCTGGATGAATTGAACCAGGTCCGGAGGATCGGTAGGGAGCGTCTTCACCTTGTCACTATACAGATGGTAATTGTGTATCTTGATCTGGTGGGGTGGGTTGACATGGTAGTTGGCTCTCTCGTTCTGGAGCCACCAGCAGACCCTTTCCGTAAGGTTGGAATCCCAGAGCTGCACGCGGAACAAGAATGGCCCGCTGCCGCCGTTGGGGAATTGATACCACTGCTCGTAAGCACCCTTGCTTCGCGTGTTCTGGAGGTCCGTCGGAGGCTCGGCTGCGATGAAGTCGTACCTGCGCAGGCATTGCGCGGTATCTATACGCTCGATGAAGTGCACGCCGAGGGCAACAGGTGGAGCTGCCGGGCGGTTGCCGGGAGCCTGGTTAAAGGAA
This sequence comes from uncultured Steroidobacteraceae bacterium, assembly GCA_964473595.1. Lineage (GTDB taxonomy): Bacteria > Pseudomonadota > Gammaproteobacteria > Steroidobacterales > Steroidobacteraceae > SCUD01. Next base: position 27,758 of record CAYYQQ010000013.1, on the reverse strand, counting down.
CCTAATAGAATAACGAACACCAAGGCTGCCAGCGTCATGGAAACGCGCTTGGTCAGCAGCAGGTGTCTGATCCCCTCCGTCAGCGCGGCACCGCTCACCTTCAGCGTCCCCGCCGCGGCCGGACGAGTCGCCTCGCCAAATGCGGTGAGCGCGAGTCCGAAGCCGGCGTGGCGAAGCCCGCGTTTTCGCAGCGCGCGGAGCAGTGCCCGCTTCGCCCGGAGGAACGTGACCCGTGCCGATGTCTCGGTGCAGCCGAGGATCCCGCTGATCGCCGAATGCGGCAGATCTTCGTAGAACCGCATGGCCAAAACCATGCGGTAGCGAACGTCGAGTTCCGCCAGAGCGCTGCGGGTGATATCAACGAGTTCGGTCCGCGCAAGCCCTTCGGCCGGCTCCAGCTCATGCGAGGGCGGCTCCATCGGATCATCCCGGTAGTCGGAGAAGCGCCGCTGCTGGTCGCTGCGTCGATAGTGGAGCCGGATCTTGTTATTGACGATCGTGAACAGCCACGACCAGAAACTCCGTGGGTCTCGAAGTTGGCTGCGTGAGCTGAGCATCGCCACCATCACTTCCTGCGTGATGTCCTGTGCCCTCTCATCATCCAGGACAACGCGTCGGATGTAAGCGCAGACTCTGTCCCGGGCCTGCTCGGCGAGTGCCGAGAGACTCTCCGGATCGCCGGCGACCGCCCGCCGGACCAGTTCGACATGCTCGGAGTCCTGCTGCATGCACCACTTCTAGGCTTAAAAGGTGCGTCCCCGAAAGGAATGTTACCACTTTTCCGCGAAAATGAGGCGGGCTGTAACACCCTGGAGCCTCATGGATCAGCTAAGAGAGAGTCCTAAAGCCGTAAACCGCTGAGGAACCTCATGCTAAGTGAAGCGATCGAGCAGAATTTTGTCAGAGCCACCCTATTGCCCGAGAAAGAACCGAACTCAGCCAGACGCCCGCGCAGGAGGCATCGTACCTATCGCGGGCGCCTTCCTCACTACCATTACGTGGTCGATGCGCTCCGCGAACAGCTTGCCACCGGCGTGCTCCCCGCCGGTGTCAAGTTGCCGTCGTTGCGCGAGCTGGCCGAGCGGTTCAAATTCAGCACCAACACGGTTCGCAAGGCCATTCGCGTGATGGAGGCCGAAGGTTGGCTCTATCACGTGCCCGCTGTCGGCGCCTTCGCCCAGCCTGCTCATCCCACAGCGTCGGCCACCCAGGTGAGTCTGGCACTGGTCACCATCGATATCGGCGGCGCGTTTGAAATGGAGATTGCCCGCGGCGTCGAGCAGGCCTGCCAGGAGCGCGAATGGGGGCTTCAGATTCTGGATGCGCGGGCCGATGCCGGGCTGGAGGCGCGCAATCTGGGGCGGCTCGCTCATTCCGGTACGCGCGGCGCCATTATCATGCCGATCAGCGATCCGGTGAATCTGGAACGGCTGGTTCAGCTCAAGCTGAGTGGTTACCCCATCGTGCTGATCGACCGCGGCGTACCGGGCCTGCTGGTTGATCTCGTCGAATCCGACCACGAACAAGGCGCTTACATGGCGACAGACTATTTGATCCGTCACGGTCACCAGCGCATCTACATGCTGACCGATCCGCCGATGGCGACTTCGATCACCTCTCGAATCCACGGCTTCGAACGGGCGCTGATCGAACACGGCCGTGATCTCACCCGCCGAATGCTGCTGGTCATCGACCGCAAGGTCGCATCGGAGGGTCTGCGTCAGGGCAAACGGTGGCTGGGCGGTTTCGAGGCTGCGATTACTTTGTTGCGCGAGGTGGAGTTACCGGTTGCCGTCTTCGCTCATAACGATTACAGCGCCTGGGGCGTTTTCGAGGCCTGCCGCGAGTTGAATCTGCGTATCCCCGAAGATGTGTCCATCATCGGGTTCGATGATTCCGAGATCACGCGCGCGATGACGCCGGCTCTGACGACAATCGCGCAGCGCACGCTTGAAATTGGCAGGGAGGCGGTCGAGTTTCTCAGCGAATATGTGCAGAATCCCGGCGCCGGAATCGAGCCCCGGCACGTCCGCGTCCCTGTCGAATTGGTCGAGCGCGGATCGGTTGCTCGTTTAATAAGTGTTCTGTAATACGGCATGCTTGTCGACAGCAACACTCTGCGTGCCTGGCCGCCGATCGAATCTCATGCGTCACCGTGCATCCAGGGACTCGAGTATGGAAAGGATGCGGTCCAGCGTGCCGTAGACCGAGACCGCCACATTCACCGTATAGCGTTCATTAGTATTCTTGTGGCCGCTCAGGTGCCCGTCGACATACAGGGCATTGATCATGCGCTGTTGATGGTGTGTACGCGTCTTGAGGTTGAACGCGGCCATCATCGGTGGGGCCAAGAACTGCGTGTCCGCTGCAAGGCAGCGGATGGGGATGCCGTTGCGATTATCACCCAGTTGGTCGATCTTCACACGCGGTCGTGGCAGCGGCCCACTCAGTGCGGCCACGGAAGCGTGGCGGTAGTAGTAACTGGCTTCGACTTGTGAGACGCCAACGGCAGCCAGAGCGGCTTGAGCGTCCCTCTTTTCGTCCGCGCCGGGGCAAAACAGCACCTGCTTCTCTTTGCCCAGGTGCTTGCGCAGGAGAAGCCCCAGTCCGACCGGCGCGCCACTTTGGAGGGAGATCAACGACGTGACGTTCCCCGTCAGTGGGTAGAAGTTCGTTGCGGAGGGCGGCGGCGACTTTGGACCGTAAGGGATGCAGCCCCGGTTATCCACGGCATAAGATTGAACGGCCACACCGACCTGCCGCAGTCCGGACATGCACACCGACTGGATCGCAACTTGTCGGCTGCGGCTCAGCCCCGGCAGCAGAATGGCCGCCAGGAGCGCGATCAAAGCCACGACCACCAGGACCTCAATGAGCGTGAAGCCCCGATGCAGTGAAGATGCCGCCCCTCGATGTGTCAGCTCCTCGGCGATCATCAGATGCCCCAACGAACGTCGCCGGCTCGCACTCATTCCGGACCGGTTATATTCAACTGGAAAACGCCGAAGTCGTCCAAGTCCACGTCGTGGTCGTCATCGAAGTCGGCATCTTCGCAACCGGGTGGAGTCGAGCCGGTTGCCGGACCGGTCGAACAGGCGCGAAAGATTTCAAAATCCTCGAGATCCACGTCGCCATCGATATCGAAATCACCGACCAGCGGTTCAAACGCTTTCAGGCGGACATAGTCCACGTCCCAGAATCCCTCGCCCTCTGTGTCGTCTGGGTCGGCGATCGATGGGCGGATCAGGATACCGATGGGCTGATTGGCCCACGCATCGTTCACGGTTACGAGAGGTGTAACGATGCTCACATCGATTAACGAAGTCGCATTCACCTCACTGCCCGCAACGAAACTTGAAGCGATTGTCTGTTCGACACCGCCGTCGAAGTAGAACAATCCGACTTCGAGCTCCTCGTCGGCGCCGACGCCGAAATAGGAGCTGGTGGCCACGGCCACGGTGAGGCGGTAGTGCCGACCGGGCTCAAAGTTGTCCGCCAGTTCCTGCCGAAGGTCATTGCCGATGAGCGAGCTGACGAAAGCGAGCCGGTCGAGGTGGGCGTTGGTGATGTGGTCGGGGGACTGTGGATCGGTGTTGAGGAACACACCCGTATTCTGGTCGAACTCATCGGCGGGGCCGATGGCCGTCTCATCCCAGTCATCGATGTACGGCAATGCGCCGAAGGGGTTCTGCTCGTCTCGCGTGACCGGCGGCAACTCGAATGAGAAGTTCGGAACGTTGATTGTCTCCGCCGCCGCCGCGGCTGAGACGGCAAGAGACAACAACACGAGTTCTCTGCATCGCGGCATAACCTCTTTCCTCTTCGGTGGTGGCTGGCCCGGATACCGACTCTAAAGCCCCTCGGCTTGGGCGAAATTCTATCACGGGATGTGACCGGCATCTAATGCGGCATATTGCCTGACGATCGAGGGTCGGTTTAAGCCGTGGAATGGCGCTCGACTTTCGCTCGGTATCGTTTTCTCATTTACAATCCAATGCCAGATGCGATTCCTGTCCGCTGCTCAACGATCGTACCCATCCGTCGCGGTTGTCGCGGGGATCATGATGGCGGTCGGCCTGGTTCCGGCCGCACCGTCGAGCCGGCCCGCGAGTGAGCCTTCGGCGGGCGACTGGCCCATGTGGGGCGGCCATCCTAGTCGCAACATGGTATCCGATGAATCGAGTCTGCCCCTGACCTGGGATGTGGCCGCCCGCAAGAACGTCAAGTGGATTGCCAACCTGGGCACGCAGACCTACGGCAATCCCGTTGTCAGCGGCGGCAAGGTGTTCATCGGGACCAACAACGGTCGGCCGCGCAATTCCCGGCTGAAGGGCGACAAGGGCATTCTGATGTGCTTCGCCGCCTCCGACGGCCGGTTCCTCTGGCAGGCCATCCACGACAAACTGTCCACCGGCGACGCGCAGGACTGGGCCGACATCGGGATCTGCTCGTCGCCGTGCGTGGTCGGCGACCGCGTCTACTACGTCAGCAATCGCGGTGAACTGGTCTGCGCGGATACCGAAGGTTTCGCGGATGGCGAGAACGACGGACCGATCAAGAACGAACGCTACACGCAGCGGATTGACGCGGACATCGTCTGGTCGCTGGACATGATCGCTACGCTGGGCGTCTCGCCGCTCAATGCGTCGGCTTCGTCGCCGCTCGTGGTGGGTGATCTGATCTTCGTCGTCACCGGAAATGGCGTTGACGACACCACGGGCAAGGTCAAGGCGGTTGATGCGCCGAGTTTTGTGGCCGTGAATCGTTTGACCGGCAAGGTGGTCTGGACCAGCAACGCACCCGGCGATCGCATCCTCTCGGGCCAATGGTCATCCCCGGCTTACGGACTTGTGAAGGGTGAGCCGCTCGGCGGTGAGCTCGTGCCGTCGACGGCACCGGTCGAACCGCAGGTCTGCTTCCCCGGCGGCGATGGTTGGCTGTATGCGTTCTCACCCGCTGACGGGCGGCTGCTCTGGAAATTCAACTGCAAGGCGAACGAACAGCCTCCGGTCGACGGCGAGCCTGAAACCAAGAACCAGCTCGTCGCCACACCCGTGTATCACGACAACCGGGTCTTCATCGCCGTCGGCCAGGATCCCGAAAGCGGCGATAGCGAGGGCTGCCTCTGGGCCATCGATGCGACAAAACGGGGCGACGTCACTGAATCCGCCGAACTGTGGCGGCTCGCCGGCCGGGATTTCGGACGCAGCATCTCGACTGTGGCGATTCGCGACGGTCTGCTCTATGCCGCCGAGCTCGGCGGTTACCTCAACTGCATCGATGCCGCCACCGGCAAGCGTTACTGGAGGCATGACCTTAAATCCCAGGTCTGGGGTTCACCGCTCATCGCCGGAGACAAGGTGTGTCTGGCCAGCGACGACGGTCAGGTTCTGTTCTTCCAGCACGGCAAGGAAGCCAAACTGCTGGGCACCAATGCCATGCCGGATGCGCTTCATGGCACGCCCGTCCTCGCCGGCGGAATCCTCTACCTCGCCGACCGATCGCATCTCTACGCCATCGCCGGACCGTGACTGCCGGTCCGGTTCTTTACCGCCAGATGCAGCGGTCGGGTACAACCGGCGGGTTTTCGTCTGAGCCGTTCAACCGCCGAGTCGCCAAGGGGAACGGATTCAATAAGGAAGCCAGGAATCCAGGAGGAAGTGGACCGATCCTTCCTGCTTTCCTGGCCTCCTTATTGAATCCATTTGAGCCCCGATGAAGGCGGGGATGATCCACTGAAAGGTCATCGACCTGCCGTTGCGATCCCGGCGCGTAATGGTTGCGGCAGGTCGTTGACCTGCCCTGACTCTTGACCTGTCGCTATTTGGTGCTATGCTGACGACAGTTCTGGTGCGGCGCATCGGAACGACGCAGCCTGAGGTCTTCGTGCTTGTGCATGGAGATTGACAAAATAGTCCTGCCCGCCTCTGGGTAGTGGGTCGCGTCTGTCGCGCCGGAACGCTGCTGGGTCGCCCAGTAGCGGTTTTTTTTTGCCTTGGTGTGCCCAGCATATCGAGGCGGGAGTACCCACAATGTACGAGTTCAAAGCGCAGAACGACCCCAATCCCGCAAAGCTGATCGAATCCCTCCGCCACATCGGCTATGACAACTACGAGGCCATTGCCGATATCCTCGACAACAGCTTCGACGCCGACGCCAATCAGATAGTCGTCCGTGTCTTCCAGAAGGCCGGTGACTTCCACGTCTTGATTGGCGACAACGGGTCCGGCATGGACTCGGAAAAGCTGGATCAGGCCTTGCGGCTCGGCTCCCTTACCGACCGCGATGTGACTACTGACCTCGGCAAGTTCGGGATGGGACTTGTCACGGCCAGCCTCTCCCTCGCTCAGCGCACGCACGTTATCACGCACCAAGGTAAGGATTTCCTGACCAGCATCATCGACGTGGACGAAGTGAAGGCGAGCGACTCGTTCTGTAAACACTTCGGCCAAGCCAACGACGCCGACCGCAGCCTCTTCGCCGACGTCTTGGGCAACGCTTCTACAGGCACCGTGGTCGAACTCTCCAAGATCGACGGTCTCCAGAATCGCAACGTCACTCTGTTCGCGAATACATTGCGCAAGCGTCTCGGAGAGGTCCACAGGTATTTCCTCCAATCTGGCAAGATGATCTCGGTCAACGGCGAACCGGTCGAGGTTCTCGATCCGCTTCAGTTGTCTAATCCGCGCACGGAGATCTTCTCCGACGAGCCCTATCCGGTCGAAATCGAAGATGATGCGGCGAAGAGAATCGAGAACATCCGTGTGCGGATCGTACTTGTTCCCGAGGATGCCGCGGCGGGCGAGTTGGACTTTGCTCGTGGGCTCCGCAACCAGGGGTTCTACGTCCTCCGCAACAACCGGCAGGTCGCCCGAGCTGAGACGTTCGACTTTTTTACGAAGCACAACGACTTCAATCGGATGCGTGGTGAGATTTTCCTCTCCGGCGAGCTCGATGCGCACGTTGGCATTGAATTCACGAAGCGCCAGGTGGAGTTCTCTCAGTCCTTCTTCGACCAACTGGCCCAGCACTTGAAGGCGCAATGCACGACCATCAAGCGCCGCGAGTCCGGTCGTGCCGTAACGCCGGTGTCGGACGCCCAACAGCTATTTCACGACCAAGCGTCGAAGGTCATTACGGCGAAGAGCCGCCTGCTGATCACGCCGAAAGCGGTGATCGAGCGCCGGCCTGGCAAACCGGGCGTAGAGCGGGACAATGGGTCCCAAGTGAAGGAGAAGGGGCAGGACCGCAAGAATTTCACTCAGACCCGGAAAGTTCAAACACCGCTGCGGTGCCGGTTCCTGCACCAGCAACTCGGTGCGACCGGTCAGATCTATGAATGTGACCTGGAGGGCAGGACCGTCGTGATTCGGTGGAACACCGATCATCCGTTCTTCAAGCGGTTCGTCGTTGACAACCAGTCCGATGGGCGCCTCGTTACGGCCGTCGATTTCCTCGTTTACTCGATGGCCTGCGCGGAGCTTCGCGCGATCGACGCGGATCAGACGGAGTTTATGAGCACCCTAAAGGCCGTCATTTCGGCCAACCTTCGGACGCTGCTGAGCTAGATTTGGGCAGGTGGCACAGGTGAGAACCCGTTGAGCCATGTAGGTCAGGTTCCCCGCAGGTAGGGCACGGTCGAAGACCTGCCTTCAACCCTCCGGCCGCGACGAATGATCGCGGTCCCGATCCACCGGGATTGCGTCGCCATTGGGACCACCAAAGCCAGCGGCACCGGCGTTTTTTCGGGCGATTGGCTTGACGGCGGCATGACGTACTTCCGCAGGCCGCTCCTCTGCGCTACAATGTGCATGAGCCCTTGGAGGACGCCCCGTGAAAGCGTCAACGAAAGCGCCCTTGCCAAGCAAACAGTACACACGTGACCGCCGTTGGATGGTCCGGCATTACATGGAATTATCCATCGAATACCCAAATAAATGGGTCGCCGTTCACAAATCTCGCGTCGTGGCGGTCGGCGACGACTTGGGCTCGGTGGAGCGCCTTGCCCAGCAGCGGACCGGTGCCCTGGAAATCCCCGTCCTGCTTGTAGACGACGGCACAATCATCTTCTGATTCCGCCAGAGCCATGTAGATCAGGTTCCCCGCAGGTAGGGCACGGTCGAAGACCGGACTTCAGCCATCCGGCCGCCACATGGCCGGGGCTGATTGTGGCGGATTCGCAGTAGAAGCCCGCGCGTCAGGTGCGGAGCTCTTGCTGGCAAGGTTCCCCAAGCGGCCGTATAATTGAGTAATGACGAAGCTCGAAGAGATCAGGGAGTCTTTAGCGGCACTGGCGCCTGCCGAAAAGGCGATCCTTCTTCAGAGCGTGGCCAGCGAAATGACCGATGTTTTCCCTGGAATCGAGAGCACGCCCGGGGTGAGCGGCGGCGATCCCTGCATCGTGCGCACGCGGATTCCGGTTTGGGTGCTCGAGCAGTCCCGGCGGCTGGGGATGAGCGAGATCGATCTGCTGCGAAACTATCCGACGCTCCGAGCGCAGGACCTCGCCAATGCCTGGTCCTACGTGCTCGCACACCGCGATGAAATCGATCGGCAAGTCCGTGAGCATGAGGCGGACTGACGCATGGCCCGCCTGTATGCCGATGAAGACTTCCCAATATGCCGCGTCCACACGAGCCGTGATACAGACGAGCGCGGAACTCTTCCGATGTACATCATCGTGCCAGCGACACACAGATGATTTCTTCGTCGTTGCGCGCGTAGATGCATCGGTTGGCGAACGCCGGATGTGACCAGACCAGCTTTCGCTTCAGGACCTCGCTCGTGGGTTTGATCAGCGTGGCCCGGCTGATCTCTTCGTAACCCTTGGGAGAAATGCGGGCGATGATCAGCTCGCCCTGCTCGTTGGCCAGGAAGACGCGATCGCCGTTGGGTACGAGGAAGGCGTTCCAGTAGCGGCCGTGGCCGGTTGCGTCGTACGTCTCCCAGACGCGTTCACCGGTCTCGGCCTTCAGGCAGCGCAGTGCTCCGTAGCCGCTGACCGCGTAGAGATATCCGTCGCGCAGGATCGGCGCGGACATCAGGCTGTTGACCATGTCCTCGTTGGGGTTGCCCTCCGGTTTCAAACGCCACAGGACTTTGGCCGCGGGCCGATCGCCGGCGAGGCGCAACATCAACGGCCCGGCCCAGAACTGACTGACGAAGAGCAGCGAGCCATCGAGCGTCGGCGGGATGATGGTTACGGCCATATCGGTTTGGAAGGGCTCCTGCCAGAAGACCTTGCCCGTTTCAGGATCGAGTGAGACGACCGCCTCCGCATGCCAGATGATGAGCTGCCGGGTGGTACCCACCGGGTAGATCATCGGCGGAGCGTAGCCGATATCCGGGATGGAGAGCGCCCGCCAGATCGGTTTGCCGGTGTCCTTGTCGAATGCGATGACACCGGCGCCGTCCTTCCCGCCGACCATGGCAATCAATCGCCGGCCGTCCACCAGCGGAGCGGAGGCGATGCCCCACGTCGGCAGCTTCGCGCCGAAGTCCTTGACGTAATCCCAGCTCCAGATCACCTCGCCGCTGCGGCTGTTGAGACAGAACAGGTGACCCATCGCCCCCAGAGCATAGACTTTCCCTTCGTGCACCGTCGGCGTGCATCGCGGTCCGCTGTCGTAATCGACTCCCTTGTAGGAGCACGCGTACTCGTGCGTCCATGCGACGCGCCCGGTCGCTTCATCGAGACAGAGCACCCGCTCGGTACCCTTGTCTTTCTGACGGTCGGTGACATATACCCGGCCATTCGCGACCGCGGGCCCGGCGTAGCCGGAGCCGATCGGCGTCCGCCAGCGCGCGGTCAGCTCGGGCCGATCGAATTTTTCGACGATCGCCGTTTCCCGCCATACCCCGTCGCGCTGCGGACCGCGCCATTGGGGCCAATCGTCCCCCAGCGCTGGGAGGCCCCAGCCGCAAGCCGCGGCAATGATGAACGCCGCCCTACACAGTTGATCTTGAAGTCGCAAAACGGCCTCCCGCTCGCTGACCGCGCCGCGCGTGGGTGTATCCGAAATTGGGTGGCATGGGTAAGCGGAGCCGTACTCGGCGGAGCTTACCCGTGGCAAACGTAGACAGCACTTCGGCCACGGGCAAGCGAGTACGCTTGCCCATGCCACCCACGATACACCCGCCGCGCTCGAAACGTACTTACTCCGTTGATTCCCTGCCGGTTTCGAATTATACAAGAGCACCGTGCCCAATGAATGCTTGTCGAGTCGGCATGGATTGTTTGGTGACAATGAGACGAGTGAGTTCAAATCAGATCCAGATTCTTGCGGTTCAAGCCACATGGTTGATCCTGTTCGCATCGCCTGACTCGACACTGGCTACCGAGAACTGGCCGCAATGGCGCGGTCCCACGTTCAACGGCCACACCGATTCCACCGATCTGCCCACCTCCTGGTCTGAAACCAGGAAGATCAAGTGGAAGGCCCGCTTACCGTCCTGGAGCGGGGCGACGCCCATCATCTGGGGCGACCGGGTTTTCGTCATGTCTCCGACCGAGGCCGGCTCGGGCCCCGAAGCCGCCACGATCAAGGGCCGGGGCGCACCACGCCCGAAGGAAGGCCGGGATCTCCTGCTCCTGTGCTTCTCGAAGAAGGACGGCTCGCCGCTCTGGAAGCGCACACTGACCACCGGCAATGTCCATTACGGCAAGCAGAACATGGCCTCCTGCTCGCCGGTGACCGATGGCAAGACCGTCTGGGCGATGACCGGCCTCGGGATCCTCACCGCTCTGAACATGGACGGCGAGGTGATCTGGCAGAATGATTTGCAGAAGAAATACGGCAAGTTCGGGCAGAACTGGGGTTATGCCTCCTCGCCGCTGCTGTACGACCACCAGCTCATCGTGCAGGTTCTGCATGGGTTCTCCACCGACGATCCGTCCTATCTGGTCTCCTTTGAGCCAGCAACGGGCAAGGAGATCTGGAAAGTCGAACGGCCGACCGATGCCCTCAACGAAGGCCCCGATGCGTACAGCACGCCCATCCCGTTGCGTCACAACGACCGCGCGGAGATCCTGATCAGCGGCGGCAACTATATCACCGGCCACGACCCCGCCACGGGCAGGGAGCTTTGGCGGTGCGGGGGCATGAACCCCACGCGGGACCGATGGTATCGCACGGTGTGCTCGCCGCTGGCGGTTGACGATATGGTTTTTGGTTCTGAGAAGAGTGGACCACTGGTAGCGTGCAAGGCGGGGAGCACGGGTGCGGGCGGCGCCGCGGATCCGGCCTGGACCAGCGAATTGGCCCCCGATGTGCCCACCCCGGTGTCCGACGGCAAATATCTCTACATCGTGCACGACGACGGCTTCCTCAGTTGTCTGGAGCCCCGGACCGGAAAACCGCTTTACGCCCGGCAGCGGCTCCCCAGGGGCACTTACAGCGCCTCGCCGCTTATGGCCGGCAACCGGATTTACGTTATCAACGAGAGCGGGCGGAGCGTGGTGCTGGCGGCCGGTCCGGAGTTCAGGATCATCAGCGAGAACCAGCTCGAGGACGGCTACACGCTGGCCTCCTTCGCGGTTTCCGGTAATGAGCTGTTCGTCCGCACCTCGACTACCCTGTACTGCATCAGTAACGAGGCGAACTAAGCCGGCGGAGCTTTTGAAGGGAGGAACCCGTGCGAAGGCGAACCTGGATCGGCTTGTGCGCGAGCGTATCGGTTTGCGTGGGCGGTGAGAGGGTGTGGGCGGGCGGGCCGACGAAGGCCGGCTCCGCCGGGGCGAAGCCCGCGACCGACGAGGGCAAAGCAGGCTACGCTGGGGCGAAGCCCGGCGACTGGCCGCAATGGCGCGGGCCGCAGCGCAACGCGATTTCCACCGAGACCCATCTGCTCAAGGAGTGGCCCGAAGGCGGACCTCCCCTGCTCTGGACCGCCAAGGAAGCAGGCGAGGGTTACTCATCGGTGACCATCTCCGACGGCCGGCTGTTCAGCATGGGCAATCGCGGCGAGAGCGAGTATGTACTCGCGTACGAACTAAAGACTGGCAAAAACCTCTGGAGCCAGGTGAACGGCCGGGCATACACGAACGGCCGAGGGAACGGCCCGCGCGGCTCCGTCACCGTCGAGGGTGACCGGGCGTATGCCCTGGGCGCGAGCGGCGATCTCTCCTGCCGGAACGTGGCCGATGGAAAACCCGTCTGGCGGGTCAACCTGCTGGAGCGCTTCCACGCCCAAAATGCCAAATGGGGGCTGAGCGAATCGCCGCTCATCGAGAAGGACCTGGTGATCTGCAATGCCGGCGGCGAGAACGCTTCCCTGGTGGCCCTGAACAAACGCACCGGCGAGACCGTGTGGACCAGCCAGGGCCTCAGCGATGAGGCGAGTTACTCATCGTCCATCGTGGCGACTGTCGGGACCGTGCGTCAGATCATTCATCTCACTCATCAGAACCTGGTCGGCGTCCGCGCCCAGGACGGCCAACTTCTCTGGCGGTACGACAAGGTCAACGCGCGCACAGCCAACATCGCCACGCCGATTTTCAGCGATGGCTGCGTGTTCGCTTCCGCCGCGTACAACATGGGCGGGGCGCTGCTCAAGCTCATCCCCGATGGCAAGGACACGCGCGCGGAGGAAGTCTATTTCACAAAGGAAATGCAGAACCATCACGGCGGCATGGTGCTTCTGGACGGCTACCTCTACGGTTTCTCCAACGCCATCCTGACCTGCCTGGAGTTTAAGACGGGTAAGAAGATGTGGTCCGACCGCAGCGTGGGCAAGGGCTGTATGGTTTATGCCGAGGGTTGTCTCTACTGCCTCAGCGAGGATGGCGTGGTTGGCCTGATCGAGGCCACGCCGAAGGGATATCATGAAATCTCGCGGTTCAAGATCAACAAGGGCAAATGGCCGACCTGGTCGCATCCGGTGATCAGCCACGGCAAGATGTTCATCCGCAACCAGGACGTGATCAGTTGTTACGACATCAGCGCGAAGAAGGGTTAGAGGTTGCGCCGGCGGTACGCGTGAGGACGAGATCATCGAACCGGATGGGCGTGCCGGCATAGGGCGATCCCCACAGCGACGCCCGACCGGTGGGCGGTTCGTCATGCGTGTCCAGGTTAATCATCCATTCGGCCAGCCCCTCCGTCACGGGCGGCGAGGCATTGCCTACGAGCTTCCATTGCTTGTCGCCTGTTTTGAAAACACACAGGAGCACATCGGTCCACGTTTCGGGCGTCCAATGATATTCTTTAGCGGCAACTACCTCCTCGCCCTTGTATAATTCGAGCGCGTCCTTGCTTGCAAACACCATCAACCGGTAGCCGTTCGCACCGCCGAGGCCCACGCCGAAGGCCGGAAACTTGCGGCCCTTTTTCGTCCCGTTGAACCGAGCACGGACGGCGACTTGGTCCGTTTCGCTTGGACCGAACAGGAGGCCGAACATGCTGAGCGGCTCGCCCGGCAGTTCGAGCACCCGGTTGCCGTCCATCTCTCGCACCGCGAACGCGCCCTCCAGCACGAGGAATTCCGTGGGCACCTCGCCGATTTCGATCTTCTGGAAATCCTCCTGGTAGAAAACGGCCGCATCGGGTTGTGGGGGCGGTGCAGACTGCGTCGTGGCGCTCGGGGGCTGGAGGCCGACCTGGGATGCCGGCGGGAGAGCCTGCGGGCTGGCCGGCTGCGACGATGGGGCCGGCGTCTTGGAATCGCAGCCCCAGCAGAGTGCGGCACCAAGGATCACAACCAACCGTCGATTCATCCGCCCGGCCTCATTCATTCCACAAAGCCGACAGCAACCGTCCGCGCAGCGCCAGCACCGTCGCAATCCACGCCCAGATCGCGCCGCTGGCTGCCACCGCCAGCAATGTCAGCGCGATGGAGCCGGCGGGAACCTCGGCGCCCGGCGACCGCAATGCCGGCAACACCGCCGCCAGTCCGGCGATCGTGCCGCACGCAAGCCCCAGCAACAACAGCAACCAGTGCTCGCTGAGTACGAACCAGCGCAAAGCGCGCCGGCTGAAGCCGACGGCCCGCATGATGGCCAGCTCACTGCGCCGTTCGAGGACGTTCCGCATGACCACCATACCCAGCCCGCCACAGCCCAGCAATAAACCCAGGCCGCCCAGCAATTGAAAGATCGAGAGATATGTATTCTCGACCACGTTGAACGCCGCCAGGCGCTGCTGCGTCGGCGTCAGATCGAGTCCCCGGTCCTGAAGCGCCCGCCCCAGCGCTTGTGAGACCGCCGGCGCGCGATCCGCCGGCGCGTCGATCAGAAACATGCGATATCCGCTTTCAGAGGGAAATCGAGTGATGAAGCTGTCTTCGGCGATGAGCAAACTGCCCTGCAGGACTGAATTGGCGATGATCCCCACGATACGAATGGAGAACGTCCAGCCGTGCTCGTCGAGGAAGGGTATCGTATCACCAACTTTCTTGTGCAGCCCCCAGGTTACGGTGGCCTCATCGCCGATCGCGGGAACCATATCGCTTGGGGCTGCCGGGTCATGTTTCAGCAGTTGCCAGGCGTCGGCACCGGTCAAATCATCCACGGCCTTGACGAATGTGAATGCGGCGCGCGACTGGAGGGCCTCCGGCTTGACGCCGAGCAGGCGCGGGACCTGTGCACGTTGCGGGTTCAGGCAGCTCGCGTCATCGCCATCGCGCACCCGCAGAGCGACAACGGCGACACCGGCGAGTTCCTGCGCGGACAGCCCATAGGCGTCGCGACCGGCCGCGGTGTTCAAGTCGTAAGGTATGGGCAGCGTTGACTCGCCGAACAGAGCGAACCCGCCGGTTCCCGATGATCGCCGATGCGCGGAGCTCTCCGGCCCATGTCGATTGGCGCCGATGGCGACGACCAGAAAAGTGCCGCAGGCGAGCATCGCGACGGTGGCCAGGCTTCGGCTGCGGCGCCGGGTCGTGCTGCGTAAGCCCAGGCCCATCAACGAGAGTCGTTCCGGTCGGCCGGAATAGCCCGTGGCCGAGAGCAGCGCGTGCGTGAACCCCAGCCCGCCGATGAGCAGCAAGCCGCCGATGGCGAAGAACGCGCCGGCTGCCGAGGCATCCCGCCGCGCGCCATTCGCGAGCAGGATCACCACCGCTCCGGCCACTGCAGCGATGGAAACGGCCCATCCGATCGTGCGCTGTGGAAGCGACGCTGCCCCCTGGAGTGGCGCGCCCGAACCGGCGAGAAGCCACGTCGCTGGTTGTCGCGCGTACCGACGCACACTTAACCAGAGTGTTGCGAGTGCGACCAGCACACTGGCCGACAAGCCGATCGCCAGCGTGGCCGGCTCGGCGTGGTATTGCAGCGAAGTGATGCCCGCGGCACTGCGCCAGATCGTGGCCAGGCCGTAGAGAATCGCGCGGGTATAGACCGTGCCAACCACAACTCCGACGCACCCGCCCAGCAGCACGAGTACCCCGCCTTCGAGCAGCAGCAGTCGCCGGACGCCCGCCGGCCGAAACCCGAGTGCCAGCAACGTGCCGATCTCTTCCGCGCGCTGCTCGACGCTCAGGGCAAACAATAAGCCGGTCAGGAGCAAGGCCGCGACGATGAGAAAGAAGCTGAGACCCACGAACAATTGGCCGAAGTCCAGGCCCTGCCCACCGGCGGCCAGTGCTTGTTCGCGAACCGGTTGGAAGGAAAGCCCAACCGAGGCGGGATCGAGACCATGCTTGAATGCGGTCTCGACGCGCTGACGAATCTCCGCGGCGGCGGCGGGACTGTTCGCCGGATAGCGGATCGCGGTCAGGTTGCCGAAGCGATTGCCCCAGATGCGCTGGGCCGTCTTGAGATTGACGAAGGCTTTCGGCGTGCCGCGGTACTGATCCCAGTAGTGCTCATCCTTGTCCCGGATCCGGTCCAGGTCGATGGGGATGCCGGGTTTCCAGTCCCGGCAGTTCTCGGCCTGCGAGAATCCCGGATACTTGGGCATGAGTTCGCGGTCCGCGGCCGCCCCGGCGATCGGAATGACGCCGCGGACGCGAAAGTCGTGCGTCTGCTCGGTGAGGGTCCGGCCCTCGCTCATCACAAAAAACCGGACGGCAATTACGTCGCCGACCTTCGCGGCTAGATCTTCCTGTAGCCAGGTGTTGATCAGCATCTCGTCGTCACCCAGACCGGCGAGTCCGGCGGACAATGCGTCGGGTTGCGTTTGCGCTGTGCCCGGCGAAGGTTCGATCGCGGCCACAAGCGAGTACGGCGTCGCTCGGTTGCTGATCCGCAGTTCGTTCACGAAATAGACAAGGATTTGGGTGTCGTCAGGAATCGCATTCTGAAGCGCCGTGGCGATCGTTGGATCGATGAACACCCGCCCGGTCCGCAGTTCAATAGCAGCGCCTGGTTGGGGCAGGTCGCGCAATTCCAAGTCGGCGTCCGCCGGTTGCCACGTGGCCTGCAAGGCTCGCTGGGCCTGTTGGATGTTGACAGGTGTGCTCGCGCTGCGTCCGACGAGCAGCAGATTCGCCCGGTCGGCAAATTCGGTTTTCTCCTGGAGGGTACGGAGGGAGACGAACGCGCTGCGTGGCAAGAACTGATCGGCACGCAGGCTGAAACGGCCAAACTCAGTCGGCGAGGCGATGTGCCGCACGGTCAGACGCAATGCCGCGGTGGTTTCTTCGGCGGAAGAGAGCGGCGCATCCAGCGGAAGCAGGCTGGGCTTGCCGATGCGCAGCAGCACGCTGTCGCCCACCCGGACGCCGAGGCGCTCCGCCAGATGATCGTTCAGTACGACGCCATCTGAATCCACAGCCGCAGTGATCGAACCCGCGCTTGCGGTCCCCAGGCTCCAGAACCGATGGTCCACGCCCAGGACCTGCACACGATTGGCCCGCGACTGTCCATCCGGGCTGATGGCGATCCCGCTCAGTTGCAGAACCGGCACAACGGGGCAACCCAGATTCGCACTCAATTCATCCGCGAGCGATGAGCGAAACATCCGATCACCCGTGGGCATGGCCAGCTCGACCCCGCCCAGTCGGGCGAGGGCGATGGACCGCAGGCTGTAGCGCACACAGTCGCCGACCACCAGCGCGCCGACGAGGACTGCGGTGGCCACGGCAACGCCCGCCGCCACACCGACGTGGGTGCGCCGGTAGAAACTGAGATTGCGTAAGACCAGGTGTGCGAGGGTCATATTCGCGATCCATCGTAGGAACGCAGAACGAACCAGTGTTGGTCGGCTTCAGCCGACCGGTGATTGCCACCCGCTTCAGCGGGTGGTGTGTGTTGCACAATCGCCTGAGCCGGGCTTCAGCCGGCTTATTCCCCATCCTGCAAGCCGGCTGAAGCCCGGCTGAGCGATGCTTTCAGAGCCGACACCACCGCCTGAAGGCGGTGGCAAAAACTGACCGGCTGAAGCCGGTCGGAATCGGACTCCGCGCCATTAGACGAATCATTCTGTGTTCCTACTATGATCGGTCAATACGCCACCGACGAGCTCGAGCCGGCGCGCCATGCGGGCGGCCAATTCCAGCGAATGCGTGGCCACGATCAGTGCAACGCCTTCCTCGCGGTTGAGTTCGACCAGCAGTTTGGCAAGATCGTCGGACGCAGAGCGATCCAGCGCACCGGTCGGTTCATCCGCCAGCAGCAGCTTCGGGCCGTTGATGAGCGCGCGGATCACGGCGACGCGCTGTCTTTCACCGCCGGACAACTGCCCCGGCCGATGGGAGAGACGATCGCCCAGACCCACACGCCGCAACAGATGGCGGGCTCGTCCTGCCGTCTCCGAGCGGCCCTTCCGTGAACCTCCATTCACCAGCGTCGGGACGAGCACATTCTCCAGCGCGGTACACTGGGGCAGCAGATGATGCCCTTGAAAGACGAACCCGATCTCGCGATTGCGCACCCGGGCCAGAGCCGTATCGTGGAGGTCCGACAAGTTTTGGCTGTGAAGGAGAATCCGGCCGGATGTGGGCCGGTCGAGCCCGCCGATGATGCTCAACAACGTGGTCTTGCCCGATCCCGATGGGCCGACGATGGCCAGCGATTCGCCGGCCGATACCTGAAGGTGAATATCGCTCAGCACATGGACATCTTCCGTGCCACCGGCGCCGGCATAGTGCTTGGAGACGTGTTCGAGTGAGAGGATGGGGGTCATGTCTAAAGACTGGAAAGTAAAGACCCGCGACTAAAATCAATTCGACGGACGAGAGTCCGCGATGGTTTTCTCGCCGATTTCGCCGCACGCGTGCAACGCCAGGAGCGGATAGCACGTCCCGCTGTACGTAATGAATCCAAATTGGTCGTTATTGAGCGATCGTGTCCACCAGCGGCCCGATTCGCGTTGATTGCTCTTGAGCCAGGCGATGCCGCGGCGGATATGCGGATCGTCCGCGCGCACACCGGCTTCGCGCAGGACGGTGATGGCCAGCCCGGTGGCATGTCCGTCGCTGGGCGGATCGTCACGGTCGGACTCGGCAACCAGACGGGTATGCCGACTCTCCCACGCACCGAGCGTCCGCAAGGACCAGCCGCCATCGTCGCGTTGGCGACGGTGAATCAGTTCGATCGTTTCTAACTTTTGGCCGGGGGTGAGCAGGCCGGGCCAGCGGCAATCCGCCCACAGCAGCAGGATGCGATGATAGTCGTAAGGCGGTCCGGTTTCCGCTAAATACATCTTGAGCCGATCGCTGCCCGCTTTGATGGCCGGGTCATCGGCAATGCCGGGGCTGATTCGCTCGGCGGTGCCGACGGCCATGGCGGCGACGGTCGCGCCGTGATAACTGCTGTCTTCCAGCGGCGGCCAGCAAGTCGGCCAATCCCACGTGCCTCGATCGTTCTGACGCGAGAACATGTAGCGCAGCGCATCGACGGTCGTGTCACTCAACTTTTTCCGGACATAGGCGTCATCCGTCGCCAGCCCGGCCGCGAGATAGACGGATTGCTCAGGCGGCAGATGCGTGGGTTTCGTCCGGGCTTTCCGCAGCTCGGCTTCAAAAAACGCGCGAACCTGCGGCTTGGGCGGGCCGAAGCGATCGCTCAGCACAGGCCGAGAAAGCAAGTAGCTTCCGTTGGTGTGGCACGTGATGCAACCATGCTCGTTCTGCCAGGCGACGGCGCCGTCGTCGAGATAGGCAATCGCCTTTTCATACGAGATGTGCTTGAGCCGGGGTTCATTTTCGCGTGCGGCCGGGATGCGCGTGGGGCCGTCCACATACTGAAACTGCAATCGCGTCGAAGATTTCTCGTCGGCAGCAGAGAGGTGGCCCGAGCTGATGATGATCGGGGCCAGGAAGGCGACCACGAGCCTGGTGCGTGTCGATCGGATCATATAGAGATTCCAGCCGCTCCATCCAATGGGACTCATCATATCGCGGCGAAGCGGGCGCGCATATCCTCAAACCGGGGATGATGCCCATTGCGAGTTCCCGCTCCCGAATCGTCTATCGCGCGGGGAACGAATAGAAACGTCAGATCGTCGAAACGACGTTCGGGCAAAAAGAGGGTGTTCGCGGTTGGGATTGGAATCCACTCTGCCTCCGCGGGAGGAGACGATTAACGTCGCGGCACCGCCATGTCAGATAGGGAAATGAACTCGTCATTGGACTCATCGCCTCTTTTCTCCCGATTCTAATGGGCCAGCCCGCGAGCGTCAAAACCGCGCCGGTCCCGGTTTCACGTTCCGCATTAGGCACTGATTGTACCCGTCGAGACAGGGCAGATGAAGACAGATGGGGATGATCTGCTTTTTCCGCCTTTGGTTGCTGATTCCCAGTCGGAGTATACTGGTGGGCGAGCAAGGAGGCCCGCATGACAAAAACCGAGAGCTTTCAACCGCCAGCGCCCGGAAACGAGATCGCACATTCGCTTGCCAAGGCGGCATTAAACGCCGTACCTCTTGTTGGCGGAAGCGCCGCAGAGCTGTACGACCTTGTTGTGCGCCCAGGGCTCGGCCGACGGCAACAGGCATGGATGAGTCGTGTCGGCGAAGCGCTGGATGAATATCGTCGCAAAGGTATGTTGACGATGGAGGGGCTTGCTGACAACGAACAGTTTCTGACGGTGCTCCTGCAATCTTCTCAAGCGGCTAGCCGCAACCACCAGGAGGAGAAGCTCGAAGCGCTCAAGAACGCGGTCTTGAATTCCGCCCTACCATGCCCGTTAGACGAAACACTCCAGCAACTCTTTGTCCAGTACGTCGACTTCTTTACGGCCTGGCACATACGCATCATCGAGTTGTTCGCCGACTCGCCAGCGTGGTTCCAGAGAAATGGCAGGCCGCACCCTGCGACGACCGCAGCAATATCGGGTTCACTTGAGCAAGTACTGCTCGCCGCATACCCCGAAATGAATGGGCAGGGGGATCTCTACAATCAGCTCGCGAAAGACTTGCACGCTCGTGGACTCTTTGGGCACGATAACTTCGGCGGAATGATGAGCGTCAATGGGATGTTGTCGCAGCGCTCAACGGATCTGGGGAGAAAATTCCTGGCATTCATCACGAAGCCAGAGGTCAAATGAAAGGCAGATGGGAAAGGCAGATGAGGCAGATGGGGATGATCCCCTTTTACCCAGGATTTTGCCGATTACTTTGTAGTTTTCGGCATCGCGTCCGGGTATGGGCCGAGAAATCGCTCACCGTCAAAGTGGATCATGTGATCCGGGTTTTCGGCAACCCAGACTTCAGATTCCCACGCGATCTGCGAAAGGAAGGACTGCATCGAGCGGCGCGTCTCAAACACCGTGACGAAAACCAGACCCGCTTTGCAGGTCGCAAACAAGTCCTTGAGTTCCTTACGCCGCTTTCCATCCACTGGTCCCGCACTGG
>CAYYQQ010000013.1:0-6926 GCA_964473595.1 uncultured Steroidobacteraceae bacterium | reverse complement strand
GCAAACAAGTCCTTGAGTTCCTTACGCCGCTTTCCATCCACTGGTCCCGCACTGGTGACGGCTTCAATAAGCAATAACCAGTTATTAGTGGTAAAATGAACGATTACATCGGGCATTTTGGCCGCAGAGTCCAAAACGACGCCAAGCTTCGCCAGGTTCTCGGTTTCCAGATGAACGAACTTGTTCTCAGTGTCGCCAATGTAGAGCACCACACCACCAGGCGCGAACCTCGCGCAGAATTGCTCGATGATGGCCTTGATGAGCGGATTCTGGCCACCGGGCGAAAGAGCCACCTGTGAACCATCGGGCAGCGTTACGGGCACCCGTGCCATGTCCCTCCTTCGGGCAATCTCGTTTTGGATGGCTTCGCGACTCGCGAGGTATTCCTTCAATGCTGGCGGCCAGTCTAGTGTGCCGACCTTACGGAGCAATGCCAAAGCAGAAGGCTCCACCTGATACACCGTCTTTCCACTGTTCGTCGGACGACTGGAATCGTCGGGATTGCGAAGCAGCAATCCTGACTCCACAAAGAACTTCACTGCGTCGTCGCGGATCGTCTCCCGGGTGTTCGGGGCATAGCGAACACCGTAAGCCTCAGCAATGAAATCAATGACCGGGGTGATCCCGCACAGCGGAGCTTGAGCGTATGACCAAGCAACATCCGGTTTGAGATCAAGGAGGGCGAGCAGAGTGTAAGCTGCGGTCTCGTTCCGTTGCTTCGGACCAAACTGCAAGGCCGTGAGGGTTTCGACCGCCTCAGCAAGTCGGCGCTTTCTGATAGCGGCTTTGCTTTTGGGCTTATCGGCGGGCATGAAGGTGCTTGGTTACAAGTTGGTCGATCTCGTTTTGTGATAGATCGAGTGTTTTCATTTCGATTCCCATCGCCTGCAAAGTATCACGCTCAGGATAAGCCAGCTTCCGAAGATCGGCGGCATTCACCTGAGTGTGCCCGCTGAAACGGCGGAAATACTGGTCAACGACCGTGGAGTTCAGGAACGCGAAAAGCCCCAGCGCAAGGCTTCGATCAAGTCCATGTCCGTTGGCATGGAAGTAGTTCAAATGGTTTTCAAAACCCAGCCACTCCGCTTTCACATCGCGCGGGTCGAACAGGCAAGCCACCAAACGGCGGCGTTCTTCTTTGGAGGTGAATCGCTTGGTAAGCACATACACGCCCGCAGGCACGAGCCAGGGGCGCGTTTCATCGTTGTTGAGAATGGCGTTCGGTTTGCGGGCTTCAGTCTTCGGCCAGTGAACAATGCCCCCATTAAAATGGCAAGGATACAGTAGAGGCACGGTCCCTTTCTCCGGCACACGACGAAGGGCATCCTTCAAACGGAAGTCAACTACACGCCCGGTGGATACGGTCACCCCAAGTGATGCAAGGTTGGAGCGCAAGCCGTCCAATGTTTCCTTGGCTACCACATGGCAAGGCGCCACGGGAATATGGATGAACTTCTCTGGATCGTTCGGGTGGACCACATCTGCGAAGGGAAATCTTACTTCTCTTATTGTATCTCCATGTTCACCGCTACTGGTGGATATCACCACGTCACGCGGCCGGTGGTGTGTTTTCACCGCATGGAAGATGATATTCTCTTGCAACACATTATCGTCACGGAAGGCCGCTTCCCGCGATTCAAAGACGTGCAGCCTACGCAATTCCAAGTGGCCCAAAAAGTCCTCGCGGAAAGGTCGAAAATATGGGCCGTTACAGAAACTCCGCGGCGTAATGCCCACAATCTGTCCGTCTGGAACCAGCAGTCTCTGAATGAGGGCGATAAACCCCGTGTAAAGGTTGCTCGTCTCGACACCCACAGATCGCAAAGCACGCCTTTCATCAGAGTCGGTGTTAATCTTCCGATAGGGCGGATTTACAATCGCTGCATCGAACGCGGGTGGTGAATCGCCGAACAAATCCCCAGCAACCCGAGCCGAGATTTCCTGAATAAAGTCGGTAGCATGGCATATAAATGTAAAACGGATACCAGCCTCTTCGCATCTCCCCCGGCAGCGGCGCAATGTCGCAGCAAGCTCGTCCTGGATAACAGGATCAACCTCGTAAACCGTGGCATCCACTGCGCGCACTCCACCCTTCTTTTCACACAACCTCGAGACGAAAGCGGCTGTCAGCGCACCAGCGCCAGCACCGGCGTCCAGCAGACGAACAACGGGTGGCAATGTATCGAACAGAGAGGCCATGAAGTTGGCCACAGGCGCAGGCGTGAGGAACTGTCCGAGTTCCCCCTGGCGTTTCCGGGCATGTGACTTTTCGACGACTGACATGGGATCAGATTACCAAACTCAGCATCGGTCCACAATTGCAGAGCGGACACGCCGGGCGGATCGAGTTTCTAATCTCCAGACCGCACCCAGCGCTGCGCCTTCATCTCGAATCGCGGCAGCGCCCCGGGTTGCGTCAGGGTGACCGGGACGCGCAACGACAGCGCGTCGCGCAGCGCCCGTTCAATGGTTGATGCCAAACGGGTTTGATCCGTGCATGTGGCGGATGGTTCTATCAACACGATCAGCTCGGTCATCGCCGGCCCTGGACGAACCTCCACGCGGTATTCAGCCACGCCTTCGCAGCCGCGGATGATCTGGTCCACCGCGGCGGGATACACATTCACGCCGCGCACCGACACCATATCATCGGTTCGCCCAAGAATACCGCCCCAAAGGCCCATCTCGTAACTGCCGCAAACGCAGGGTGTGTCCATCGCGGGCCTGACCAGGTCGCCGGTGCGATAGCGCAGCAACGGTGAGCCGGTCCGGCCCAGCGTGGTGAGCACCAGCTCGCCGACAGCGCCGGTAGCGACGGGATGGCCGCTCTGTGGATTGATGACTTCAGCCAGGTACGCGTTCTCCATGACGTGCAGGTGGTCGGGCCGCTGCGGGCATGGGTAGCTCACCGGCCCCACCTCGGTCATGCCGTGGTGATCGAAGACGCGGGCGCCGGGCCAGAGTTGCTCGATGCGCGAGCGCATCGCCGGGATGCTGCCGCCCGGCTCACCGGCCACGATCATCATGCGTACCGGGGATTGGCGAAGATCGATGCCTTCCTGAGCGGCCACCTCCGCCAGGCGAAGCGCATAGGTCGGCGTGCAACAGAGTACGCTGATCTGGTTCGTCAGGATGGCGCGCAGTCGCGCACTGCTGCTCATCCCACCGCCCGGAATGCACAGGCAGCCGAGCCGCGCGGCTGACTCGAACGCCGTCCAGAAACCGAGAAACGGCCCGAACGAAAACGCGAAGAACACGCGATCCCCGGCGCGCACGCCGGCCGCCTCATACACCCGCATCCAGTTCCCCAGCATCCATTGCCAGCTTTCCGGTGTATCCAGCCACTTGAGCGGCGTGCCCGAGGTGGCACTGGTCTGGCTCAGGCGCGTGTAGCGATTGATCGGAAACGTGAGATTGGTGCCGTAGGGCGGATGGCCGGCCTGATCGTCGGTGATTTCATGCTTGGTGGTGAAGGGCACGCGAGTACGGAACTCGTGCAGGCTGTCGATGTTTGATCCGATACCGGTGGCGGACAGTTTCGATTGCTGGAAGGCGTTGGTTGCGAGCACGGTCTTCAGCAAAGCGCGCAACTGGACAAGCTGATTGGCTTCGATCGCAGCGCGGTTGGGGGGAGATGATCCGTTCATTGCACGTTCGCAGGTTCTTTTGAGATCTGGCTCGTCGCCGATGGTTTGGGCGGAGGCGCAGCGGGCCTGTACAGCGTGACCAGGCAGCCACCGAGCGCCGCCAGGAAAATCCCCGCGATGAACGGCCACCGCACGGTGGACCACCCGCCGGCGGGCGGATGCATGGCCAGGGCGACGAGCGCATTCACCACCGGCGCGCCGGCGAAGATGATGGACATCACCACCGCGGGCGACCCCTTCGCGCCGAAGGCCAGCAACACGCAGAACGCGCCGACCGCACCGACCAATCCCGCCAGCAGCGACCAGGTCATACCCGTGACCGGGAAGCGCCACGACGCGCCGTTGATCACCAGCAGAGCAAGCGGGGCCAGCACGGCGGTCAGAAAATAAGCCAGCCCCACAAACAGGAAAGCCTTGTACCGCCCGTTCGCCGGATCGGCCATGTTGAGCTGCCCGGTGTGCAGGAACACGCCGTACAAGCCCCACGTCGCTACGGTCATCAGTGCGAAGACCAGCCAGGTCATGCCCGGCTGAGCCGCGCCTCCGGTTGTTGCCATCGGTTACATCCTCATGCAAGAGATTCGGCCGGCACCGGCTCGATCAACGCGGCGACCGCCGCCGGTATATCGATCGCGTTCATCGTGCCCGAGGCCGGATCGTACGATACGTAGACGGTGACCAGCGATCCCCGGGCGACCTCTTCAGGCGCTTGGGCGTTCAGCTTCCGAAAGATGAAACGGAAGGTGATCGCCTTGGGTTTGCGTTCGTGGACCAGCAGGTGGACTTCCACCTGGTCTTCGAACCGCAGGGGCCGGAGGTAATCACATTCAGCGTGCACGCGCGGCCAGGTCACGAATTTGTCGCCGCTCTTCGTCAGAATCGAGATGCCCAGGGACCGGAAGAATGCGTGCTCCGTTTCCTCCATATAGCGAAAGAAGTTGGCGAAGTGCATGATCCCGGCCATGTCGGTATCCGCGAACTCGACCCGCCGCTGGAGTTTGAACTCATGAGCCATATTCGTATTACCTCGTGAGTACTTCCATGGGACGCGAGTGATTCACCACCCCTTCGCAGATATCCGCAACGCGCCGGGCCATGCGTTCGACTCCAAAGCGATCGAGGACTGCCTGTCGGCCGCGCTGGCCCAACGCTCGCCTCCGATCGTCGTCGAGCAGCAGACTCTCGATGGCCAGAGCCAGCGATTCCGGGTTGTCCGGCTCGCAGAGAACACCTCCGCCCGTAGCCTCGATCAACTCCGGGAACGCCGCGTGGCGCGGCTGAACCACGGGGACGCCCGAGGCCAGCGCTTCCAGGACATACAACCCGAAGGACTCACCGTAAGTGGCAGGGACGGAGAGCACGGACACAGTTTTCAGGAACGCCTGCTTCTCCGCAAGACTGATGTTGGGAAGAAAGTCGACTGCGGGCGTCAAACCGCATTCTGCGAGGCGCTCGCGGAGTTGGGTGACGAAAGGTTCATCCGTGGGGAGGGTGGTCCCTGCGATGCGCAGTTTCACATCGCCCATGCGGTTTCGCTTTCGCAGATGAATGAACGCTTCGACCAGTGTGTGCAGCCCCTTTTGTCGGCACCCTCTCGCCAGGAAACCGATCGCGGGCGGATGCGGCGCCATCTCGGCGGGTGCATAGCCGTCCAACCGGATGCCGTTGTGGACGACGTGGACCTTGTC
Organism: uncultured Steroidobacteraceae bacterium; assembly: GCA_964473595.1. Taxonomy (GTDB): domain Bacteria; phylum Pseudomonadota; class Gammaproteobacteria; order Steroidobacterales; family Steroidobacteraceae; genus SCUD01. The sequence goes on along the minus strand of CAYYQQ010000013.1, from coordinate 1,591 downwards.
CGATGGGATGGTCAGCCGCCGCTTCATCACGTCGCCATAGTAATGACTCACCGCGATGAACGCATCAATCTCCGCGGCCCGGCGCGACAGCAATTCCCACGCCTGTTGTCGATATGGCTCCGGCAACCCGTCGAGGAAGGAATCTTCACCCTGTAGCGTGCAGACCACCGGCACGTGCAACCGGGTCTTGATCCCCCGGGCGAGGCCGGCCAGCAGCACATTCGACAGGCAGACGACTTGCGGTCGATGTTCCTCTGATGACAGCCAGGTCAGCAGTTTCTCGAGTTCCTTCGCCTGCCGGCCCTCTTCTCCGCGAAGCATCGAAAGCGTGATATCGCCTAAATCTCTTTCCCGTGTCATGCTCACGCGACCAGCCACCCAGCGCAGCAATCCCGGCGTGTCGAACAGTCGATCGAGCCATGCCGGCGTATGGCGAAACAGCGAGGACCGTTGCTGAAGGTAAACGTTGATCCCGCCGAAAAACATGGGCGCATTGCCTTCAATCTGAGGTTCATCGGTGATCATCGGCAGGTACATCGGAACGAGAGTGGCATCATGTCCCAACGCGCGGAGGGCGGTCACCAGCGTGCTGTCGCGCAGACAAACGCCGCAATGGAAGTTTCCTGTACCGGGCGTAAGCTGGATGGTCTTCATGCGGGGCAGACCGCCGCCCAGCCATGCTGAAGGGGCTCGGGGAGCTTGGCGAAATCGCCCACGGCCTTGAACAACGGATCGAAGTCGCGGAAAAGATTGCCGATCAGGCAGTCGGTGACATCTCCCTTCAAGTCCGTGTATTCTCTGAAAAACATACCGAAGCTGAAGGCGTGGTCATAGAAGGCGTAGACCAGGTTGCGCATGGCTTCGATGCCGCGGCACAGCTCACGGCCGTATTCATCAAACTGCGAGGCCGAGGTGTCTCCGATACACAAGGCGTGGTCAACGGCATCCGCGGCCATCTCGCCGCTGCGCAGGGCCAGGAACACGCCCGAAGAGAACACCGGATCGAGGAAAGCAAAAGCGTCGCCCACCAGCACGAGTCCATCGGCTGAGCAGTGCTGCGAGCGGTACGAGTACTCGCTGGTCGCGCGGAAATTCTCGACCCGCTTGCCGGGAGCCAGATGTTCCTTGATCCAGAGATTGTTCTCGACCTCGCGATGGAAGATGGTCTCCAGGTCCCGGCCGTCCTTGTACAGGTAATCTTTCTCCGCCACGATGCCCACGCTGACGATGTTGTCGGGAAGGGGGATGTACCAGAACCATCCCTTTTCCGGGAGGTATGCCACAGTGGTCGCGCCTTCATCAAGCCCCGGATCGCGGATGGCGCCCCGGTAGTAGGTCCAGAGTGCCATCTTGTCCAGATAGGGATCGCGAATCCGCCACTCGCGCCGGACAATCGAAAAGGCATCGCGTCCGCTGGCGTCGATGGTGATTGGCGACCGGAATTCGTAACTGCTGCCGTCCCTGCCGGCTGCTCGAACGCCGACCACCCGGCCATCGTCCATGATCGCTTCACGCACGGTGGTTTCTTCGAGCACGTGGGCGCCCTTGCTTCGTGCATTCTCCAGCAGCATGTGGTCGAATTCGCCGCGCA
>CAYYQQ010000012.1:0-43006 GCA_964473595.1 uncultured Steroidobacteraceae bacterium | reverse complement strand
CCTGCTTCAGCAATTGATGTACTTCCAGTTACGCGTCTTGCCTGCCGCCATCCACGCGATCGCGGTCGCGAGGCGCTTCTGGCGGGTTGCCTCCCGCTTCGCCTCGCTGATCCACTCAACGTATTCGCGCTGCTGCGCTGCAGTGAAGGCCTCGAAGCTCGCTTTCGCCTTCGCATTCCTCTTGAGTGCCGCCGCGAGATCCGCCGGCGCCTTTGGCGGCGGCCGTTTCTTCCTCAGCGGGCGTGGCACCTTCGTGCCTGCCTCGTTCAATGCAACCGCCGCCTTGATGTAGCGGAACAGGACCGCATCGGACGGCAGCTCCGCTGCCGAACGGATTTTCTTTCCGCCCATACTGGAGTCGCCCGGCGCCGGGAAAAGTCCGGCCGGATCATCCATCAGCTTCTGCTTCCAGAATCCGAAGCTCGCGTGCTGCTTGAATGCGGCCATGCTGGCCAGGACACCCTTGTATTCGAAATGCGGCACGCCCCACTTGATCGTTTCTTCCATCTGTGGGCAGGCCTTGTGCATGGCAGCGCGCACGCGCATCAGGATCGGACGTGCGAAATCTGCGGATTTCGCGATATAGGTATCGACAGCGGGCGCCTTGCTCATCGTCTCGCTCCATCAGTCCACCACGCCATCAGCACCAGCAGCCACATGGCCATTGCGGTCCATGCCGCGGCCATCACGCTCGGCGGTGGCGGGCCAAATGTATTGTCGAGCTGAATCACGGCGAGAAGCGCGATCAGGAACCACGCCCCCCAGGTACCGACGCGGCTTTCCGGCCGCGTCGCGGAAAGGTACAGCGTCACGCCACCGGCCAGCAATGCGAATTCGATGGCGAGCGCAACGATTGGCGTGTTCCACAGGCCCAGACCGAGACGAATGTCATCGCCGGGCCAAAGCTGCAGGTCCGGCATGTGAACGACGAGGTCGAGAAACCAATGACTCAGGGCCAGGGCGCCGATGACGAACGCCGCCCTGCGATCGCGCTTGAATCCCCAATAGGCGCACCCGACCACGCAACTCCACACGAGCGCGAGCAACAGGCTGTGCGACCAGGGGTAATGTTCGAACACCAGCGGAAACACCGCGCCCGGTGGCGCGAGTGACAGGCGCTCGATCCTGGTCAGCACCAGGAATGGCCACAGCAGGTCGACAAATTGCGCGGCGAAAAAGAGCATGCCGAGCGATGTGCGCGGTGCAAGGCGCTTGGCTGCGTAAGCGACCGCAAAGTGACCGACAAACATGAAATCTGGCCTCGAACTTGCCTGATTACGAACCAGAGCGCTGTGCCGAACGGTACGACCTAGAGATTCCCCTTCGCCCACGGCCCCCAGATCGCAACGGTGATTCCGGGATCCTGGATGTTGACGAACAGCACTTCGCCGGCGGGGTCGAAACATGCGCCGGAGAATTCGCGGCCGCGGTAATCGCCGGGCCGAATGTTCTTCCCCGCAACTCGAATCTCGCTTTGGTCCAGCCACACGTTGTTCTTGGCAAACGCGTATGACTGGCCCTCGGCGGTCAGGCCGAGCACTCGCGTGCCAGGGCCGTATTGGTCCGTCACCGGCTCGCCGTCCTCACACAACAGGATGCCGCCGCGAGGACTGACCGTGATGTTGTCCGGATTGTCCGCGACCAGCTGACTGCCAGCCACGAAAATCGCGCGCAATGTTTCGGCCTGTGGGTCGTATTCCCAGACCGCGCCCTCACCGTTACCGCGACGTCCAAGAAGCCCCGTGCCGGCAGTCGTGTCCACGACATAGAACTTTCCGGCGTGATAGCAGATGCCTTCGCCGCGGCTGATGCGCAGCGCCCCCCTGGACCAGGCCTCCAGAAACGGACCGCTGGCTCTGCCATTTGCATTGGGAAAGCCCGCCGGCAACGCACCGGGTTCTGCGTCCGGATTCTGCAGGTCGATCCACTCCAGCTGATGCAGATCGCCTGGCGAAGGCGTCAGCAGGTCCGCATTCTTCTGGTCGACGACGCGCGCCGCCTGCAAGCGACCGCCGGCCTCGTAGCTGCCGGGAGTTCCACTGCGATCATTCGGGATGAAGCGATAGAGTGTGCAGCGGTTCGGTTCGTCCTCGGTCAGATAGGCGTAATTTGTCTCCGGATCGATGGCGACGGCCTCGTGCTCCATCCGGCCCATGTCAACGATCGCCTTGCCAGTCGTCTCCGCCGGATTCCGGCGCACCTCGAACACGTAGCCGTGACGGCGGCCACCCTTCGCCGTGAGATCAATCCACGTCTCTTCGCAGCTGAGCCAGGTGCCCCAGGGCGTCACGCCACCGGCGCAATTGACCAGCGTGCCACCGAGCGACGGTTGGACGCTGATCCAACGGCGACCGCGAAAGACCAGGTTGGTCGTGCCGCCGCCCGGAGGATGCAATTTGCCGGCCGGTATAGCCGTGTCGTATCGACCCGGCGCGTCTATCGGACGTGCAAAGTCGCACTCGTGATTGCGCACCAGGACCAGTTCATTTTCCGCACCGCGGCGTTCAGCGAAGATAACGCCCATGCCGTCGTGAAGATCCGGCGTTGGCTCGCCATTGGACATGAGGTCGCCCGACCAGGAAAAAGTCCGGTACTCAAAACCTTCGGGCAACATCAGGAGCGGCAGCGATGTTTCGAGATCCGCGACCGGCCGCAATGGCCCGTATGGGCCGGGCACGATCGCGGAACCGCCGGCGCTTACCGTCATGCCTCGCGATTGCCGCGCGGCGAGCGCCGTGGCGATGGTGACCGTGGCAAGGCCTGCGGAACCCACCAGGAAAGCACGCCGGCTGACGGATGGCGGTTTCATCGGCACTCATTATATGGTGCCGGGCTTTCAGGTTCGGTGCCCGCCAATTCGGTGCCGGGTCGCGGGTTCGTAGTTCTACGAGATCAAGCGCGATCCACGCGGCAGGCGTAGCAGCCGCGCCGCGCGAAGTGCAGATGGAGGTAGGACACCTCGCCGCGCGCGAGGTAGCGTTCGATCAGGGGTTCCGCGGCGGCACCGTCAGCCACGTCCGCGTCCACGATGTCGTCCATCGCGTCGTAAGCGCGCACCGACAGCAGCCGTCGCGTGAGATAGGGTGGAAGCTCGCCGGCGATGCGCCGTGCTTCACTGACGCCACGCCGCACGAAAATCGGCCCCGACGCCCGATAGGCCGAACGGCTGTCCTGATGCACGAACGGCAACAGCAGCACCCGCTCGCCGACCGGCGCATCTTCCAGACTGATGCGGCAGGGAAAGCCGGTTGGTTCATCGACGCTCATCCAGCGCATGCCGCGGGTGGCGAGCGTCTCGTCATCGAGCTGGTATAGCGGCTCGAACAATGCGGGCTCGAGCCCTTGCAGGGTGTAACTCATGGCGCGCAGCATCGGGTCCGCGCGTGCCGACAGCAACCCGGTTATTGCTGTCCTGGCGGCTGCCCTGACGGCGGGCGTTTCAGGTGATCGAACAGGTCACCGCGAGGACTCCACGCGGCGATCCAGCCAAATCCGACCAGGTGGCCCCGCCGGGCTTCAGTCAGGGCGCCCCCTGCTCACCGGTTTTCCGGCCGGTTTGCCGTACCCCTACCTCGGGCGTAGGATCGCGCAGCGGTGCGGGCCTACCAAGCCGCGTCATTACAAGCTTCAGGGGGATGAAAAGTGAATCCATTCAAGCTCATAGGTTGGGCGGCGATCGCCCTTTCCGTAGTCAGTGCCTTCGTGACTTTCGAATATATGGGAGCCATCCTGGTCGTGCTCGGCCTGGTCGCAGGCTACGCCATTGCTGGTGAGGACCATGTGCGAGTCCTGGCGTCCGCCCTCGTGCTCGGTGCGCTTTCTAGCCAATTGGGCAACATTCCCGAGGCAGGCGAGTACCTGGCGAAGATCTTCGGCGCAGCGGGCACATTTGCTGCCGGCGCGGCGCTCACGATCATCTCGCGGAATATCTGGAACAGATACAAGCCCTGAACGAAGTCCGCAGGACATGGTCGACAAGAGGCCCGCCATTCGGCGGGCCTTTTCTTTTATCGTGCGTGGATGTTGAAATGCAGTCGCTGATCCTGATATCGGTCGTCGCGCTTCGCGGCGCCGGTCGCGACCAGGACGTAGAGGATATTGAGTGCCTGTAGCGCATCGCGCACGCCCGTACCGCGTGAACGCGTGGCGAGCTGCTTGGCAGTCACATCCTGGCGGCCGGCGTAACTCTTGCGGATCCGGGCCACGGCCTCACGGCTCACCAGGTTGAAGTACCCGCTCGCGCGCTTGGTGCGAGAGCCTGACATCACCACATAGGCCTTGCCGCTCTCGAAAATGTAATAGGTCTGCTTCTTGCCGGATGCCTCGCCGCAGTACTTGAGCCCCGTTGCCAGATTACGAATATTCACAGCCTTACTCCCATTTGGTGCCGGGTCGCAGGTTCGCAGTTATATGCCAAAAACTGCGAACCTGCGACCCGGCACCAAGTCTAGCGCTCGATACCGCAGAATATCCCTGCGGCTGCCCATTCGCGAAACCACGCGCCGAGAGTGGCCGCGAGTTTCTCCGCGTTGCCTCCGCGGCCACTCACACTCGATCGGACCGCCTCGGCGAGCGTGCGCCCCGCCGCGAGCGCCGAGAGCAGCTTGAACTGTCCCGGCGCCTGATCGCGCCGATACACCTGGAACCCGAGCCGATAGACGATTGCAAACGTCGCGCGCCGGCGCGGCAAGCGCGGCTTTCCAGCGCCGCGCGACGCATTCATGTAGTCGTTGGCCGGGAAGCGCAGCTTCAACAGGCACAGCGCCGGGATTACTCGCAACCGCACGCGATGCCATTCGTCGGCGCCAATCGCTGCGAACTCGGCCGCCGTCAGGGGCTCGGCCCGCGGCGCGTCGAACACGTCTTCCATCGCCCGCTCGATGCGCGCGACGTCAACCGCAAGCTTGCTGCGATTGCCGTGCGGCAGGTGCCGCGCCAGGAAATCCGGGAATCGCACACTCAGGCGATTGAGCGTGCGGTGCTTGGATGGATTGCGCTCCAGGAACCGGCGGCAAGCGCGCTCGAACGCCTTTTCGCCCAGGATTTGCTGCGTGGTCGGGTATTCCGCAATCAGGATCTCGAGCAGCCGCGCGTAATACATGTACGCGTAGATACCGAGCCGCTCGACGGCCGAAAGCGACTTCGATGGCAGCACGACACTCTCAAGGTTCGTCGCTGCCCGCGGCAGCAGGCGCCGCGCAGGCTTCGACTGAACGCCGCCCTCAGCCCCTTCCGGATGCATCACGACTGCCTGCATCCAGCACTCAACCGTCTCCAATCGCGGGGTGTCCCGGAGACTCATGCGGCGACCCGCCGCGCTGCCTTGACCCCGTTGCGGAAACGAGCGGCCTTGCCAACTTCCTGCTGCAGCACGAAGAACTTCGGCACGTTCGCATCCCACTCCAGGAGTGTCGCGCGCCCACCAGTCTTTTCGTGTACCCGCGCGTAGAGCTTCCAGACCTCGTTGATCACGCGCCCGTCGTGCGTGTCGATGCAGTGCGTGCCGTTGTCGGTGTGGCCGGCCAGATGCACCTGCACCACATGCTCGTAGGGCATGGCATCCAGATACGCCACCGGATCCAGGTCGTGATTCCGGCAGGTCACATAGACATTATTGACGTCGAGCAACAGCGCGCAGTCCGCCTCGACCGCGAGCCGTGCGATGAATTCTTCCTCCGGCATCGAGGACGACGCGAAGGTGAGGTAAGTCGAGGGATTCTCGAGCACCAGCGGCCGCTCCAGGTAATCCTGGATGATCCGCACGCGCGAGACCATGTGCCGCAGGCCCTCTTCCGTGTATGGCACCGGATACAGGTCGTGGCCGTTGAGCCCCGCCACACCCGTCCAGCAGATGTGATCGCCGAGCCAGACCGCCTTTACGCGTTTGGCCAATGCGCGCAACTTATCGAGGAATTCGAAATCAACCGGATCCGTGCTGCCGACCGACAGGCACACGCCGTGCATCGCGATCGGGTAACGCTCGGCGATCTGGTCCAGGAAATAAAGCGGCCGGCCTTCGGTATCGATGAAGTTCTCGGACAGAATCTCGAACCAGTCCATCGCCGGCCAGCGCTCGGTGATATGCCGGAAATGCTGGGTGCGCAGCCCCACGCCGAGACCGAGGTCCGGCAGGTTCCAGCGATTGGGAAGCGGAGTGTTATGCATTCAAAGACAGGTCAGAGACACCACTGCCATCCGGGCCACACGGCCCGGATGGCAGCGCGATTCAACCGGACTCTCAGCCGCCCATGTGGGACGGATCGACCGGCGACTTGCAGCCGCCCTTGCCCTCGCAGGAGTTCTTGCCGGCGCAGCCGCCGTCACCTGACTTGCAACCGCCCTGGCCCTTGCACGAGTTCTTGCCTGCGCAATCATGCGTGACCGTGGCGCAACCGCCCTGGCCCTTGCACGAATTCTTGCCAGCGTTTTCGCCGCCACCCTTACCCTTGCAGGAGTTGAGGCCTTTACAGGCATGCTTGTCGTCGCCGGCCACTTCCCCGGCCGACGCGACTCTTGCGAGCTGTGCGCCGGCGAGCAGGCCGCCCGTCACTCCCAGCATCACTTTGCCGAAATCCCGACGATTCATAGACATGATCAGTGCCCCCTTTGTTAACAAATGACCCCAAAGTGCTTGGGGTCAGCCAAGTAGACCGGACCAACGCAGGAAATACTACGGCCCGGAGAAGATATCAGATGCAGGCCGTCTGCGTTTTGCGACGCAAGATAGATCATTCCCGGAGTGCGCCAGATCCGCGGGCAGTGCAAACTACAGCTATATCAAGGGCTACCGGTCGCAAGGTTCATGCTTTTCACACGCGCCCTCGTGCGACCGCCGCCCGCGACCTTCGCCGCCGGGATTACCCAGGCGAACGAAGGCGCGCCTGACGTCGCCCTCGCACTTTTGCAGCATCGCGCCTACTGCCAGGCACTCGCCGGCTGCGGCCTTCAGGTATCGACGCTGCCCGCAGACCCCGCTTACCCCGACAGCTGTTTCGTCGAGGATCCTGCGATCATCACCGCGCGCGGGGCAATCGCCACGCATTCCGCCGCGCCGAGTCGCACCGGCGAAGTCGAGAGCATCATCAAGGCGCTACGCGGCTGGTATCCCGACATCGCCCGCATCGTTGCGCCCGGCACGCTGGATGGCGGCGATATTTGCGAGGCGGATGGCCACTTCCTGATTGGGCTTACTTCCCGCACTAACGAAGAGGGCGCGCGGCAGCTCGCGGAAATTCTCGAGACGCTCGGCTATCGATCGAGCTTCATCGACTTGCGCAACAGCCCGCGCCTGCTGCACCTGAAGACCGGCATGACCTATCTCGGCGACGGCCGCCTGGTGCTCACCTCGGACATGCCCATGGGCGAGGCCTTGCAGCCATACGAGTTGATCGTCGTCTCCGAGGCGGAGCGCTACGCCGCCAACTGCATCCGGATCAACGACCGCGTGCTGATCGCGGCACAGTATCCTGAATTCGCCGATACCCTCGCGGGCCTTGGTTACGACACGCTACCCATAGAGCTCTCGGAGTTCCGGAAGATGGATGGGTCGTTGACCTGCCTGTCACTGCGACTATGATGCGGCGATGAGAACGCTCCCCACCCGCCTCTTCCAGATCGCCCTCTGCCTCGCCTTGCTATCGGCCTGCGGCCGCGAACCAGGCCGGGCTGCACCAACCTCATCGGATCACGAGGCGGCCACAGCCACCTCGGAACAGGCCACCGTTGCGGCCGTGCTCAGGCGGACCATCGATCTCGTCGCCTGCCTCGCGGAGGAAAGCCCCGACCCGGATGCCGAAGCCAGCCAGTGCCCCACCTACGTTCTGAGGGCCCTGGACTACATGATCGGGGAATGCAGCGCTGTCGGCGGCGCGTTGCAGCCCATTCCGGATGCCAGTTACTGGTCGCTGGATGTGGATGCAGACGGCAAGGCCGAGGTGCTCATCGACCTGACCCAGAACTTCACCTGCTATGGCGCGCCGTCAGTGTTTTCCTGCGGCAGCCTCGGTTGCCCGTACTTCCTCTATGCGCAGCGCGGCGAGGCCTGGGTGGAACTGGGCGCGGTGAATGCCGACGACGCGCCGGGAATCGAAGTGCTGAGCGCGACCGCGGGCACGCCCGCTACGCTGCGCGGTGGCTGCGGGGGCGAGCGCCCCTGCAGCGAGTTGACGCACTACGCCTGGAAAGGCAAGGCCTACGAGCGTTCCTTGATCGAATATCGCGGGCACATCGTGGATGTCGTTCCCGGCGGACTGTGGACGCTCACTCGCAAGGCGCGGGTCCTGACCGCGCCATCCAGGGGTGGGCAGGTGATCGATGAATATCCAGCCGACACAACCGTGGTCGTGATGGGCACCGCTCGCGATGGGCCCTACAAGTACGTGTCGCCCTGCAACGGCTGCCGGCGCGGTTTTGTCGACGCGGCGGTGCTCAAGCAATAGCAGACTTGGTGCCGGATCGCAGGTTCGCAGCTTCGCGCCGACCTGCGACCCGGCACCAGCTCAGCGACCCGGCACCAGCTCAGTCGAACTTCACCGACTGCGGCCCGCGCACCCGGGGACGCACGACCACCGTCCCGGCCAGCTTGTCGTGCCAGCCCTGCTTGCGCGGATCGAACGCCACCCAGATGAGACCGAGAAACAGCGGAATCGTGGAAACGTAGTAGCCCAGGTAGCGCCCGATCAATTGACCCGTCGTCGGCTTCCCGCCGGTGCGCGCATCAACAATTCGCGCGGAGATCACCATCTTGCCGGGCGTCGCCTGCCGGTAGATCCAGAAGAGCACGATCGCGATTGCCGGCAGGATCCAGTTGATGACGAAATCCGCCGGACCGCGGATGAATGCCGCCGTCAGCCAGTAATCGGCGCCGTAGTACCACGTCACCAGCGGCATGCAGATGACCATCACCAGCAAGGTGTCGATGATCGACGCACCCACGCGCGCCCAGAAACCAACGTACTCGAGTTCTTCGTTATCCATGCAGAGACCGTACCCGGATTCAGCGATCCGTGACCAGGTCGCCGGTGAGGATGATCTCGACGCGGCGATTGCGCGCGCGGCCTGCGCTGGTTTCATTGTCGGCAATCGGCTGGACCGGACCGAAACCTTTCACCCCGATCGAGGATGCACCGACACCCTGCCCGATCAGGTAATCGCGGACCGTAAGCGCACGTGCAAGCGACAGGGTCTGGTTGGTTTCGTAACTCCCGGTGCTGTCGGTGTGGCCCTCGACCGTGAAGCGCAGCGACGGATATACGACGACGATGCCGGCAAAACGCGCCAGCGCTTCGCGGGCGCTCGGGTTTAGCGTCGCGGCGCCAGTAGCGAACTGCACACCGGCAATTTCCGCGACGATACCGCGTTCGGTCTGGCGCGTCGGCAGCGCGCGGTTCAGTCGAGCCGTGAGATCCGCGCGCGCCTGCCGGTTGGCCTCGAGCGCAGCCTCGCGCGCGGCCTGTTCCGCCTCCTGGAGTGCGGCCAGCGCTGCTGCGTCGCGACGCGCGGCTTCCTCGGCGGTCTCCGCGGCCTGACGGCCGAGCACCGCCTGGCGCCGGGCATCCTCGCCCATCTGCACCGCATCGCGCGCCAGCAATGGCACGGTATTGCGGATCTTGTGTTTCTTGCTCGCTTGCGCAGTCTCGGCCTTGGCCAGCAGCTGTTCGGCCTGATCGAATTCGTCAGCCGCGAACTTGTCCGCCTGCGCACCGCGGGCGATATTAAGCGCATAGCGCGCCTGGAGCAGGTTGAGCGGAATCCGGGCGTTCGGGTCGAACGGCAGGGCGGCGAGACCCGCGTAATCGATTCGTTCCGTCAGGCCGGGGATCATCACGCTCTGGCCCTTGATGCGCCGCCCAATGCTGCGCATCACGAGATACTTGCTCGGGGCTGTGACCGCGAAGTGCGGCTCAGCGCTCACGATCAGCGCAAACTGCGAGAGCGATGTCGTGGCCTCCAATGACCCGCGCCCATCGCGAACCTCCAGCGAGCCCAGGTTGTTGGCGCGCCCGTCAGCGGTGACCGCCCACAGCACGTAGGTCGAGAAGGGACCGAGCGTCCACGGATCAGGGAGCTTGCGCACGGAGACGTCGACACGCGCACGCCCTTCCTGGAACTCGACCTCGCCGTCGCCGTAGGCGGCAAGGGCGATCGCCGTGCCATGAAAATCGAGCTTCGACTCCGGGCCTTCCTGAAAACTGAAGCCCTCGAGGCGCCCTTCCACGTCTTCGCTGACGACGGAGACATCGCGTTCGAGCTGCTGCGCACCGAGCGTCGCGGGCAACGCAAGCGCCAACGCCGCTATTGTCCACGTTACGAGGTGTAGTGATTTCATGGCTTCGGGCCTCCATTGGATCAGCGCAACCAGCATAACAAATTGGGGAGCGGCTACCCCGCGCGGCGGCGGAACAGCGGATAGAGTGGCAGACCGAGCGCCAGCAGTGCGAACGCCGCCCCGGCTTCGGCGGGACTTTCGATGATCGTGCTCATCAGGACCCCGGCCATGATGAGCACAAACGCGAGCGGCACCAGCGGAAAGGCCGGCACGCGGAAGGGACGCAGCGCATCCGCAAGCTTGCGGCGAAGCACCAGCAGCGCGATCCCGGACAGCGCCCAGAAGAGAACGTAGATCAACGTGGCCAGATTGGTCAGCTGATCAAAGGTGCCTGAAGCGGCAAAGAGCACCGCCAGCACGCCATGCATGATGACCGACGCCGCAGGGACGTTTGCGCCCGGGCTCAGGCGAGCAAAGCGCTGGAAGAACAGGCCGTCTAGCGCAGCCGCGTACGGTACCCGCGCACGCGTCAGCAGGACGCCGTTCAGCGAACCGACTGTCGAGATCAGGAAGATGATCGCTGCAATCGGCAGCGCATGCGCCCCGAGAAATGTCTGCGCAGCGCGCGCACCGACAGCCGGCGCATCCGGATGAGCGGTCGAGCTTGATGTGACCACCGCGTCGAATGGCAGCGCGTGGAAGTACGCGGCATTCACGAGCAGATACAGCGCGACGACCAGCAGTCCGCCACCGATGACCGCACGCGGCAGGTTACGAGCCGGATCGTGCACTTCCGCGGCCGCCATCGGCAGGTACTGCCATCCGCTGTACGCCCACAAGGCCGCGAGCATCGCAAAACCAAAGGCGCTCGCACTGAAGGCCTGCCCAGGCTCCACGTTCGTAAGCGCGCTCCCGGTCGCCGCAGCAGCCTCGGTGCCGCCATTGCCCTGGGCGAACAGAAATACGCCGCCGATCAGGCCTAGCAACGCGATCACCTTGAGCGACGTAAGAAAGGTCTGTACGCGGCCGCCAAAGGCGACGCCGGCGAGATTCACGCAGGTGAAAATCGCGATGACAATGATGCCGATGATCTGCCGGAGGCCGAACTGCCACACAACCGTCTGCCCGAAAATCTCCAGCTTGCGTTCGAGCCAGGGCGCCGGCAGGGTCACGATGTCGGACAGAAAGATCGAAAATGCCGCGCCGTAGGCCGCGAGGCTCGCCGCGCCAATGATGAAGCTCATGCAGACATAGAGAAATCCCGGCAGGTCGCCGAACGCCGCGCGCAGGTACAGATATTCGCCACCGGCGCGTGGCAGCAACGTGCCGAGCTCGGCGAAGCAGAGCGCACCGAGCATCGCCACCAGACCCGCGACAATCCACGCGGCCATGACCAGGAGCGGCGAGCCGAGCGCCTGCGCCATCGGCGCGGACTTGAGGAATATGCCCGTGCCGATGGTGATCCCGACGACGATCGCGATTCCGTGGGTCAGCGTAAGGTCGCGGCGCAACTCAGTCATGACGGGCGAGGATAGCAAGCCTGCTGACTTGGTGCCGGGTCGCAAGTTATCCTAGGCGCCATGGTTACCAGTGAAAATCCGAGGCCACCGTTCCCTCCTTTCGATGCGGAGTCCGCGGCCAGGAAGGTCCGCATGGCGGAGGACGCGTGGAACACCCGCGACCCGGTGCGCGTTTCGCTCGCTTACACCCCCGCTAGCACCTGGCGCAATCGCTCGGAATTCCTGACCGGTCGCGATGCGATCGTCCAGTTCCTCACCCGCAAGTGGAGCAAGGAGCTGGACTATCGTCTCATCAAGGAACTCTGGGCTTTCCACGGCAATCGCATCGCGGTTCGGTTCGCCTACGAGTGGCACGACGACGCGGGGAACTGGTTCCGGTCCTACGGTAACGAGAACTGGGAGTTCGACGAACACGGTTTCATGCAGCGCCGCATCGCCAGCATCAACGACCTGCCGATTGGAGAGCCTGATCGGAAGTATCACTGGCCGCTCGGTCGGCGCCCCGACAACCACCCGGGCCTCTCTGATCTCGGTCTCTGATCAATACCCCGTCAGTCTTTCTGGTAAGTACCCATCAGCTCGACTTTCGCGAGCACATGACCCTGCATCGCTTTCTCGAGCGCCACCTTGATCGGCAGCTTGAGATCCGGCAGCACCGCATCGAGTGCATAGAGTTTGTGGAAGTAGCGATGCCGGCCGATCGGTGGGCAGGGGCCCCCGTAGCCGGTGCGCTTCCAGTCGTTCGTGCCCTCGCGCGTGCCGGGCGGCAACGCGGCGGGCGCAACCGCTTCCGCAAGCCCCGTGGCGCTAACCGGAATGTTGTAGAGCACCCAGTGCACCCAGGTCATCTTCGGCGCCGCCGGATCCGGCGCGTCCGGATCGTCCACGATCAGCGCGAGGCTCTTGGTGCCCTCGGGCAGTCCGCGCCAGGCGAGCGCGGGCGAGATGTTCTTGTCCTGGCAGGTGTAGATCTTCGGGATCGGGCCATTTTGGTTGAAGACGGGCGAGGTCAGTGCGATTGCCATGATGAACTCCAGCATGAGGATGGTAAGGATACTCCGGCCGGCTTTCTCGCGATTCCCTGCCCGCCTACATCATTGATTTGACTGGTATCTGCGAATCCATCGCCCGCAGGGCCACCACTGCCCCGCTCCCCGAAAGCTGACCTATCTCATTGTCATTCGTCATCAGCTCTATCAAGTTGCGACCGATCAGACGGATTTGCCAATAGCCGGCCCGGGGATTCGACGATGTCACAGGATTCAGCGGAAGCGATCGTCCGGCAGTTCGTTGCCCGGATCAACGCCCACGATTCGCGCGGGCTCCTGGCGATGTGCGCTCCCGATCACGTGTTCATCGACAGCCTCGGCGCGCGCCTTTCTGGCCCGCCGCAGCTCGAGCAGGCCTGGAACAAGTACTTCAGCTTCTTCCCAGACTACCGGATCGACGTGGACACCATAGTCTCCGCCGATCCGGTGGTGCTCATGAGCGGGTGGGCCTCGGCGACACTTCACGGCTCGGGCACTGCGTGGCGAGTCCCGGCCGCCTGGCGGGCCGTACTCGCAAACAAGCGCGTCACCGAGTGGCAGGTCTATGCGGACAACAAACTCGTCTACGAAATCCTGGGTAGCCGTGCCTGACAATCCGCGCCCCAAGTGCCTCTGGCGCCAATTGGCATCATAATCCCACCCCGAACACCTCCAACCCCGAGCAGAACAGATGATCAAGATACTCGTCGCCGTCATCCTCGCAGCGGTCGTCCTCCTGGCGGGCATGACCTGGCTCACGTTGCACTGGTCCTATTCCGATGGCGAACGCGCTGGCTACGTGCAGAAACTCTCAAGAAAGGGTTGGCTCTGCAAGACCTGGGAAGGCGAAATCGCAATGGTGACGATGCCGGGCACCGTGTCCGAGAAATTCTATTTCACGGTTCCAGATGACGCGGTGGCTAGCCAGATCAACGCCAACGTCGGCAAACGCGTCGCGTTGCACTACGAGCAACACAAATGGATTCCCACGTCCTGTTTCGGCGACACGGAATTCTTCGTTACGGGCGTGCACGTGGTGGAGTGAACTGGTGCCGGGTCGCAGGTTCGCAGGTTCGCAGTTGAAGGATTTGCAAGGCGGTCGGCAATCTTGCCGGATTCCCGGCGACCGCTAACGCCCGGCACCTGGCCAACCATGATCCGCCCTATCGACTGAGGATTGGCAATTACCGCGTGCTGTTTTCGTTCCAAGGCGTGCAGCGAGTGATCACAATTGAGCAAGTCAGGAAGCGCGATGAACATACCTACTAATCTGCGCACCATCCCCGACGCGTCCGGTGCACCGGCTTTTGTCGTGGTGCCAATCAGGGCCTACGCTGCCCTGCTCACCAAGGCCCGTGGCACTGCGCGCCGCCGGACAATTCCGCACGAGGTTGTCAGCCTGATGGTGGACGGGTTCTCGGCTGCACGCGCTTGGCGCGAATTCCGCGGCCTGACCCAGGCTGCCGTCGCACGCCGGATGCGCATCAGCCAGCCAGCCCTTGCCCAGATCGAAGCCTCCGCGCGCCCACGCAGGGCAACACGGGTAAGCCTCGCCAAGGCCTTAGGGATCAACGTCGAACAACTCCCGGTTCGGTAAGCGTCTGCATCCGACCCACCTCCCACACCGCATCGAACCGCTCCGCAAACCCCGGATTCGCGCCCCGCACCTGATCCACCACCGCCTTCGCCCAGTCGAAGTACTCGCGCTTGCGCGACTGCTTGCCGAGGAACTTGGTGTCCGTGACCTCGGCGATGATGCCCGCGATGCGCGCACCGAACTGCCCGCGCAGCTCGTCGTAGCTCGTCTCGGTGTCTTCGATCGTGTCGTGCAGGAGCGCCGCAGCCAGGATCACCGGATCGCGGACATCCCGTTCCTCGCAGAGCGCCTGCGCGGGCGCGAGCGGGTGATTGATGTAGGGCGTCGCCTTCACGTCCTTGCGCCGCTGGTCGCGGTGCCTGTGGGCAGCGACTTGTCAGCTGCCCGGGCGAGACACCAGTGGGAACTTCTCGGGATTACGGATCGACTCGACCGCCAGGTCAACGTCCAGATCCGGCCAGCGGAGATGGCGCGGAGACGGCAACTCGACGCGAGTGAGTTGGGCAATGGAAGCGTCCCGGAACCATGGGAATTTGTCAAAAGACACAAATAATTCATCGCCACCAATGAGCAGCCAGAAGCCGTGCGGCGAGACGTTTGAGACCTCAACCGACGAAGTGCCTGTCCCAAGCGGTGCGGATTTCATCAGCGTGTTCCTCGATCAAGGCCAGTGCGAGCCGGATCTGTCGGTCATTCAAACCGTGATTCTGCGCCAGGGCTATCTGGGGCTCAATAATTCAGGCACCGCGGTCGGAACGCTTCTCCCCCACATACACTTTCACGCACTCTTGCATCGTCTGCGTGTGCAGGTCGACCACGAGCGACAACGGCTGCTGATACCCGCCGGCCAGATTCCAGGCGAGCGGCACACCGGCCGCCTTCGCAGCTCGAAACACCGTCTCGTCCCTGACCCGCATCTGCTCGGTCGTCAGCACCCCGCCCAGCGGGTCATCAACGTGCACGTCAGCGCCCGCTTGATAGAGCACCAGGTCGAACTCGTGGAACCGGGCTGACTCCCGCTCAACGCATTCAAGGTATTGCTGCGCCTGCGCCGATGTCTTGAACCATCGACCCAGAGTCACATTGTCCACCTGGCCAGAGATGCCGAGCCGCTCGATGATGTCTTCGGTGCCGTTGCCGTAGTGCACGTCGGCATCGAGGATCATGACTCGTCGGACTTGCCCCTCGGCGAGCAGCCGAACCGCGGCAACTATCAACCCGTTGAATGTGCAATAGCCCGCACCGCTGCCGTAGTGCGCATGATGAAATCCACTGACGGGTGCGCAGGCGACACCATGCGCCAGCGCATGCCGCGCGGCACACAGCATGGCGCCGCTCGTGAACGGCAACGACCGCGCGACCTCCGGCCGACAATTGCCAAAGCCATTGGCAACCCGACAGGCGAGTACGCCCGCAACGAACTCAGGATCGTGCGCCGCGGACAGTTCTGCGACGGTTGCCGGAACAATGTTGCGCACATCGATGGGGAGCGTGGCGTCGCGCCACGCTTCCACGACAGCCTTCGGCTTGCCCGCACTGGGACTGAAGGAGCCCGCATCCGCGATCAACTCCTCGCTATAGAAGACTGGAATTGCGTCGATCATGTCGCCTCCGAACTGTAGCGTCACTCTACCTCCCCGCCTCCCAAAACTTCTGATGCCTGACCCCCGGCCGCGCGAGGTCCGGCGGAGGCATCATGCCGTTGCGGCTCACCGATCCTTGGTGAGATCGGCAGTAAACCCAATCGGCCGCGATTTCGTCGCGACCGGCGCCATCAGTGCCCGGATCGCGCGATAGACCTCTTCGAACTGCTTGCGCGTTTTGGCGTCAAGCGTCGCGACCGATTTCTCCAGTGCCTCGAGCTTGCGGGCGAGCTCAGTGTTGAATGCCAGGACTTGCTGCAGTCTTACGAACGCCGTGACAACGTAAACGGACATCGCCACGGCGCGCGGGCTGTTCAGCATGGTGGCCGCCATGATTGCGCCATGTTCGGTGTAAGCAATCGTTCGACCTCTCCGGCCACCCCAACTTGAGGCCGCAATTTGCGGCCTCAAGTTGCGTAACTCTCTGAATTCGACGGCAAATGCAAAACCCGCGGGAATCATGGCTCGGTTGCGCCGAAGTTGCTCACTAAGCCGTTTGGGCGTCACTCCGTAAAGCTCTGCCAAGTCCGCGCTGAGCAGTACGCGTTGCCCTCGCAGTACATGGATTCGCTCGGCAATTCCGGCCGCGATAGCGTCTTGGCCTGATCCGCTTATTGGCAACAATCTTTGCCAATCAGCGCCCTCACCCCTTTACGAAAATCCTCCGCAAATCAACGTTTTCCGAACTTGAAGTCGCAATTTGCTACTTCAAGTTCCTAACGGCCTGATTTCTCATTGCTTTCCAGAACCCGTCCCCGCCTCCCAAGACCTCCGACGCCAGCCCGCCTTCAACTGCGGGGACATTTGGTGCCGGGTCGCAAGTTCGCAGTTAGCGATCTTTCCCGATGTCTGCGGTAAACCCGATCGGCCGAGACTCTGTGGCGGGCGGTGCCATCAGCGCTCGAATCGCGCGATAGACCTCTTCGAACTGCTTGCGTGTCCTGGCATCGAGAGTCGTTATCGATTTCTCCAGCTCTTCCAGCTTGTGCGCAAGCTCCGTATTGGACGCCAGGAGTTGCCGTAGTTTGATGAAAGCGCGCACGACGTAGATGGACATCTCAATGGCACGTGGGCTGCTGAGCACTGACGCAGCCATGAAGGCGCCCTGCTCGGTGAAGGCGATCGGGGGACGTCGAGGGTCTCTGTGCTTTCTTGAACCTCTTGCATTTTGCAAGAGGTTGCCCCGTAACTCATTGATTTCTAATTGAAACAAAAAGTCAGCCGGGAACCGTCCCCGGTTTCGTCGTACCTGCTGATTCAGCCGCTCTGTCCGTACGCCATAGAGTTCTGCCAAGTCAGAATCGAGCAACACCCGCTGACCGCGCACGATGAGTATTCGCTGCGCTATTTCCGCAATTTTTTGTGCCGTGAGAGGGTGATGCCATTGCAGCTCATCATTTCAGAGCTGCGCATTTCCGGGTCGGCGCGAAACAACCGCGTGTTTCGAGAAATCAATGGGTTCCAAACCAACTGGACGCAATATGCGACCGGTTCCCCTCCCCGCCTCCCACACCGCATCAAACTTCCGCGCCAACCTCGGATTCGCGCGCCGGATCGGCCCGCCCCTACCAGCCCGCCTTCAACTGAGGCCGTGAATCCCCTTCACCATGGCGAGGAACTCGTCTTCCGTGATTTCCTTCCCGTAAAGAACCGGGATGAACGGGTGAATCTCGCGAATGGGATGGGCGGACCAGTCTTCCACGTAGTCCATCATCGCAAAGAGCGCTATCGGCCTCCCATGCAAGTCATAGAAGTCAGCCTCCCCGTCGAATCCATGCGCCAGTGACTCAGCAATCGTCGGCGGAACCCAACCCGGCGGCGGCGGAAGCTTGGCCCCCATCATGCAGCCATCATTTTCATCAACCATAAACGTCGTCATCACACACCTCCATTCAAGGCGCGTCACGCGACAATCCCTCGCCGCGCCTCGCGCGGTTTCCCGGCCGCCGTCCTCGGCAGCCGCTCAATCAGCTTCGGAATGTTGGAACCGGGCCTGTTCCAGTTGTCATGGCCCGATCAAGGTCACCTGCGGTGACCGTTTGCCTTGCGGCCCTGTGCCCCGGTTGCCGGGGGAACCACCGTGCCTTGAAGGTCGGTTGGTGGGAGCGGGAACTCCACTCTGCATAATTAAAGTTTGGTGCCAAAACAGCCGAATTCAAGTTGCTCATTTATCCGTCGTGAGATCGACAGTAAATCCGATCGGCCGCGATTTCGTCGCGACCGGCGTCATCAGTGCCCGGATCGCGCGATAGACCTCCTCGAACTGTTTCCGCGTGTCGGCATCAAGTGCGGTCACGGATTTCTCAAGTGCTTCCAGCTTGCGGGCCAAGTCGACGTTGGACGCCAGGACTTCCCGCAGCTTGACGAACGCCCGCACCACGTACACGGACATTTCCACCGCTCGGGGGCTTTTCAGCACATTTGCGGCCATTAGTGCGCCGTGCTCGGTAAATGCGAGGTGTGGTGCTCTACGCCCACCCCAACTTGAGGATGCAAATTGCATCCTCAAGTTTGCCGTTTCAGTTGCGGTCAGCTGAAACGCAAAGTCTTGCGGAAATCGCTCCCGATTTCGACGAACCTGTTGATTCACGCGCTTGATCGTAACGCCGTAGAGCTGTGCCAGATCCGTATCCAGTAACACCCTCTGACCCCGCGCAACAATAATGCGCCTGGTGATCTCGGATGCAGATAGTGCTGTATCGGGCAAAGTCATCCGCATCCAGCTTCGCAGCGCAGCTAGTCATCCGCTCGATAGAAATCTGCTGCAATGCCACCAATTCCGCTCAAACATTGCTATTGGCGCCGTTCAGTCTCCCCTCCCCGCCTCCAAGAACCTCTGATGCCTGAGCTCCAGTGGTTCCCGGTCCGGTCGAAACGCCGCGCGGGATCATGCCTTGTCGAGAATTTCCTTGATGGCCTCCGCCAATTCCTTAATCGTCATGTTTCTTGCGTTCAGCTTGAGCTGAACAGGACGTGCCACTTTGCTCTGCTCCTTGGGCTTCGACGGCTGTGACTTGGCAATCCCTGGCAGCCTCCTCGTCCAATGCGCATACAGCTTGTCAAACCTCGTTGCCAGCGCCGGATTCGCGTCGCGGACCTCATCTACCACCAATTTCGCATCGTCGAAGTACTCGTGCTTCTTTGCTAGCGTCCAATCGACCGGTGGGCTGCCCAGGATGTCACGCAGGTTGCAGATCTTGTCCGCGATCTTGATTTGCTGGCCCGCAGCACTCGCTTGGCCGGCCTTGACCGACTGCAATTTCTTCCGGGTTCGCGGGTCGAGGAACTTCGTATCCGTCACCTCGACCACGATGTCGGCGATCCGTGCGCCGAATTGTCCGCGCAGCTCATCATAGGTCGTCTGGCTGTCCTCAATCGTGTCATGCAGCAGTGCGGCCGCGATGATTTCCGGATCACTGATGCCGCCTTCGGCGTAGAGGATATGCGCCACCTCGATGGGATGGTTAATGTAGGGCGTCTTGTCCTTGCCCTTGCGCTTTTTGTCCCTGTGCTTGTGCGCCGCAAACTGCGCGGCCTTCAGGATCACGCCAATTGCATGATTCGTTGCAGTCGACGACTTTTTCATGTCGATTCCTCCTCTGCCGGATTCTCCACCGTCACCCCTATCTCCTCCAACCGCGCCCTCGCCTTCTCGAGTCCCTGCGCTGCTGCTTTCTGCAGCCACTGAATGGCCAGCTCGCGGTTCTTTGCGATACCCATGCCCTTCAGGTAGCAGTGCCCAAGATTTTCCTGCGCATGCGGGCTACCAAAGTTCGCGCCTCTCTGGTACCAGTGCACCGCCTGCTTGAAATTCACCGGGCAGCCGAAGCCATTGTGGTAGCAGACGCGCAGGTTGTTTATTGACTTGAGATCGCCGGCGAAGGCGCCGCGGACATACCAGCGGAAGGCCCGCCGCGGGCGATAGGGCAACGTATCGCCCTCCCTGTAGCAATCGCCAAGCTGCCGCGCAGCCGCGCCGTCGCCAGCCTCGGCACGCTTGTGCGTATCTTCAAGGATTGCGGGAAGCGGTGTCGGTTCGCCGACGCCGGGCCAGTAGTCGATGCGGTTGGTATCTTCAGTCATGTCAGCCTCCTGTCGGTTCCGGCAGAAAGCTGACGCTCGAATGGGCGGTCCCGTTGAATTGCCGGGATGTCGGCCGCATCGTCCCTTTCGGAACAGCCACCTTGCCCGGGTCGGCAGGTTGGCAGGAGCGTCAGCTCCACTCTGGATGCAAGTATTTCAATGACGTTGTACGCAGTCGTTTTCAAGCCTCCGTTCAAAGCTTTTCTTACTTCTCAGGGCCCCGGTACCCAACGATCCCGATGTGCTCTCCATCCTCCGTCATGTCTTCCCACTCGTGCTTCGTACCCGGCAAGTATTTTTTCGCAACCGGCGCCGCCTGTTTCTCGGCTTCTTCAGACTCCGAGAACGGCTCCTTTAGCTTGTCAGACCTGCCAATCAGTTGCCTTAAGGCATCTCGCCACTTCTTCATGTCGCCTCCTATCCCGGGATACAGACCAAAAACTGTCCCCTTTCAACAAGCCAACAGGCTCGCCACTGAATCCGATTTCAGTATGCGGCATGAAATGGCTCAGGGCATGAGCCAGGCACAAGAATGCGCGTAGCTCACGCCCTGACCCACCACCGGGCGCATCATAACGACATGACAACGAAACACAGGAAGAAGCCAAAACCCTTTGTGGTCCAGTTCGCGAGCGACCTGCACCGGGAGTTCGAGACTTACACGGCCGACCGGCTCCAGCTGCCGATCGATCCACAAGCCAACCTGCTGGTCCTGGCCGGCGACATTCACGACGACATCGACGCGTTGGATCCCTGGATCCGCGACCTCGCATCACGCGTACCCGTCGTCATGGTCGCCGGCAACCACGAGTTCTACGATCACGACTTCGATACCCAACGGCGGGCACTGGCTGCCTGGGGCAAGACCATCCCAGACTTTCACTTCCTTGACGACGGCGCCGTGACGATCGATGGCGTGCGCATCATCGGCGCCACTTTCTGGTCGAACTTCGACAATGGCAACCCGGCATTGATGGCCGCAGCTCGCGACATGATGACGGACTACGCCGTGATATCGGACGGCACCGCCACGATCGGTTCCCTGAAACCGAGCCGCATCTACCAGGAGCACCTGAAGTCCGCAGCCTTCATCGAGAGCGAACTGGCCGGCCGCGACAATCAGCGCGCGATCGTCGTCACCCACCACGCGCCAAGCCTGAAGTCATCGCGGAGCAAGGGCCCGCGCTGGGACAAACTCTATGGCTCGGACTATGAACAACTGATGAAGGACTACTGCCCCAATCTCTGGATCCATGGCCACGTGCACGAATCCCACGAGTACCGGATCGGAGCGACGACTGTCGCGTGTAATCCTCGGGGGTATGTGCCATATCACGAAAACGAGGCCTTCGTGCCGGTGCGGACGGTTAATGCTTCCTGAGGACTAATGTTCCGCTCTGCCGAACACCGCTCGCAGCCGCGCGCCAACTCCACGCGCCTTCTCATTCATCCCGCGGCAAAACAACTTAACTCCGTCGAATCCTGCAGCCGCTCACGACCTGGTAGCAGCAACAGGCCCACGTCATTTGTGTTTCCGCGGCCCAATGCACCAAATAAACGACTGAATGTCGATCATGTCTCTAGGCTGCAGCTTGGCTTTAGTCAGCTCGTCGAACAGCCATCCCCCGAAGGCCAGGAGGCGCTCATAGGTATGCCAGTTCAATTCCGAACGATAGCTGATTTCAAATCCACAAAGCTCCGCCGCCGCTTGTGTCACCTCCGGCTTCAAGAACATGTGCCTTTGTGGAAACACAATGAATGGAAAGTACGTCGCTATTGTCCACTTGGCCGCGTCGATCGCCTCAAGCATGTCGGCAAAGCTCACAAACCGCTGCTCAAAAGGTTTCTCGTCGCTGTAGAGCAAGTTCCAGAGCGACTCTGCAAACAATCGCTTATGATCAGTCGCTCGCAGGCCATCCTTCAGTTGCATCTTCTCGTTCGGAAAGATCAGATTTGTCTTGTCGACGACACGCATGGCTCGGCTATAGGCCCCATCAAGATCTTCGTCATCTATCAACTGCCTCAAATGCCCCGCTGCCAATAATTCGTTAGCCAGTTCGTGCGCTTCAATCTTGTAGTTCCGTTCCTCTTCTTGAAGGCGTTCCCCATGGAAGCCATTGGGGTACTTGCTCAAGAAAAATTGGATAGACTCTGAAAGGCTTTTGAAATGCAGCCCGCCTCCGCCTTGGTGGATACGGAGGTTGTCGAGCAGCGCCGACGCGGCCGCCGATCCGGAAACGATTTCTAGTTGCACATGCGCTAATGAAAGCTTCTTTTCCCCGGCCCCGACGAAGAACACACGTACGGTATCACCTGAAGCGTCCTCCAAGACCTGGCCTATACCCCACGACGTCATCGCCGGATGCTTTACTCGATCGATCTTCTTGAATTTCATCCCGGAACGCCCCTGAAAACTTGCGGCCAACTGTCGTCTGATAATGCTCCCATCCGGACCTTGTCCACCCAGATTCTGAAACCTTCGTTCATGGTCCGGCGTTCTTCGAACCACCGGTCTCCAGAAGATAACTCAGAAACATCTCCCAAGCAGCTTCAGCCTAATGCCCATCCTGCGACTCCCCGGCGACAGGTGGTGTCGCCCTACAATCGGGTTCAACTCAGGCCTAGCTCACCCCCTGACCCACCCACCCTCTCATAATCAAGTCATGGAATTGGGGTTCGACACACCCCGCCCGCGCGAGAGGAACCGCCATGACTACCGACCAGATCTCCTACCCACAAACGATCCAGCCACTAATCCGGCCGCTGAATGACGATGGCTTCGTCCTGACCGGTTTCTCAACCCCGCCAGCATCCAACGATTTGATCACCCGCGCCCTCCCGGCGGTCACGAACCACCTGGAGCGCGCCTGCTGGTGGCCCAAGGAACAAAAGGGATCGGGCTGGCAGCTCGGCGACTTTTCTTTCTACATCCTCGAGTTTGCCGTTGCCGATGGCGTCAAACTCTACGCTCAGGTGTGGTCCGAACCCGACGAGAGCATCGTCTTCGAGGTCGCCTCCGGCGCCTGGAATCCGCCTGCCGACCAGTTCGTTACGGATTCCGTCAAGGAGGCTCTCCTGAACCGCGGCTTCGAGCCGGGAGGCCAGGCCGGCAACTTCCGCAAGTTCGTCAGCCTCAAACACAAGGATGACTGCCGCCGGCTGGCACGCGAGCTGATCGGCGTCGTCACGGAATGCCTTGGCTACGACGCCAAGTCGCCACTTGCCTACAAGCTGCATCTGGGCCAGCGCACACGCGCTGCGCAGGTTTTCGACTCGCTGACCTACGACGACTTCGGTCACTTGCTGCAGTCCTGCGGCTTCTCCATCGAACCCATCGAAGAAAGCAATCGAACTGCCTACCGTACAACCGTGGCTCCATACTTCGTCGCAGGGCTGAAAGGCGAGTCGGAGAAGCGCGCGGGCGAGTTCGATGGATTCGTGCTGTCGCTCTTTGTCAGCCTCGCCCCGGCCGTGTTGATGGCCGTTGAACCGGAGCTCCGCTCCGAATTGCCATTTGCAAGGGTATCCATCGACAGCGACGGTGACCTGGCCGTGTCGCAACCCGTCATCGTGCGCGGAGGCGTCACGGAAACGCACCTGCGCCACATGCTGGGTTTCTGGCGCTCTGCAATTGCCCGCGTGGAGAAAGCCATTGAGAAGCACTCGGAAGCGACCGATGATAGGACACTAAACTGATCCGCAAACCCATGAATGCAACTGCAAGAGAGAGGGCCTATGCGAGCTTCAAAGAATAGGACGAGCGCCACCGGCAAGCTGACTCACTTGGCCAAGGCAGATCTAGAGTTGATTCCCATCTCGATTGCTGAACTACCTCTGTGGTTCATGCTGCGCCTTTACTATCGACCGATTTCTGTCAGCAAACGTGAGAACCTGACTGCGAAAGAGATCCAAAGACATCGTGAGTTGGGCGGCTCAACAGCTTCGTTTGTCTACAAGCATGTTTGGCCGGCACAAGAGACTGTCGTAAACAAGTGTCTGGAGGCCCTTCTAATGGCCGCACCACCAGTGGCAGTCGCAAATGCCGTAAATCGATTGGCGCCAAGTGCAAACCTCGAATTCCCGACAGTCTGCAAAATCAAACGGCCCAAGAAACTGAAAGGTGTTACAGGCGAGCCGGACTTCCTGCTATTCGACAAGAAAAACCAAGCTTTGGTTGTGGGCGAAATCAAGATCGGCGCTAAGCCAACTAATGGGCGCTATAGCTTTCAGCAACTGCGAAAGTACATGCAATTGGGCCTGCTAACTCGAGCATCGCTCCGCCTTAGGCATGTTACCCACATCATCGTACTACCAGACTTGGACGTTGCTAAGCATTGCCTGGATGCCGATTACTGGAGACCGGGTATCAGTGCGGATAACAGGCTTGTGTCACAGATTCCGGAGCGATTTTTGACCGCGCATGCCATGTATCAACGGGTCGCGCACGATATGGCCAGAGTGCTTCCTCTCGACACACAAGAGTTCATGAAGCCAGTCGAGCGGTCCAATCCTCTAATTCCAATAGAAACATACGTGGTTTCATGGGCAGCTCTTTGCCAGCAATTGTCGGCGGCACTGGTCGCTTCTAACGCCGCCCATTTGACCGATGCGTGTATTGTCCAGCAGCACTTGGGTGAGGGTCGGTTTGCGGAGCTAGCGCACTAGGCACGACGGAAGCAATCGGAAACCCCAGCGGATCATTCCACGCCTACATGTAATTAGGGCATTCCTTGCCTCTGTGAAGAAAGCCATCAAGAATCAGTCGGACGTTACGGACGATTGAGCAATAAATTGAGCCGCGGCCTCTCCAAATCCAAGCTGATGTCTTTCCGCCAGTGCCCCAAAAAGCTCTGGCTGGAGACACATCGACCGGAGCTCGCAGAGACTGACTCGCAAACGGAAGCGGGTTTTGCGACCGGCCATGAAGTCGGTGCGATCGCCCGACGCCTCTATGACGACGGCGCTGGCATCATGATCGAGTACGAGGGCGGGATGCCTGCCGCCCTTGCGCGCACGGCCGAGGCGTTGAGCCAGCAGTCCGCCGCGCCTATCTTCGAGGCGACCGTCGAGCGCGATGGCTTGCTGGTTCGCGCCGATGTGTTGTTGCGGGGCGACGACGGCCCACGGCTGGTCGAGGTCAAGTCCTCAACCAAACTCAAGCCCGAGTACCTCGAGGATTGCGCCATCCAGTCCTGGGTGTTCGAGGCATCCCCCGCCCGCCCTCGCAGCGTGGCTCTCGCGCACATCAACAACCAGTTCGTGTATCAAGGCGATGGCGACTACAAAGGCCTGCTGGTCGAGCAAGACATTACAGCCAAGATCGCGCCGCTGCGCGCAGACGTCCCGGTGTCCTTGGCGCGCGCCAAAAAGGTGCTCGACGCCGCCGAGCCAGAAATCGCCATCGGAACCCGCTGCTGGACGCCCTACGATTGCCCGTTCCAGAAACACTGCTGGAAGGAGACTGACTATCCACTGACCGGCTTGCCGGCAATCAACAGCCAGTTGAACGCCCTGCTCGCGGATGGTCATTACGACGTGCGCCATCTTCCGGAGGGATTGCTGAGGAATGACGGGCAGCGCCGCGTCTGGCGCGCGGTTCGCGACGGCCGTGCGGAGTTGTTGCCAGGCGCCCGCGAGGTGTTGTCGAGCTTGGCGCATCCGCGCTACTACCTGGACTTCGAGACCATCAGCTTCGCGGTGCCTCGCTGGGTTGGCACCCGCCCCTACCAACAGGTTCCGTTCCAGTGGTCGCTGCACATCGAGGGCCGCGACGGATCCGTGCAGCACAAGGAATTCCTGGACCTCACGGGCGAACTGCCAGCCCGCGCCGTCGCTGAAGCACTACTGGAAGCGGTAGACCGCAACGGACCGGTATTCATGTACACGGCTTTCGAACGCGGCTGTATCGAAAGTCTTGCGGCCTTCTGCCCCGACCTGCGTGTGGGGCTGATGGCTCTGGCAGATCGACTCGTCGACTTGCACCCCATCGTGAAGGACCACTACTACCACCCGGACATGCACGGCAGCTGGTCGATCAAGGCGGTCCTGCCGACCATCGCGCCGGAACTGGATTACTCGAAGCTGGGCGAGATTCAGGAGGGCACGGCAGCGCAGCAGGCTTATGTCGAGGCTATCTCACCCCATACGCAGGAAGTGAGGCGGGAGGATATCCGGAATAGTCTGCTGGAGTACTGTAAGCACGATACGTTAGCGATGATTGTGGTGGCTCACCATCTGGAATCCCGCTGAGTTCTTTGTGAACTCTGACGCCGCAGCTATAACAAGTCATCTGCTGTTTCTTCTTTCATTGACATGAACGATGAATCGGATTGATAGTGATTGCGCCAGTTGACGGGGATTCGGGGTCGACAAAACGTGAAACGCACCCTATCAGACCTTACCGAGGCCGACGCCGTCGAGCGAGCACTCGACGAGTTTGACAAGTTAGGTCGCGACGCCTTCTTGGCCAAGTACGGATATGGCCCGGCCCGCACGTATTTTGTTCGGCGCGGTACCACACTTTACGACTCCAAGGCAATTGCAGGTGCCGCCATCGGTTATCAGTTCCCGGCTGACGGCCCCCTGTCATCCACCGATTTCTCAGGGGGCGACAATACGGTCGCCAAAAAGCTCACCGAGATGGGGTACTTGATAGAGAATCCAACGGTAATGTCGGGATTTCAAAGCAGCTACCAAAGACTAAAGACACTGTTCTTGCTCGCCTGGCCAGGTTTTCGCACTTTCGGTACCTACGACGATTACATCCAAGAAGAACGCACTTACAAGGACGAATTGCTCGGCCTGTTTCAGCAAGAAGTTGCTCCATTGCTGACGCGGGCCGATACAGATTCCGCGTTGGGGGAAAAGTGTCTCGCCCTGCTGCAATGGCCGCTAAGAAACAATAACAACAAGGCTCAGAACCTCGTCGGCTGGCGCGTTGTAAATGGCCTATTGGAAGCAGTCGCTTTGCACGCCGATGGACAGACTCGTTTCGGAATGGCGATTCGACGATTGCTGGTAGGCACACCTGGACTTGCAAAGCGTATTGATACCTTCGTCAAATCGTTCAATGAGATCGCGTCATCCAAGCATCCAGAACTGCGTTCGAGGGGCGCACAGACCGCGATTACTACCTTCTATCTCGGTCTGTCGGATCCAACTCAGTTCATGTTCATCAAGTCGACTCAATTCGACGATGTCTTGGATGCCTGTGAACGTCAGTACCAGCGGATGAATAGAGTTCTTCTAGGCACAGATTATGAACGTCTACTTGGTGTCGCCAAACAAATACTAGATGCGCTTGCGCGCGACGGGTTTGCTCCGAAGGACCTCGTTGACGTCCAGGGATTTCTTTGGGTAGGACTAACCCAAGCCGAAGGCTTACAAAAAGATGGTGACCTGATAATTCGCCTTACGGCAGGCGCCATCAAGAATCGTTACTTGAACCTATCTAGAGGCGCACTTGAGTTCTTCGGCGAGCAGTACGTCATCGGCGACAAGAAGAAAAAACCAAGCAAACCGATCAAACTTACGTTGCCAGACCAGTCCATCATCGAAGGTCAAATCATCCGGCCAAAAGACGGCGCCACAGGCCAACTTCGAGCACCGCTGAAATCACTATTCCAGGATCCTGACGCTCTGCCCGCTAACGTAGTACGCATACACCCTATTGACCCTGGGCACTACCGTCTCACTTTAGGACACTTCAAGATGCCCCCCAACACAGTCATCCGTAATCACAATTCTAGCGATGAGATCGCGAAGAACACCATTCTTTATGGCCCGCCAGGTACTGGCAAGACATACAAGACGGCGGAGCTTGCGGTCAGGATTTGTCTCGGGTTCGCACCAGCCAACCGTGAGGAGATTCGTGCGCTCTACGACCAGCTTCGCAAGGCTGGCCGCATCGGGTTTGTCACTTTCCATCAGTCGTTTGCATACGAGGAATTCGTCGAGGGCCTGCGTCCCATTACTGACCTTGATGGCGATTCCGAGGTGCGCTACGAAGTGCGCGACGGCGTTTTCAAGCGCATCTGCTCGCTCGCCGGCCGAGCAGCAAAGCCTGGCCAGGAGAGTGCGCCCGCCAATCTCCGTGAGCGTCGCATCTTCAAGATGTCTCTCGGAAACAGCCAGCTATCCGATGACGCCTCGGTCTACGAAGAAAGTCTGCGATCAAATCAGCTTGTCCTTAATTGGGGTGGTCCCGTCGATTACGGCGCTTGCGAGAGTGCGGAGGACATTCGGAAGGCCTTTGCCACTCAGAGCGACGCGCCCGCTCAAAGAGATTATTCCGTAATCGCAATCGACTACTTCAAGAACCTGATGCAGAAAGGTGACCTAGTGCTGATCTCCGATGGCAATACTCGTTTCCGTGCCATTGGCGAGGTAACCGGAAATTACGAGTACATTAAGCGAATCCGGTTCCCACATGTGCGCGCAGTGCGTTGGCTGGCCACATTCGATCCCAGCCTGCCTATTGAGACAATCTCCGAGAAACGCTTGTCGCAGATGACGATCTATCGACCCGACCCTTCTGCAATCAAATGGGATGCCCTTGAAGAGCTACTCCGCCCAAAGAGCGAGTCGCAGCGCGCCAACTACGTGCTGATCATCGATGAGATCAATCGCGCCAATATTTCCAAGGTGCTCGGCGAACTCATCACCCTGCTCGAGCCGGATAAGCGGCTGGGAGCCTCTGAGGAACTTCGAGCCGAATTACCATACTCTCGTGACATGTTCGGCGTGCCCGATAATGTCTACGTGATCGGCACGATGAATACCGCTGATCGGTCCCTTGCCTTACTCGACACCGCACTCCGACGCCGTTTCGAGTTCCGGGAAATGCGCCCGGAACTGGACCTGTTGAAGGATATTGTTGTCCAAGGCGTTGAAGTTGCTCAAATGCTTTCAACCGTGAATGATCGAATCGAGCTGCTTTACGATCGCGAGCATGCCATCGGCCACGCCTTCTTCCTGTCGCTTCGCGATGATCCATCGATTGCCGCCCTAGCTCATATATTTGGCACCAAGATCCTGCCGCTTCTTCAGGAGTATTTCTTTGAGGACTGGGAACGCATTCGCCTCGTGCTTGGCGATAACCAGAAATCGGATCCGCTAGATCAGTTCATCCTCGTCCGGACCAATCCGCAGCTGATCGAGCGGTTATTTGGCGGGGAAGACCAGAACGACCTGTTGCCTGACGGTAAGCGAGTGTTTGACCGCAATGCCGCAGCACTGGAGCGCCCCGGCGCCTATCAGGGCATCTACCGCAACAAGTCGCCCATTGTCCCGCGAAAGGAACCCGCGGCACAGGACGTCTGATGGCTTGCATCTCGATCCGCGAGTATGACCACCTGGTTCCGGAGGGATCGGGAGTTCACCATGCTCGCACCACAATAATCTCATCCTCGAGTTTCAATGCGCTGTTGCGGGGAATCGAGAGAGATCCTAAGAACCTTGGCAAGGCTCTCCAGCCGAGTGCATTCCAGGGACGCCCAAGCATCCAAGCCCAGAGCTACGCGGGCGTCATTCGCACTCCCGATGGGACGGATATCGAAATCCTGCCAAAAGTCATGTACCTCAGCGAGTCCGAGGACAAGGTAGAGAACGCTCGCGCCTTCTTAGTCAAGATGCTTAGCTGCGTAC
Organism: uncultured Steroidobacteraceae bacterium; assembly: GCA_964473595.1. Lineage (GTDB taxonomy): Bacteria > Pseudomonadota > Gammaproteobacteria > Steroidobacterales > Steroidobacteraceae > SCUD01. Next base: position 13,223 of record CAYYQQ010000012.1, on the reverse strand, counting down.
CCGACATGGAATTGATCGACCCGGGTCCGGCTGGCTTACGCCTGCGCCATTTGCCACTGCTGGAGTTCTTCATCTCTCAGTTACTGCGTGCGGTCAGTCATGTCGTCCATCGCGGGATTCGACACGACTACACGGCGTCGGCCGAGTCTGAGCTGTTCATCCGCGGCCGGATCCTGTTCTCCGAGCATATTAGAAGAAACCTCAGCCGCCAGCACCTGTGCCACAACGAGCACGATCAGTTCCTTCCGGACTGTGCTGAAAATCGACTATTGAGAACGGCGCTGAACGTAGTTCAAGACTTGACACGAAGCAGTCACAATCAGCAGCTCGCTCGTGAGCTCTCTTTCTGCTTCGATGAAGTCCCAACCTGCCTGGACATCACCGCCGATCTAGAAGGCTGCCGGCGTGACCCCTCGATGTCACACTACCGTCGGGCCCTGGCGTGGGCGGCCTTGATCCTCAAGCAAATGAGGCCGAGTCCGACCACGGGTCGACGAGAAATCCAGTCGGTTCTCTTTGCGATGGAAGAGCTATTTGAGTACTACGTCTACAAAAAACTCCGGAAGAAGTATCACCAACCTGGGTCATCCATCCGGGTCCGAAAGCAGCTCCGAACGTGTTTCTTGGCCAAACACCGGGATCGATCGATGTTCTTGCTCAAGCCCGACCTGTCGCTTGAACGGTACGGTGCGCCGATTCGAATCCTGGATACCAAGTGGAAAATTCTGGACTCGCTGGGTCCCGACGCTCAGCGCAAGAAGTACGACATTAGTCAGCAAGACGTTTATCAGTTGTTTGCATACGGTCGAAAGTATCTGAGAGATCAACCAGGAAAGATCGTTTGTCTCATCTATCCAAAAACATCGAAATTTCCGGCCCCGTTACCAGACTTCGAGATTGAATCGGATCTGCGGCTGCACATTCTGCCGTTTGATATTGAACGAGGTGAGCTGCTTGAGCTCGATGCGCTTACGCTCCGCTGAAAGACGTCGCTAAGCAATTCGAAGAATGAATTGCGCCATTTCGCGGATCGTTTCGCGTCGGTCAAGCACGGCTACTAGTGCCCGATGGTAGATCTACTCAGGGTCATGTGACCAAGCGATCTACGCAGCACGACGAGGCGCTTCTTTCCGCCCAACGTCGCCGCCCTACCTCCCCGCCTCCAAAAACCTCTGATGCCTGACCTCCAACCGCTCCCGGTCCGGCCGATGCGCCGCGCGCCTGGGTAGCTCAATTGACTTGCCATGCAGCCCCTGTAGCGCGTGTTTCAGCACGGGGCCGTCGACCTCCTCCATCACGTCGCGACGAATCTCGATGACGTAGTCCGGCCGGATCGAAAGGAAGAAGGCGTCATAAGCCGTGTGATGCAGCGTGCAGAGCGCCAGCCCATTCGGGACGACTGGTTCGCCGCCCTCTTCCAGGTCGGGGATGATGTGAGCGGCGTCGAGCAGCTCGCGATGCCGGAGCCGGCACAGCGTGCATTGCTCTTGGTAAGCCTCGAGGATCCGCTCGCGAAACGCCGCCTGGTGCACGCGTTGCCGGGTCGTCGCCGTAATGTATCGGCGCCGGATCGAAGTCTCAGTGTCATCTGCGATGCGGTCAGTCGATTCGCTGGCAGCCAGGCGCGCTAGGTTGTGATCGTCTACCGCGACGCTGAACGTCAGCGCATTTGGATCATCCCCGACGACGTAGACGGGCCAGAGCGCGTAGTAACGTCCAGGCATAAGGGCGTGGAAGTAGATCAACGGCTTGCGCGTGCGCATCAGCTCCCGGAGGCCAACGTTGTCCGGATGATTGGGGTCGTTGCCGCGGTAGCGATAGTGCAGAAGATCGTCAGTGCCGATGGAATCGTCGTATGGCCCATCCGCGATCGTCGTTATCGACAACGGCGAGTCCAAAGACTTCGGCTTGAAGATCCCTTTCGGGCCGACGAGTTTGATGTACTCGCCAGCGTACTCGAAGCCTCGCGATAGCTGTCCGCGAGAGAAAACGCCGCTATTCAGCTCAGACTGTGAAGAGAGCCAGTCGAAGGCGGCTTTGCGAATCGACGCGTCCATGTATGCATTCTGCCAAATCGCACATCATGTGCCATCGCGAAACGGCCATGTTCCTGGTGAAATCAAGTGGCTCCAGGCGGAACCGGTCCCAATTTGCGGCCCGCGTCGAGTAACTACTGGATTTTCCACCGACCCCTCCCCGCCTCCCAGACCGGATCAAGCTTCTCTGCCAATCGCAAAATCGCCCCTCGTAGACTGAATGGTACTGATAATCCGTGGACTCATAGTCAGTCAGCTATCAATTTCTCTATATGGGAAAGAAAAACAGCGATTCAGTGAGGTTCGGCGACGCGGTGCGTAAAGCACGGGCGGATGCGGGGCTGTCGCAGGAGGAACTAGCCGACCGGGCCGGGCTGGATCGCAGCTACGTAGGCGGCGTCGAGCGCGGGGAGCGCAATCCAACGTTAATCGTGATTGCAAAAGTCGCCAAAGGGCTGGGTGTCAGCTTGGCTCAACTGTTCGCCCGCCTCCCCCCTCCGGGGAAGACCGGGTAATGCTACGATTTCCTAACCCTGGCTCTACAATTGCCAACTTTGTTGCGGTCTACGTAGCCGCCTTCCAGGCACTAAACGGTCGCGTCATTAGCCTAGACCATATTGTCCGGGCGGTCGTTGACGCAAACCTGGCAACATCATCCGGCTATGTCGGAGATGAAGCGGTAGGTCGGTCCACACGGGAGGACCGGAGCCGCGACCCGCTCTACAATCAGATGAAGATGTATGCGGAGCTTTTCCGCACGATGGGCTGGTTGCATCCGACAGCTGCCGGCGCCCTTAACTTCACCTTTACGCTACTGGGCGATCAGCTAGTAGCGGCTGGGCAGCACTATTGGCCATTGCTCAGGCTATGCGCCCTAGGTATCAGCTACCCGACCCGCGTCCTGACCATCGCGGGCGGGGCGCATCTTCGCCCCTTCTCGTTCATCCTCAAGACGATGAAGAATAGCGGCGGCTACCTCTCGCGGGACGAGATGATTGTCGGCCCGTTGAGCGCCGACGATGATCGGCACACCAAGAACCTGTCTGGCGTGCTCGCCAAGATCGAGGCGGCACGCAAAAACGCCGCTTCGATGCAAACTGCACTGGACGCCCTGTCCAAGAGCAGGAACATACAGGTCAACACGCTCCACAACTACACACGCTGGCCAATTGCCGTGCTGCGGGATTCCGGCTGGGTAAAGGACGTGCGGGCCAACTACAGCGACGGAAGGACGTACAAGGCATTTGCCTTGACCGAAACAGGCCGCGAAACAGCTGCAATGGTGGAAAACGCGATTGACCTTCGCCTTGCTGATGTTGAGAGGCTTGGCCAGAAGGAGCGCGACGCTGTTGCTGTTGTATCGCATTACAGAATATTGAACGGTGCGGGCTTTGACGTGGCCACGGTTCAGAGTCGGATTGACTCCGCGCTGGAAATAGCCATCAAAGCGGTTCCCGCCTTGGCCGATTCCGGGCGGGCCATCTTGTTTTCACCGTTTCAATCCATGGCTCTGCACGACATTCACAGGGTATTTCCCGCAACCTCTACACCCGAGGCACCGGACAAGCCTTCCCGTGCAACGGCCGCAGGTTCGGGCGGCCGTGATACTCGGTCTCACTTGTTTGTTGAGCCGAAGCTGGTCCCGGCCGCTGCGGGAAAAGTGGCGGCAGCAGATGCTGTGAGGGGCGAGCTACTGGCCCTAATTGGGAAGACCAAGGACCCAAAAAGGGCGGCGGCCTTGTTCTGCGAAAACCATTCCAAAGACACCAAAGAAATTTTCTATCCGCTCGTCACTCAACTGTTTCAGATACTCGGGTTTCGAAGCGAGCATTCGCGGGCCGGCGTGAACTACCAGCGGTGGGATGCGTGCGTATGGATAGGAGAATATGCGCTCCCCGTCGAGATCAAATCCCCTACCGAGGAAGAATTCCTTGCGACCAAGGCCGTTCGACAGGCGCTGGAGAACAAGGTTGTATTGCTCGCCCGGGGTGGTCTTTTCACGACGCGCGCACTATCAAGCCTCATAGTCGGCTTCCGGCTACCGAATGAGCGCGGGGACATGTCGAATCTTATCGACAATATCTTTAGTGCCTTCGGGCTTAGGCTTGGCGTGATCGACCTCGGTAGTTTGACGTACCTCGCAGCCAGGAATGTACGCGACGGCGTCACGATAGACTCCGATCAGCTTGCTCATCTCCGTGGCTTCCTCAATGTCTGACGTAATACCTTACAAGGATGGGAAGAAAGCTAGACCGAAGATAAGGGATTATGAGACGCAGGTTGTCAGCGTCCAGTTCTCACTCGAAAAGCCGACGCGCGTTGGCCTAAAGAGCGGCAAGACTGGCACAGGTGCCTGTCTTGGGTGTGCTGACACGCCATGCATCACAAAGTATGCCAGCGAACTGACGCTGCCGGGCAAACTCGATGCCTTCCCTGGCGATCCGTCGCTTGCGGTTTGCCCTACCAGGGCGATTGATTGGGATGCGAGGACAGGCTGGGTATCAGTTGATGGCGACACCTGTATCGGCTGCGGCTTATGCGTCGTACGCTGCCCCTATGGCGCTATTAGCCTGACCAAGAGCGGAACGGCGAGTGTTGCTACGACCGACCAAGACGGATTGACGCAAACGAATGCAATAGAGCGAGTTCATCCGCGCCCACATAAGTCCGGAAAAGTCGGCCTACTGTCGGGTAAGGCGGCTGCCTGGCTGGGTGACGCGATGAGTAAACTTGCGGACCCGGACCGCAATCTCTATATCCGCAATCTACTGCACGAAGCCGGAATGCACGCGCGTGTACGGCGGCGCGGCGACATGAATATGCGCATAGACGCTGTGGGCTTGACACGCAGCAAGCGCCCGTTTGTGGCAGAGATAGAATTAGTCGGTGGCGAACTCGAGTCGCCCCGCGCGTTGATGGAGGACGTTGCGATCCTACATGCGCGCTACGGCTTCGAGGTCAGCGATATAGACGCGCTCAGCATCATCTTCGCGTTTCCCAATGTACGCTCCGAGTACTATCAGGTCATACGTGACATCAACAAGATTCTGGGTATCAATTGCCGAACGCTGACGATCGGCGCATTGCTGGCTGTTGTCTGCGCAGGAAAAACCATCGACGGCTTCAGAGGCGCGGCGTTTAGTGTTGAGGAGGGGGGAATCGACCTTGCCAAGAGCCTCGATATTCCGGGGCTGACGGAGCCCTACCGGGGCGCGTTCAGGCCAGCGAAGTGAGCAGGTCCGATTCCAGTTCCTTGCGCGCGGCAACTAGGCGAGTCTCGGCTATGGCCGCATACTCTGAATTGAGTTCAAAGCCGTAATAGTGGCGGCCTTCCAGGACAGCCGCCACGCACTCGCTTCCGCTGCCGACGAACGGCACGAGAACTGTATCTCCAGGATTGGAAAAGTGTTTCACGATGCGCCGCGAAATGCTTAGCGGCTTTTGCGTAGGATGCTCCACTTTCTCGTCACGGAATCGCCTTCCGGCAAGTGTGGGAAAGGACCAGATGTCCCCCACCATGCGCCCCGCAGGATTTGGCATCCAGACTTTCCCGTTCTTGATGATCTTGTGGCGCAGTCTTTCCTGGCTCTTATAAGGCTCACGGATGGGGTGGTAGATGTACTTGTCAGACTGGGAAAACCAAACCAACGGCTCATAGGTCGCGCTCAGCGAGCGCTTGCCATACCCCGCAAATCCGTTCTCGTAGTTCCAGATGATTTGTCGGCGATACACGAATCCCAACTCGTACATCATGCACTGCACCCAGCACATATGATGATGAATGCCGTACACGAAGATGTTGCCGTCCACAGAGAGGAGACGTTTGGTCTCTATCAGCCAATCGTGCATCCAACCGCGCCACTCGGCCTTACGTTCGATTTCCTTCCAAGGACCGAAATCTTTGTTCAGATTGTAAGGCGGGTCCGCAACAATTAGTTTGAAGGCCCCGGCCGGTAGCCGGCGCATTTCCGCTACGCAGTCGCCAAGAATGATCGTATCCCGCGTCATGCTCTCTTACTCTTACTGCCTGATGCCTTCCGCTTTTGTGCCGACGCCTTCTTCATGGGATGGGCAGTTGCCTTCCTCTCGGCAATCTTCGGCTTTTGCAGAATTAGGATGTACTGGTTATGGACGTTTGGGACGAAGGAGTATGGATACCCATACGGATAGATCTTCTTGTGCCGCTGATAAAGGACAGTCAGGCCACGCATTTCCAGGCCATACCCTCCAAGGACACGGGCGAGGTCAGCGTGGAACATCACGTAATGCGCCTTCTCTCGGAAGTCGCTAACGATCACAGCCATGTACTTACCAGCCTTGAGCGTCCGAGCACAGTCGCCGAGGATGGTTCCTAGTACCTTGAGGAACTCGCGGTAGTCCTCAATCATCCCTAGATCGCGCGAGTCATCCCCATAGTGGCGCGCCAGACCTTTTTTAATACGCTCCTGTCGAACCTTGTGATCGACTTTCTTGAGGATTGACCAGTAGGGCGGGCTCGTGACCACGAAGTCCACCGACCCGGTGGGGATGCTGGCCACCAGCTTTCTGGCGTCGCCTTCGAGAACCTTCTGATCGGATGCCAAGGAAAACATGTCCCGCACCTCCACGGTCAGCCGCGTCCGGCTGAGCTCGACAAAGGTCGGGTTCAGTTCGATCCCGATGCCATTACGTCCGTGAATGGCACAGGCCTTGAGCGTCGATCCGACACCGACGAACGGGTCTAAAACGGTCTCGCCACGCTTCGTGAAGAAGCGAACAAGACGCCCCACGTCCGTGAACGAGAAGGGAGCCGGGTGCTGGCGCTCGATCTGCGCGTCGGGATGGCCTGCCCCTAGTCCGCGCTGATTCCAAACCGAGACAGTCTCAGGAATCCATTCCCTTGCCGTCAGGTCGTTAAGTTGGTTCCGTGGATCGACTGTTGCTGGCAGCTTTTCGACCTCGACCGGAGCCAAATTTTGTATTTCCTTGCAGGCGGTCAACACTTCTTTCATCGCAACAGTCAATCCAAGCTGGCCTAGATCTGCTTCCGGCGACACATCAGATGACGGCTCATCCGGCAATATCTTGGCTTCACTTTGTTGCACAGTCATTTTCAGGTTCCAAGAAAGGAATGCAAGGCCTTCACCATCTCCGTTGCCTTGGCCTTTGGGATCTGGCCGCGCGAAACCGAAGGCATCGAATTGATTCCAGCAACCTTATGGAGCCATGTCAAACCTTATCCAAGGCGGCGATACGGTCAATCGACGATGGCGCGGGCAGAGAATCGATCCATTGGCTACGGACAGCATTCTGCCCCAATAGTCGCGCGCTTGAGACGTAGCTTTGACCGCAGCGAAGAGATCATCAAGATCGTGCCCGTAGGCCTTAACTGCCGCCTGCCGAGGTGGGCGAAGGTTGTTCAGCACCATATGACCGAGGATGAGAGCAAGTTTTTCCATGCGCTCGACACCGATCGCGAGTTGAAAGAACGCCGTGGAATACTGGCTATTGTCGGGTTCGCATTGCGAAGGTGCGTGAGGCCCGTGCAGAGGCACGAGCGAATTACTATGGCTTCTTGTTCCAGCAATCGATATGTGGCGCTGAGCATCGACGACATCTGCGGAAAAGCGAAGGACTCGCTGTGCTGTGGCGGTCCCATCAAATACATAGTGTCACGACACCCCCAAAGTCTCACTTCTGCGACGTCAACCGCTCCCCCTCCCGCCCGTTCTCTCCCCATACTCGCCATCTACCGGGAGCGAACTGTGCTGTCCCATGCCCTGATTACCTTATGTGGAACAAGCGCTTGGGCGCGCCTGCGCTCTATTTATGAAGTGACGGCGGATCCATGCCGCCGGTCCCCAACCAGGGCTGCGATGCCGCGAGCTGCGGCACCCTGATGGTCCGCCTGACCGACGCGGATGGCGATTTCCTCTCCTAATTCCGTGGATGTCGTGTCGCTGACGCTCGAGCGGACGAACGGGGGGTACATGGCTGCCAGACGGGTCATGCCGCTGGATCGCTAATTGCACTGGACGGATCCACTATTCCGGATCAGCTTTTCCGCATGAGCGTCGTGCGTATTCGGCAGGCCGGCACCACGCGGAACCGAACCCGGAATGGGCTGAAGAGCTCGCGCAAGCGGACGAACGGCGCGTCGTCCTGAGCAAGGCGCTCGGCAGGGAGTCCCGCAGCTTCGACTACGTGTACGACTTCGGCGACAAATCCCGCGGTGCTTTGCCTTGGCGGCGAAAACGCCTGCCCGCCGGAAGATGTCGGCGGCGCTCCCGGTTACGCCAATTTCCTCGCCGCGATCGCGGATCCCCGGCATGAGGAGCATCGGAACTACATGGAGTGGAGCGGCGGCAGCTTCGACCCGGGGCGGTTTGATCGGGAGGCGGTGAACGTGGCGCTGGAGAAGATCAAGACATGAAATTGGTTGAACACTGACATTTTCCAGGTAGTGCCCACACACCACTCGATCTATTTTGGGACCGATGAAGGTGGCCGAGATCCTGCGAATGCTGCAAGAGGATGGTTGGTATCTGATCGCTACACGCGGCAGTCACCGGCAGTTCAAACACTCATCCAGGCCCGGTCGCGTGACCGTTCCGGGAAAACTCAGTGACGATTTGGCACCGGGCACTCTGAGCAGTATCCTGAAACAGTCCGGGCTCAGGAAATAAGGTGACACCCGTGCGCTACGCCATTGTCATTGAAAACGCGGGCAGCAATTATTCGGCCTACGTCCCGGACCTTCCCGGCTGCATCGCCACTGGTGAAACAGTTGCCGAAACCGAAAGGCTGATTCGTGAAGCCATTGAGTTTCATCTCGAAGGCTTACGGGCGGACGGCGCGCCGATTCCGCCGCCGTCGAGCCGCGTCGACTACGTCGAAGTCGCGGCCTGAGCGGAAAAGGGGACGCAACCCTTTACGACCCAGGGGAAAGGCTAGCATCAGTGATGATTCTGGCTGACCGCGGCCAATAATCGCCCATCGGCGAGCGGCCTGCGGCGCCACCATCGTGGCAGCTACCGGCGAAGTTTACGGGCCCTGCTCGAGCATGGATCGGGATTATTGCCTGTAGCTACAAGATGTAGCTATAATCCAAATGTTCGTCTGGGACGAAGCGAAGCGGCGCATCAATCTGCGCAAGCACGGCATCGATTTTGCCGACGCGGACAAGATATTCCGTGGCTTGATCCTGACAGCAGAGGACGATTGCGAGGCCTATGGCGAGCGGCGGTTTCTCACCCTTGGGCTACTGAGGGACCAGGTCGTCTCAGTTACCCATGCGGAGCAAGGCGAGGAAATTCGAATCATCTCCATTCGTAAGGCCACGAATCATGAAGCGCGCCACTACTTCTCGCAGATCACGTACTGACTTCGCGCGTCTGCGGACCCTGGATGACTCCACGATTGTTCGCGATCGGGACGCACCGCCGTGGACCCCTGAAATGTTCGCGAAGGCGGTGGCCCGTCACGGCCTGAAGCCGCTCCCGAAGAAGGCCCTGCTGTCGCTGCGAATCGACTCGGACGTCATCGCGTGGTTTCGATCGCAAGGCGCCGGTTACCAGTCGCGTATGAACGCCCTGCTCCGCGCGTACATGGAGGCGCACAAGGGGGCTACCCAGTAGCAGACTGCAGAGTCGAAGTGGCGGCCTGAATGAGCTCGTCACTGCGGATTGGGTGCCGGGTCGCAGGTTCGCAGTTTCCAGACTGCGAACCTGCGACCCGGCACCAGAAAGACCCGAAACTGTAGGGACGCCGCAGTTTCCCGAATAGCCACGCTGCAGCACCGGGGCTAGGTTGGTAGCCGAGCCAATCTCCGGGTGCATGCCATGGCCAGCAGGATCGTCGAACGCCTCCGCAATGAAGCCCTCAATCTGCCGCACGCGGAACGCGCGGAGCTCGCCTGCAGGCTCGTGCAAAGCCTCGCCGGTCCAGCCGATCCGTCCGCGCCCAGGGCCTGTGGCAGCGATACCCTGCGCCGGCTCGCCGAGACGGTGTCTGAAAATACCCAGGTCATCGACCGCGCCGAATTTGTCCAGTACATGCGTGAACGCATGGAGCAGCCTTGAGGCGTGCCGGCCACCGCCAATGGTTGATTCGTTGCCATAGCCCTCCGCAAGGCGCTGGCCCTCCCCCTGTTCGTTTTCTGGCGTTTGTGCCATATTTTCGTATGGCGACGTAACCATATCCTGGCCAGCCTGCCGTGATGGCGGCTGTCTTCGATTGGGATCCGGTCAAGGACGAAGAGAACCAGCGAAAACATGGCGTGGCGTTCGCGGAAGCAGTATTGGCGTTCCTGGATTCCAAACGCGCCATCGCACGCGACTTCGACCACAGCCTGGAAGAGGAACGGTTCTACTGTTTCGGCAAGGTTGGCGACCGAGTATTGACCGTGCGATTCACCTACCGCTCCGAAGTGATCCGCATCATCAGGGCTGGCTATTGGCGCAAAGGCAGGAGGGCTTATGAAGCGATTCAGAGGGTACACCGATGAGCCCTTGGGCCGGATCAAGATCATTAAGGATTTCCTGCCGCCGCCGGATCAACTTATCCTCAAAGAAGATGGCGTCAAGGTGACGATTTCCTTGAGCCAGAGAAGTGTCGACTTTTTCAAGACCCATGCCAAAAGATCTAACACCTCATATCAACGTATGATCCGCAGATTGTTGGATGAATACGCCATGCGTTACTCCGCCAAGGATTCGCGCCCATGAACCGCAACCTCATCTTCGCCCCCATTCTGGTCCAGGTACTCCTGACCCTGATGGTCTATGTCTTTCTGGTCTTCGCCAAGGTCCGCGCGATGAAGACCGGCCTGGTGGACATGGCGCGGCGCGCGCTCTACGACGACGCCTGGCCCGAGGGCGTCAGGAAGATCAACAACAACATCCGCAACCAGTTCGAGTTGCCGGTGCTGTTCTATGTGGTTTCGATTGCGCTATGGGCGCTGGATGCGGTGGGGCCCATCGGGCTCGCTGCCACCTGGCTCTTCGTCACAAGCCGCATCGTGCATGCCTACGTCCACATCGTCCCGAACTACGTGCCGGTGCGGCGCCACGTTTTTACGTTCGGCTGGGCGATGGTGGTCGTGATGACGCTGCTGGCAGTGTGGGATTCACTGGATCCGGCGAATCTGCTCTAGCACTGCCTCGGGCGACGGCGGGCGCCCGAGCAGGTCGAGCATCAGGGTTCGAGTATCGCGCTCGGAGCCGTAAACCAGCAGGTGCTCGCTGAGCCAGCCATACCATTTCGGATTGCCGGCATCGAAGAGCCCGATCGCCTGGCTCGTGCGCTCGCGGATCTCGGCGGTGAGCACGGCGCCCAACCCGTAATTCACCATGTAGCCCGGGGCATCAACGAGCTGCACACGCACGGCCCACCAGGCCACTTCCGGGTGCGGCTTGATGCGCAGGTAATGGCTCGTGATATCAGTCCACACCGCGTTCGGGTCGGATGCCGGATCGCGCAGCATCCGGATTTCGAATAGCGACCAGGCGACGTCCAGCATCACGCTGCCGAGCATCGTGCGCAGCGACATCGCGGTAGGCAGCGCGGTCCCCAGGTATTTTTTCTGCCAGGCCGGCTCATAGACGCTCCACGAGGAAACGTCCGCAAAGGCCTCGGTGAATAGCGTGTCGGGCCAGTCGGTGAAGGCCGGGCGATTTCGGATCGCGCTGATGTGCACCGCGTGGCCGTTCTCGTGCACGAGCTGATTCAGCGAGGACAGCCCGCCCGACCGGTACCGCCCGACGACACGCGCAATCGTCGGCTGCCACGCGCCATTCACATAGCGGCCACGACGCACGAAATCCGTGTAGGCGAGTGGTGACTGGCCCGTGCGGTCGTCGATGTCGTAGATGACGCCGAGCTTTGCGAGGTCCACGCCGAGATCCTGGTAGAAGCGGTGGTCAACGGCGACGATCTCGGTATCGGGAAAGCTGGGCGCGATGCGGCGATTCGCCTCGCCGATCGCGTAGCGGTAATCCCAGGGCTCGATCATCTGTGGCGGATTGGCTTCCCGCCAGGCCTCGAGCATCTGGATCAGCCAGCGCTCGACGTCCGCGACCGTCACGCCGATCGCGCGTGCGGCGGCTTCGATGCCGGAACCATTGGTCGCGGCCTTCGCCGCAGCAAGTTCGATCAGGCGGCGATAGGGACTGTCGGGCTCATTGTTGCCGTTCAGCGCGGCCCAGAGAGGAATGAAGGCGTCGAACAGCGCCTTGCGGCGCGCCGGCTCCTCGAGATCGCCCAGCAGCCCGAGCGCGCCGCCGCGATCGATCGTTCCCTGTTCGAACTTCAGCTGGTTGCCGATTTCCTGGTAGCAACTGGTGAGCACTTCGCTCAAGGACTCGTAGTCGAGGCCCTTGTCGCCGGCGTCCTTGCAGGCCAGTGAGTACGGCGCGTTCGCGACCGCCGGGCCGGGGTCACCGATGTCCGCAAGCGTCACGCGGATCGCGGCGAGCGCGGCCTTGTCGCCGGGCGCGAGATGCTGCTCGTCGAGCGCCTCGATGCTCGCGATCAGCGCCTTGTGGCGCTCGAGGCGACGCGCGTCCCACGCGGCCAGGTTGAGCCCCTCGTATTCCGCGACGAAGCCCGAATCGATGTAGTCCACCGCATTGGCGGCGTCGAGGAACTCGAGGAAGAGCGCCTCGGTCGGCACCAGCGGGCCGGCATCGGGCGCCTCAGCGGCGCTCGCGTCGCCGATCAGCGTGCCGAGAAGCAGGATTGCCGCGCAAAGTCCGCTTCGTATTGAGATCATTGCCACCATGGTGCCACCTGGCAAGGCTATCCGTACAGTCATCCCGGGCCTCGCCTTCGCGGTCGCGCTCGCCGTGGTCGCGAAGGGCTTGTACTTCATCTCCGGCGCCGCTGTCAGTGCGGTGCTCTGCGCAATCGTGCTCGGAATTCTCTGGCGGAATGTCATCGGCGTCGGCGCCTGGGCCGAACCCGGTCTCGAATTCGCGAGCCAGAAGCTGCTGCGCGTCGGCATCGCGCTGATCGGCCTGCGGCTCACGTTAATGGTGCTCGCAGACGTCAGCATCATCGCGGTGCCCATCGTCATCGCCTGCGTCACGGTGGCGCTGTTGACCACGCTGGGTCTTGGCCGCGTGCTCGGCGTCGCCCCGATCATGCGTCAGCTACTCGCGGCGGGCACGGCCATCTGCGGTTGCACGGCGATCATCGCCGTGGCGCCGC
>CAYYQQ010000011.1:0-43379 GCA_964473595.1 uncultured Steroidobacteraceae bacterium | reverse complement strand
GTTTGTGTTCACACCCGACGCCGAATCCATGGTCCGCTGGCGCGGCTGGTGGCGCGTCGTCAGGGTCGACCAGTGGGGTGTGTTCTTCACCGGCGCGATTCTCGGCATGGCATTGCCGGCCTTGCTATACGTCACCTTTCTCCCCCACGGCACCGACATCCGCGGTCCCGGCATCAGCGCGGCGCTCGCGGAGGGCGTTGGTCAGCGCGCGGGACCATTGCTCGCCGGGACAATCGCCATTCTCGGCGCGTGGCTGCTGTTCAAGACTCAGCTAGACATCCTTGAGGGCATGACGCGCGCGGTCACCGACATCCTGTGGAGTGGCAGCGTCCGCGTGCGTCGCTGGCGTGGCGGCGATGTGCGGGCGGTGTATTACTCGGTGCTCGGCGTCATCGTGCTGTGGGGCGTGATTGCGCTCGCACTGGCGGCACCGATCGTGCTGCTGCAGATCGGTGCCAATGTCGCGGGCACCGTCTTCATCATCGCGTCACTGCACCTGCTCTACATCAACACGCGGCTGCTGCCGGCGGAATTGCGGCCACCGATTTGGCGCCGGATCATGCTGATTGCGATGGCCGCATTTTACAGCTTCTTCGCGGTGCTGGCGGCCAGCACATTCTGGTGAGCGCAGAAAAGAAAAAGCCTCCGACGTGAGCTGACGCGCCGGGCAATCCTTCACCTTTCTTGATTCGCGCCGCTGGCGCCGCGAGCCTCGGGTGTCGGCGCCCAGGCATGAGGAAACAGCCTGCGCGCATTGTCCCGATAGATCTTGTCGATCACGGTTCGCGGCAGCGCGAGGCCCCGATACGACCCGTCGAATTCGTCGGAATGCATCGGCGCATCGCCGGTCAGGAATTGCCAGTCCGCGAGCCAGGCCTCGTGAGCTTCGTCGGCGAGCTCGGCATCGCCCTGGTCGCGACCTCGCGTGAGGTCTGTGCCATAGAGGATGCGATCCTGAAAGCTGATCAAGAACGCACGCACTTTCTCGCGGTCGTCGACTGCCTGGCGCTGCAGGTGCACGAGGCGCGCGGCGAGGTCGACGGACGCGGCCGGATAGCGAGTGAGAAAAGCCGCGATGCGCCCGACATCCCATTCGAGCGACGCAAGATGCACGCCGACGAATCGCATCTGCGGATAACGATCGAGCAGCCGGTCGCGCGCGGCGAGTTGCTCCTCGTAACTCGGCCATTCCGGGTGCTGGAACATGTGGTACTGCGGATGCTCCGCGAAATAATCCCGATCTCCGCGGACGGTCATCTGTTCGAGCGGCAGCCAGGCGTTCCGCGGTTCGCCCTGGTGCCCGAGCACGACCACGCCGCGCTCGACGAGTGAGCGGAATACCGGCGTGAATCTTTCGTCGTCAATCATGACCGCGCGGCCATCGGCATCGCGTAGCTGCATCCCGATGTCCTTCCAGACCTTGACGCCGACTGCGCCCTGCGCAAGTGCGTCATCGAGCTGTTGCTGGATTCGCGGTAGCCATTCCGGTCGGTCGCTGCCGGTGGCGTCGAAAGTCGCGGCAAATGCAAGCCGCGTGGGGTATGCCCGCCGCAGCGCCACGGCGTCCCGAAGTTGGTTAGCGAGCGGCGGAAAGTCGGCATAGTTGACGTTGATCGTCAGCAGACGGAAACCGTCAGTCTCGGCACGAGCCATGAAGACGGGCAGCTCACCGGCCAAATGCACGTGCGCGTCGATCTTGTCGACATTGCGGAAATCCTCCTCGCTGTATTGCTCTGCGGGTGAACCCGCCGACGCAACCGCGGCGGCTGCAAGGCACAGCAACAGGACGCCTTTGAACTGGTGGATCAGCGCCCTCATTGCGGCAGGCCTGCCGTCGCGTATTGCTGGCGCAGCTTCGCCAGCGCCTCGTCGTTCAAAGGCTGGCCGGCCAGGCGGGCGGCATAGAGTGATGCGCCGATGACCGGCGGAAACAGCGGCAACCGGCAATCGTACGCGGGGCGCATCTTGCCCAGCGCATCGGTGAACGCCTCGACCAACCTGGGCGACCCCGCGAATGCGCCGCCGGAATATGAAACCGGCAGCACGACCGCGTCGGGCACCGCAAGCGCACGCCGGACTGCGAGGACTGTCGCCACCAACTCATCCGCCGCCCGCAGGAAGATCGCACGCGCCTCAACATCGCCGGCGTTCGCCGCCTCGTGAACGAGGCGCGCGAATTGCGCGAATGCACCGCGCGTGTTCGCGCCCTCGCCATAGATCCGGGCGCACAGGTCGAGGTCCGATTGCAATCCCAGCCGCTCGCGGACCACTGCGTGGAGCAGGCCTCGCTCTGCGCGCCCATCGCTCATGCGCGAGAACAGATTCATGCCCTCGCGTGCAATCCAGTACGCGGAGCCCTCGTCGCCGATGAGTTCGCCCCAGCCGCCCGCGCGTGCGGTGCGGCCCGCGTATTCGCCATAAGCCATCGAACCGGTTCCTGCGATGACACTGATGCCATCTCGGCAAGCGAGCGACCCCGCCCAGCTGCAGATCATGTCGTTGCCGCAGCGATACTTCGATGTGTCGAGGAGCGACGACGGCATGGCGTCCATCTGCGCGGTGGTCGCACTGTCCTCGCCATAGGCGGCCAGTCCGAAATAGGCGAAGCTGAGCTGCGCGGCATCCGTTGCACACTTGGCCAGGATCGCAGCGACGCCCTCGACCAGCAGCCCGGTCGCTCGTGCGAAGCCTTCCGACAGGTGGCTCACGCTGCCGGCCACATGGCTAGCGCGAAGATTGCCCTGGCTGTCGATCAGCGCATACGCAGTCTTGGTGCCGCCGCCGTCAACACCGAGAAACATGCGCGCGATCCTCCGGCCAGCCATGGATACGGACGCCTTGCACGACGCGATTGACCACGCCGGCCAGGTTCGGGCGATCAGGAGTGAGGCCGAACTCCAGCGATTGTCGCAGCGCCAGTATCTGCGCAAACACCACGTCGAGCAGGGCGACCTCCAGGTCGCATGCATCATCCAGGCTCGGGAATTCGAGTCGCTCGATGCCGCCCAGGTCCTCGCCGCGTACGCCCAGCGTGATGATCGCGCCAGCGCGGGCGTCGCGGTGCAATTCGGCAAGCAAATCGCAATCGTAGGCTCGCGTATACGCATCGTTCGAAAGCAACAGGACGATCAACGTGCGATCGTTGACAACCGTCTTGGGGCCATGGCGAAACCCGAGCACCGACTCCGACATCGCAACCGTCCGGCCGTCGGTGAGTTCGAGCAACTTGAGCGCCGCCTCCGCGGCAAGCCCCCGCAGTTCGTTGCTGCCAAGGAATACGACGCGCTCGAAACGCCGCGTGGCGAGCCGCCGCGCCAATGCATGTGCCGCGGGCATCACAGCGGAAGCGGCTCTGGCGAGACGCGGCACGACATCCGGCGCGAAGACGCCGAATGCGAGCGCCGCGGTCAGCAGCATCGAGCTGAAGCTCGACGTCATCGCAAAACCCCTGTCATTCGTTTCATCCGGTAGCAACAGCGTCAAAGCGCTTCGCAAAGTCGGCGCCCTCCTAGCGAGCGCGCCGTCTGGATTGCAGGTGATGATGAGGTGATTCGGGTTCACGAGCAGCCGCTCGGCGAGGTCGATGGCCGCGACGCTCTCCGGGCTGTTGCCGGAGCGCGCGAACGACACCAGCAACGTGGGAATGCTGCGCTGCAGATGCAGTTGGGGACCCGAGACCAGATCGGTTGTGGCTACCGTCTCGACGCGTCGCTGCAGGTGCCGGAACAGCGCCGGAGCAAGGCATGCACCGATGAAAGCGGAGGTCCCGGCGCCACTCAACACGATGCGAAGCTCAGGGTTTCCGAGCAGCGGTGCGAGAAATCCATCGAGCCTGGCCTGCTCGCGGGAGACGAGTGCGGCAATCCGCGGCCAGACCTCCGGTTGCTGGGCGATTTCGCGTTCGGTTGCCGATGGTGTGGCCCCGGTCATGTGCCGCACGCCCGGATGTAGGGACGCAGTGCTGACGCGATGCCATCCCCCAGCAACGCGTCGACCGCGGGATCAAGTTGTCCGGCGCGGACGGCCGCGTACTGCCGCGGCAGATACTGGCTCAACAGCGTCAGTGGCAGCGGTCGATTTCGCAGGTTGCCGAGCAGCGCAGTGCACGCCCGTTGAACATCGGGGTGCGGCCAGTAGTAGCGAATCCGGTCGCTCAGGCTGTACGCCAGATCGAGGGATTCGTTGGCGGAGTCCCGGTAGTGGCCGCGCCAATGCTGGGGATCCGCGCGCATCGTCCGTAACACCACTTCGCGCAGATCCGCGCGGCATGCCACGCCGGGCAGTTCCCTTTCGATCGCATCCAGCGCCCACAGCGTCTCGCGCAGCGCGAATGTCGCGGCCGGTCCCACTTTCAGGATGGCGAAGTGATCGCGCACGAGAGCCTGCAGGTTCTCCGGCGTCTGGTAATCCGTCGAATGTGCCTCGAAGACCAATTGCGGATCGCGCGCGATGAATTCGCTCAATTGCCGCGCCCTCCCGGGCCGGTAGTCGACGACACTGTCATTATCAAACTCGACACCCGGTTGCACGACGAGTGCAATGATTCGCGGCCAGACCGCCGCAAGACCCGCCTCAGTGAAGGCTCGTCGATGCACCGCGATCGTGGCCTCGACGGACTCCGGCGTTGTCACCGCGAGCTGCTCCAGACTCTCGGCGGCGCCTCCTGGAGTCGGCACTTCGGTGCCGATCACATAGACCGGAGGCTCGCCACCGTGTTGTTGCCACGCGCGTTCCGCCACCGCGCAAAGTTGCGCGGCTCGCGTCGCGACAACCAGTCCCGGCAGCGGCGATGGATCGCCGGCGCAGGCCATCGAGCAATCGAGATGAATCTTGCGAAACCCGGCCGCCACGTACTGATCGACGAGCTCATCGGAGCGCGCCATTGCAACGGCGGCGGACTCCTGCTGCCAGACGTTGGGCCCCAGGTGATCGCCGCCGAGCCACAGGCGGTCGCGCGGAAATGCAACGCGATCCGCGATCTCATGCACGAACTTCCGGAATGCGACAGGCGTCATTCCCGTGTACCCGCCAAACTGATTCACCTGGTTGCAGGTCGCTTCGATCAGGAGCCGCGAGGCGCCAAGATTCGCCTCCTGCATCGCCGCTTCGATGACCCGCGGGTGCGCCGAACAAAGTGAATAGACTCCCACCGGCTGCCCACGCTTGTGCCGGCCGATGAGTTCGACCAGCGGCTTCATGCCGGTTCTTCCGGCTGCAGCGCGAGCATCAGCGCGGCGAGCAACGCGAGCGCAATGCCTGCCAGCTTGAACGGTCCCGGCATCAGGCCGGCAAGCGCCAGCGAGATGATTGCTGTCAGGAGCGGCGCGCCAGCGTTGACGAGCGGCGAGACGATGATGGCCTTGCCGTAGCGGAACGCGAACACCAGCGTCAGTGCACCGATGGAGTTCAGCACCTGGATCACGGCGGCCAGACCCGGTCCGTCGATCCCGTAGTTGATCGGCTGCGTGAAATCGGTCATCGCGAGCGCGACCGGCACGAATAGCAGCCCGCTCAACGTCATGTAGAAGAAGATGCTGGCCGCATCCATGGTCGCGTTCGCGAGCTTGATGAAATACGCCTGCACGCCCCAGGCTGCGAGCACGGCGAGCGCCAGCACGAACCAGAGGCCGTAGCCTGCGAGCTCACCGTCCGCGCGATAGTCGAAGAGCGGCAGGGACAACAGCGCGAGACCGATGCCGGCGAGACCCAGCTTGCCGGTGCGCTCTTTCAGAAGAGTGAACGAGAGCGCGATCGTGAGCGCGGGGGACAGTGAAATTATCGGAAAGATCAGGTACGGCGGACCGATGCGGACCGCATGAAACAGGAGCAGCTGACCGCCGGCGCCGAGCAAACCGATGGCGAGACCGAGCGCAACGGAACGGCCATCGTGCTTGAGCGGTTGACCGCTCCAGCGCCATACGAGGATCGCAGGCGGAATCATCGTGAGCGACCAGACGACGTAGTTCAGCGTCTCCGGCACCCCGTGTTCGCCGGGCAGGCCCGCGAACGCACCCCAGACGCCCCACAGCAGCATCGTGATCAAAGCATGAAGGAGCCACGCACTCATGTCCGCGGGCTGCTAATCGCGTGCGCCTTCATGACGAAACGTCCTGCTGGCTAGAATCTGGCGTTGACGCCGAGGATAACGGTTCGGCCCCAGGTCTCGAAGCCCGCGAGAATGTCATCGCGCCCGAGGTTCGCGGAGTAGTAGGCGTCGGCGAGATTGCGGCCCTCGAGCGACACGGTCAGCCCATCGGTCACCTTGTAGGCGACGGACGCGGTGACCCACGTGATCGGATCGCCGATCTGGGACAGTCCACCAGACGCGCATGCGCACTCCGCCGCATCGGTTACCTCCGTGTATTTACCGCTGTAATCGACCGCCACCTGCGCGTCCCATCGATCGTCCTCGTACATCAGGGCAGCCGAGAACGCGGACTTGGAAACGCCTTCGAGCTGACCCACGTTGACGCCGTCGATATAGGCCTTGGTATCGGTATAGGTGTAGCTCACCCGGAAGCCGAAGCCGTTCTGGAAGAAATGCTGCGCGCCGAATTCCGCGCCGAGCACCTCGGCCTTGTCGCCATTGATCGGCCGGGTGATGTCGTAGAGGATCGGCGCGTCCCCTGCACCGCCGATATTGCCGATCACGCCGATGTCGACGTTTTCCTGCAGTTCATAGGTGATGAAGTCCTCGATGTTCTTCCAGAAGATGGCGCCATTCAACACCGATTTCTCGTCGAAATACCATTCGAGTGACAGGTCGGCCTGGTCGGCCACCACGGGTTTCAGATCGGCGTTGCCTTCGTAGTCCACCGCGAAGGTCCGGTCGAGCGTGCCGTTATAGGTCGTCGGAGCCAGTTGATTCAAGGACGGCCGGGCCATGACGCGCGCAACGGCGGCACGCAGCAGCAGGTCGGGCTTCAGCCAGTAACCGACATTGATGGACGGCAGCAGTTTGTTGTAGCTGCCCTTCTGCGTGAGCGGAACGGCCGGGCTATAGGTGACATCCGGGCTCGAGGTCGGAACCCCCGGCGTCGGATCATCGACGTACACGATGCTGTCGATTGCCGTGCGCGCGGTCGTATCAGTGTCGACCCAGCGTATGCCGGCGTTCGCGAACCAGGTGTCCGCGCTGAATTTCGCCTCCAGGTACAGGGCGGTGGTGTCTTCCTGCACGTCATACGACTGGACCGGGTTGAATTCCGCCGCCGTCGCGGAGACGTCGTACACGATCAGTTCGTCGTTTTCGTCGTATTGCAGTTCACCGTTCTCGTCCAGGATCGGTTCACCATCGAGCGCCTGCAGCGCCTCAAGGTATGCAGGTATGTCGAATGACACGATGGTCGTTGGATAGTTGCCGCCGGCGTTGCGCATGAAGTTCGGCAGCGACACCGTGCGAACCACGTTTGCGTCCAGGCTCTCAAATGTGACGCCATACAGGTTGCAGTACTGGCAGGAGCCACCGTTCGTGTCGTTCTCGACCGTGTTGCGCACCTTGTTGCGTTCGGTGCGCGCCGCGCCGAAATTGAGCGCCTTGAAACTGCCTGCGTCCATCTCCCAGGTGCCGCCGAGCGTGAATCCGGTCACCTTGTCATTCACATCAGTGCCCGAGAGACCGATGTAATGCAGCCCGTAGTCCGCGTCGCCCAATTCGCCGGCGGCGAGGGCGGTGGCGAGATCGCGGCCGTCCTCGAGTGTCACGCTGATGTCAGGCAGTGCGTTGGAGTTCATGTCAACGCGGGCGGTGTGATCGCCGGCGATGCCCGAGACGACCCAGGTGTCCTTGCCGCCGGAATCCCGGGTCGATTCGGACTGGTACGCGTCGAGTGCGAAGCTGAGGCGATCATTGACCTGCCATTGCCCATTCCAGCCGAATTGTGTCGTGTCAACGACGCGGTATTCGGTGATGGTCGAAATCTCGGGAACGAGTTGGGCGACCGTCATGCCCGTGACCCAGTGGTCGACGATGCTGACATCAGTCCAGCGGTGTTTGCCCGACGGGAGTATCGAATCCTCGACGTAGTAGGACTCGTGATAGCCGACCGTCGGCGCATCGAGCCTCGTAAAGAGCGCATCGACACTCATTTCAAAGGAGTCGTTGACCTGCCACTGCCACATGCCCGTGACGCCGGTGCGCTGTTTTTTCTGGATGCGCGCGCCAAAACTCGTGCAGCAGAGCCCGAGCAGATGCCTTTCATCCGCAGAGATGGTGCCGTCCTCGTTGGCGTCGAACTTACCCGGCGAATCCGGGTTGATGCCAAACTCGTGCACCGCATCTGAACGGTCCGTGACGTCCTGATAGGTGGCGGTCAGCAGGAGCCCCATGCGCTCGTCGTGAAAGGTGTCGCTGTACACGCCACTCAGCTTGTAGCCGTTCTCTTCCGACAGGTCGTTGTAGTCGCCATCGACGGAAAAGTGCAGGTGCCGGCCCGGCTGGTCGAGCGGCTTCGCCGAGCTCAGGTTGATCGTGCCGCCGATGCTTCCCTCGATCTGGCTGGCTTCCGCCGACTTATAGACGTCCGCACCGGATATGACCTCCGACGGCAGCACGTCGAATGCGAACTCGCGGCCGTCGCCGTCGGTTGCGAGGATGCGTCCGTTGAGCGTCACGATGCTGTACTCGGGGCCGAGGCCGCGCACGTTCACGTACTGCCCTTCGCCACCGCGCGTGCGCGAGATGGTGATGCCCGGGATGTGCGAGAGCGAGTCGGCGACGTTGGCGTCGGGAAACCGGCCCAGGTCTTCGGCGACGATCGAGTCCTGCACGATGCCGGCGTTGCGCTTGAGGTCGCGCGATTCGACCAGCGCGGCACGGGTGCCGGTGACGATGACGGCCTCGAGCTCGGCCGGATTCGCAGATTGCTGTGTGCTGCCTGCCTGATCTTCAGCGGCGTTGGCGGCGGCGCCCAGGACGAGGCTGATGCCGGCGATCAACACGCGGCGACCGGTAACGACGATCTCTTTTTGGTTCATCGCGGCACCCATCCCCTGGCTGGCTAGATCTGGCGATGCTAGTTGACCTAATTAGAAAGAACAAGTAACTTTCACTTACTTTCGTTTTGGCAGCCACCCGAGCCGGGATGATTCCTCCAAACTCTGAAGAACGCGGCAATCGAGAGCTGGCCCTCGAGGATCGACGGCGCCGGATTCGCGCACTGCTAGAGGAACGCGCGCAGGTGACAGTGGCAGAGCTGACGCGGCAATTTGCGGTCTCGGCGGTCACGATCAGGAGCGATCTGGCCGCGCTTGATGAGATCGGCGCCCTCGTCCGCGTCCACGGTGGTGCCTTGCCGAGACGCGACAACGACGAGTTGCCGATCGACTTCAAGCAGGGCCTGCATCGCGCGGAAAAAGTCCGGATCGCGGCGGCGGCCATCGAGCTCATCCGCGATGGTGAAACCATCATTCTCGATTCCGGCACGACGACCGCCGAGATTGCGAAACAGATGCGCGGCCTGAAGCTCCAGTCCATCAACGTGATCACGAACGCACTGAACGTCGCCGTGCTGCTCGCAAGCGCGACATTCGTGAACCTCGTGATCCCCGGCGGAGTGCTGCGCCGCAGGTCCTGGTCACTCTCCGGGCCGCTGGCCGAACATGCCATACGCGAATTGCAGGCGGATATTCTGTTCCTGGGCGTTGACAGTCTCGATCCCGAGGTTGGACTCATGACGCCGCACGTCCTGGAAGCGCAGCTCAATGCCCAGATGATCCGGATTGCGCGCAAGGTCGTCGCGGTAACCGACTCGTCGAAACTCCTGCGTCGCAACCTGTCCGTGATTGCGCCGGTGGAGCAGGTTGACCTGCTGATCACGGATCGCAATGCCGATGCGCAATGCATCAAGGCTATCCGCGCCTGTGGTGTCGAGGTCAGGCTCGTCTAACTGACGTACAAAGAAAAAGCACCCGACGTTTCCGTCGGGGGCTTTGATTGGATCCTGGCAGTGACCTGCTCTCACATGGCCTACGCCCAAACTGCCGTCGGCGCAGAGCACCCGCCCCTGCTATCGCTCGCGCAACCCCTTGCGCAGCGGCTACCAGCATTCCCGTCACCCACATCGTCACACGCAGGCTCCCGACCGCCTCCCGCGCGCTCATGGCATCCGGGCCGTGCCTGCCTTGCAACGGAAAGGGCCCTTTGAACGTCCTTTTCCAAGGCGTCCCCGGGTACCTAGCGTCTTTTCCGCGTCGCGTCTAACGCATAGGCTTGAAACTTCCGCCCGTGCTGGAGTCATGACGGTCCGTCGAGCGATGATGGATCGACGTCTTCGGCGTGTCGGAACGGGCCTTTTGGCGCAGAATAGCGCAACTGTTTCATGGGTTATGCTGACCGAGATTAGGACACAATAATGGACCGAATTGGCGATCTGACGACGCTCGCGCGCAAGACACCTTGTCCGGAGTGCGGCAATCCGAAGCTGGATTTCACTTTGCGCTGTGACCTGAGTTACGGCGCGTGTCTCTACAGCGCGAATTGCACTTCTTGCGGCGCTAGCCTGGAAATCGTTACCGGCGAATCGGTTCCTGCCGGAAGGGTGCTGACAGACGCCGTTGCAGCCTGTCCAAAGTGCGGGGACACTTCGCGGATAGCCAAACTGCACTGTGAAATCTCATCGCGATCCTGTGTCTACACGTTGGAGTGTGCCACCTGCACAGGAGCATAACGGCCTCCAGTTCCAATCAATGACGGTCTCATGTTGATGATCCCATGCATCACGCTGTGACCGTTAATTCCGTTCAACGAGTCGGTAAGCGACGGTTTCACCCGCATTCTTAGGATTAGTCGGCTGGAAGGCCTCGAACTTGAATCCGCTGTGCGCGACAAGTTCCTGCTGAATGCGTGCCGAGACAATGATCTGACCTGGCTCGGCTTCCGTCTGCAAGTGTGCCGCTGTGTTGATGGCGTCGCCGCGAATCCCTTGGCCCTCAAAAACTACGTCGCCGCAATGCATTCCGAAGCGGAAGGCAATCCGATCGTCAGGTTGCAAGCGACGATTTAGCTCGCTGATCTCGTCGCGAATCGCGACCGAGGCCGAGAGCGCGAGGACGACACTGTAGTAGAGACTGTAAACACAGTCGCCCTTCTCTCCAGTATCGAGGACGCGGCCGCGATTGCGCTGTGCCTGCTGGCGAAAGATCTTGAGGCATTGTTGGAAACGTCCAAGTGTTCCGGTTTCATCGCGCTTGCACAGCGCCGTGTAGCCAACGACATCGGCGGCGAGCACAACTACCAGGGAACGTAGCGGCGCATGTGGCTTGGTCCTGGCGTTGCTGTCCGTGTTCCAGAGCAAGATTTCGAAGCAAGCTTCGCCAACTTGCAACTTGTCCGTGGATACAATTTCCACGGGTTCGCCATCGGGTACCGGCACGCCATTTACGAGAGTCGGGTTCGTGCTACTCAGGTTCCTGACAAACAGCCTGCCGCCACTCCATGCCAAATTCACGTGGCGGCGCGAAACACTGGGATCGCGAATCTCGATGTCGCATTCGCTCGAGCGCCCGATTGTCATCGGATCGCTTCGCAGTTCCCACCTGGCGAAACGGCCGTCGCCCGACCCGGCCGCCCAAAAAGCGTCGCTTGGGATAGGCACCAGACAGCCGCGCGTTGTGTTGGCCATACTCATCTAGTGTGCTCTGACGGCACACTCACTCGGAGTCAGAACGCCAGATGTCGTCACGACTATGCGTTGAATCAGAACGAGCGCCAGGAGTGAGCACATTCAAATCGAAAAACAAAATCCGATCAATCGAATTCGATACAGAGTTAGGGCACCACCATTTCTTGCGTTAGCGTTGCAGGTCCACCGGTTGGGCCGGTCACGGTGAGCGTCAATTTATAATTGCCCGGAGTCTCGGGTGTGAAGGCCGTGCGAATGTTTTGATCGGCAGAAAGCGCTTCTGAAATAACATCGTCTATTGTGAGTTGCCACGAAATGGAGCTAGCAAAATTGCTGCACTTGGATGAAAAAGTCTCCTGCACGCCGATCGCAATTACGCGCGGTTTTTTCGAGAAAGGCGTGAAACAGGCAACCGCATCTCCTGGTGGTGTCCCTTCAAATGGCGGCGACATGGTCCCGTCCGGGTTGTAAGCGATAAGCTGTTGTCCTGCAGACGGTTCTCCCGCCAGGCCAGGTTGCCAAAAACGATCCATCGTCAGGCGTGCGCCAGGCATACCGCCAATATCAAATAGCAGCGACTTGATGGCACTGCGGCGCGATAGGGAAATGAACTCGTCGTACGTCCCGAATTGAAAAAAACCTCCCACTTGCTGCGTGTGACACGCGCGGCAGTGATGCCTGAAGACATCCCGATAGAGCACGGCTTCGGGTGAATCCGCCCCGCCAACTCCCTGCCAGTCGGGTGGGATCTTGTTATTCTCAAAAGGTGAAAGGGGATCGGCGAGGTCATACCAAAGGTCTATAAGCTCGCAAGGCTCTTCATAGCCGACAAAGCACACAGCTCCATCTTCGCTTCCACCGTATGTTGAATAAACTGCGAAATTCAGCTTCCTGAATTCCGCCTCTTGCCGGCTACGAGTGAGATCTGCTCGGAGGTCCGCGTTGCTATCGTCTGTTGGAAACGTGGCATCGGTTTCTTCGTCATCTCCATCGGAGTAAAGAAACGACTCGAGATCAAAGGGCATAAATGTCGCATCGACATTTCCGTCCGTGTTGGCATACAGCCCGATCCAACTTTCGGGATCAGGATCTGGTTGAATCAGATGGCCACCGTGACAGGCAGTGCATGCGCCCGGCAAGAATTTTTCGCCACGACCGTCGAAATTTACACTCCTGACCCGCCGAAAATCGCCCGTACGTAGATCAGGCGCAAAGGCATAAAACGTCACGAGGCCCGGCATTGTGGGATCGACATTCGGCTTGTATTCCATCGCCACAGCAATGACAGGGTCAATCTTCTTCGCTGCGGCTTCGAGTGTCGGATAATTGATAACCACGGATGCGACGTCCCCAGGACTGGTGCATCCATCCGGGTCACTCCTGAAATACATGTCGCGCCCAAAGCCAAGATCGAAATTGTTCACATATACGGCGTGCGCATCGGCGCCGTAGTTGGCGGCCGCCGGATCGAAGCAGTTTGCCACCAGCCAATGTTGCAGTGTCGACTTGCTTCCACTTGGATCGATCTCTTGGTAGTAAGACTGCGCAGTTTCCTCATTTTCGAGGCCGCCGCCCTCATCGCCAACCCGGCCACCAATAATGCGGAGTTGACTGACCTGCTCCGCGGTGAACGTCAGCACCACCGGTGCACCAGTCCCACCGTTGTCTTCATTCACCGGATTTCCATTAGCATCCAGCACATCCGGCGCAAACAGCCCCGCATACATGGTCGGGAACTGCCCCGTGTCCGGGAAGGGTGACAGCACGACACTGAGTGCGAGCTTTGCATCATCAACACATGCGGGATCAGCAAGGCTCGCAGCCGACTCGGGTAGATCGTCTTGGAATTGGCGGGTGATCGCATCGAGGTCTACGCCGGGAATCGCGAACTGAAACAGCGGATTCCGAAAATCATCCGCACCACTGACTGTCGCGTCCACGTTTCGCAGCCAAGTGCCGGACACCGGCTGCCCCACATCGTATTCGACGGACCCGCGATCGTCGGGCTCGCCGCATTCGTCATTCGCTTCCCGCGATCGAGTGGTATAGGCGACCTGGGCGCGCAATTGAACCTGAAATGTCGCGGGCGATGCTGATTCAGCAATTGGGTGATTCGTCGCCGCCACGACCCTGAGCTTCGCGATGTGGCCTCGCACATCCTGAAGGAACTGATCCGAATCGAGAACCGGGTGAACTGTGAGCGTGACGGTTGCCGTGTCTGTATCGCCGTCAGAATCCTCGACGGTGAGCGTGAACTGCATCTCCGTCACAGCGGAAACCTGCGGTACGGACACCGCGACAGTCGTGCTGTTTCGAACGGTGAGCTTTGCGCCTTTCTCTTTCGCATCCTCATCCGGGGTCCACAGGAACCTGATGATTGGCTTGTCCGCGTCAATACTCTCCTTGCCTGTGAGCGCCAGCTCCGATTGCGCACGCACGTCGATCGTGACATTGCCATCTGAATCAGGCCCGGCGTACCCAACAACGTGAGCCACGGCGGTCGGTGAAGCGCTTTCTTGCTGGCCTGCGTCGCTCAGGCCACCGCACGCCGCGAACAGTCCGGATAGCGCGCTCGCGGCGGCCGACCTCATCCAGAACAAGCTGTCAGAACTCAAAGCGGAATCCTCCGGCGATGACCTCGTCGTCGATCCCATCAAGCCCGAATATCTGCTGGTATTGCAGAAAGCCCTGCAATCCTCGAGGGAGCACGACCGAGAATCCCGCGGCGGCAAGCTGGTATTCCTCATCCGGCTGCTCGGTAGCGAGATTGAAATTTTCCTTGCTAATTACGCTTCCTGTTGGCAGCGCTGCGTACACCGCAGAGATATTGCGCTCGTCGTTTTCAAGCTCTCGGTGAAACTCACCGCGCAGAAACGGGACAATCACGCCAAGTCGGGTAATAAGTGCGTAGTGCAATTGAATGCCGGCGGCTAGGTCGAAACTCTTGATATCCTGATCGCCGTAATCGAGTTCGAATCCCTCCGTGCCAGTTTCATTGAAACCATCGATCTTGATGTCCTGGTAGTCGCCGTTCAGATAGAGTTCGAAGCTGAATGCGCGCACGTTGTGAGTGAACCCGGCACCAAATGTTCCGGTGATGGCAGTGCTGTCCGTGGCACTGACTTTCGTGACATCGGCGGATGCGACAAGGGGGTTTAGGGACGGATACGTGATGCGCCGAGTCAGGTCGTATTGCAGCCACTGCCCACCGAGCGAACCTGACAAGTAAAAGCGATCGCTCTCCCACATGCCGAACAGAATGAGACTCTCACCCTGCACATCGATGCCACCATCGACAATACTCTCCGTCGAATCGAAATCGATCGTGCGCTCCGTATAGCCGGCCAGCCCTCCGACCACGACCGCATCGCTCAGCCGATAGTCGACGCCGAACGTGATCTCCTGGCCGTCGTAATCGAACGCATCCTCGCTGCCATTAGTGCCGGACTCTTGATATGGATCCGAGGTGTCGTCTTTGCGCCCGAATCCGTACGAACCGTCGACAAATATTCCCCAGCGGCTGGCGATGCCTTCTGAATCCGCACTGGCACCGGCGCCCGAAGCTCCGCGCGCGCCAAATCTAAGCGCGGAAATTCTGCTGGCGAGACTGTTGAGCTGATTGTTCGAAAACTGGGTTGCCGAACTCCCTTGCGCCGCCAACTCTTCGGCCGCCGTCCAGCGCAGTGCGAAGCCCAGATTTTCCTGGTCCAGGAAAAGACTGTAACGCGTACTGCCCTGATTGCCGGGGGTTAGCCCATTTGCCGTTTCCACCAACTCGCGCAAGTTCTCGAAGGTTTGGAAGACGAGCCCAGTGCATGAACCGGTTGGCGAAGTGGCGTCCGGTAGGCACGTGGGCGTCGCGCCACCCGTCAACATGTCATAGGTGGCCTGGTTGGCGCTTGCTGCTGCCCGCTCGATCGGATTCTTAAATAGCAAGTCGTCCAGATCAGCATAAGCCGGTGTACAAAACACGACACTGGCCGCAACAATTGATGTTGCGGGCGCAATGCGCGGCGCACATGCCCAAAATCCAGACGAGCGCCGCTCGTAGCGAAGCGGTGTCTTCATCCCCTTGACCTGCCCTGTAATAGGCTCCTGATCTGGTGCAGCTCGTTTACTCACTACGCCAGAGAGCGAGCCTATCTCACCGCACGCTAGTCCCCGGCAATACAGAGTGTCAAGCAATGATGGTCGATTGGCTGGTTTTCGGCTTTCTCGTCCCCTGCGCAACGAGTGACACCTTGTGGCGCGCCGTACCGCCGCCTTGACAAGCCAAGTGGTACGGCGAATATTGCGGCCACGGAGAGCAAGAACCAAAGAAAGCCAGCGCAAAGTGTACGGTGCTCGCGCCCGATCTTGTCGCGACAGGGGAGCCCATGGGCGACGCGTTTGAGATCGCGATTGTCGGGTCCGGACCGGCGGGGTTGTCTGCTGCAGGACGGGCTGCGACGCTCGATCGTGAGGCGGGCCGTCGGCAACCCAGTTACGTATTGCTCGAGGCCTTCGCTCAGCCTTCGAAGACCATCTATCGCTACCAGAAGGGCAAGCACGTCATGGCGGAGCCCGCGTACCTCGGGATCCGCAGCGACTTCTCCTTCGATGCCGGCAAGCGCGAGCAAGTCCTCGGCGCATGGAACGGTTCGCTGCAATCACTCGACGTCCATATCAGGCTGTCGAGTGAGGTCCGCCGGATAGTCGGGCAGAAAGGTTCCTATGAACTTGAGATTGCCAATGGTCCGCCCGTGGAAGCGCGGCACGTCGTCCTGGCGATCGGCGTGGCAGGCAATCCCAGAAAGCTCGGCGCTCCAGGCGAATCGGCCGTCACGGTGCAGTATCAGCTCGACGACCCGGACGAGTATGCCGATGAGGTGATCGTCGTCGTGGGTGCCGGTGATGCAGCGGTGGAAAACGCACTGGCCCTCACGCGCAAGAACCGCGTCTTGATCCTGAACCGCAAGGGCGAGTTCAGCCGTATCAAGGACGGCAACCAACGCCTCATCCTCAGCGCGATCAGCGACCCTCGGACGGCGCTCGACTGCTACTACAACACGTCCGTAGAGCGCATCGGCGATCGCGGCGTCGATGAGCGCCTGGACGTCGTGTTGCGCACGCCCGAAGGCTTCAAGTCGGTCCAGGCCAACCGGATCATCGCCCGCCTCGGTGCCGACCCGCCACGCGCGTTCCTCGAAGCTTGCGGCATCAAGCTACCGCATGCGGCTGCGACTGCCCTGCCCGAGTTGAGCGAGCAGTACGAGAGCAATGTGCCGGGCATGTATGTCATCGGTTCGCTTGCAGGCTTCCCGCTCATCAAGCAGGCGATGAACCAGGGATACGACGTCGTCGAGTTCATTCGTGGCAACTTGATTCGCCCGGTAGATTACGAATTACTCGCGAGCCAGTTCCGCGGCCTGCCCTATGAATCCGAAGTCGATGCAATCCTTAAACTTTTCATGCGGCGGATCCCGATGTTCCGCCAGTTGAACACGCTCGCGTTTCGCGAACTTGTCATCGAGAGTCGGGTTTACGCATGTTACGCGGATCAAGAATCCGCCGGCGAAGCGATCCGCGAGATTGAGACGCTACGTCGCGAGTTCGACTCAAATCGCAAAGACGACCAACAGCCGGCGCGGGTGACGCAAATTGTTGCGGAAGGCGACGTCGTCTACGAGGAGAACGACTACGGCGTTTCGTTTTTCACCGTGGTGGATGGCGAGGTTATCCTGGAATCGAAGTCGCTCCCGGGTGGTCGCCGTATCCTGCGGCAGGGCGACTTCTTCGGCGAGATGAGCCTGATTTCCGGACAGCCGAGACTCGAGACTGCGCGAGTCGGCCGCAATTGCGTGCTGATCGAAACTCCGCGCCGCACGATCCTCAAGCTGATGGCCTCGAATGAAGTCGTACGCCAGGGTATTGACTGGATATTCATCGTGCGCGAACTGCAACGGCACTTCGCGCCGACCTCGACCATCGAGGAGCTCCGGCCGTACGCCGATCAGGTGCGACAGAAGTCGTTCAAGACCGGCGCGGAGATCTGGAAGGCGGGCGACACGAGCGACTCCGTGCACGTGGTCCGCAATGGGACCGTGGCGCTTTACCGACAAGGTACGGGCGCGCGATCCCTGGTTGCCGAACTTCGCGCCGGCGATCTCGCCGGAGAAATGGCGATCTTCGGGGAGAAAAAGCGCCAGGACACGGCCGTGGCATCGGTCTTCACCGAGACCCTCGAGGTGGCCTGCAACGTGCTCGCCAGCCTGATGGCCAGGGACACGGAGCAGCTGGAGGTGCTGCGGTCCCGAACGGCATCGCGGCTGGTGACAAATGCCATGTGGGAGGTGCGCCCGGAGTCCGGCCATCTCATGGACTTCCTGCTGGCGAACGGCATGGGCGAGGCAACGAACGCGCTGGTCATCGACGACCACCTTTGTATCGGTTGCGACAATTGCGAGAAAGCATGCGCGGAAACGCATGGCGGGATTTCCCGCCTCGATCGGGCGGCCGGCCCGACCCTCGCGCACGTGCACCTGCCTACGGCCTGCCGTCATTGCCAGCAGCCTCACTGCATGAAGGATTGCCCGCCCAACGCAATCCACCGATTGTCCACCGGCGAGGTCATCATTGACGACACCTGCATCGGGTGCGGCAACTGCCAGGCGAACTGCCCTTACGGGGTGATTCGCATGGAGTACGAAGCACCGGCGAAACCGGGATTGCTTGCATGGCTCCTGCTCGGTTCAGGACCCGGGCCTGGCGAGCAGGCCGGATTCGAACCCTCTGCGGCCGCCGTGAGCAAAGGACGGAAGGCGGTCAAGTGCGACGCCTGCAAGGGCATCAGCGGCGGGCCGGCTTGTGTCGCAGCCTGCCCGACCGGAGCGGCCCACCGGATCTCGCCCGCCGAATTCGTGCGCGTCATCGATCGAACGACCTGATGCACACAAATATTCTCAAGTACGCAGGCGCGCACCACCTGTGGACCTCGATCGGCCTCGTCGCGCTGTCCCTGGCGGTGTTCCTTACCCAAGGGGAATCGAAACCGCCCAGCGGCAACACCTGGCAAGGTTACGTACTGGGCGCCGTCGCAACGCTGCTGATTGTGTGGTTGAACCTTCTAGGTGTGCGCAAACGCCGCTATGGCGTGCCGGGACAAGTCGAGGGCTGGTTGTCCGCCCACGTCTACTTCGGTGTCGCCCTGTTTTTCATCGTGCTGCTGCACTCGGCGGGACAGATCGGCTGGAACGTGCACACGGCGGCATTCGCACTGATGACCATCGCGATTCTCAGCGGGATGGTCGGGACGTGTTTTTATCTGCTGGTACCACCTCAGATGGCGGAAATTCGTCAGGGCGGTTCATTGCAGAAGCTCGGCGAGGAGGTGCGCGGCCTCAATCAGGCATGTCTGGATCGAGCCACTGCTTGCGCGCCGGCGACGGCGCTGGCTATTCGCAGCAGCATCGAGCGGACGGTCATCGGCGGCAGCGTACTCGATCAGTTGTTTGCGCGTGATCAGTCGTCATACCTTGGTGTGGCGACGGGCAGTCCGGACGATCTCACCGCGTCGCGGCCGATCCCGAATCGCGACCAACAGGCTATTCTGAAACTGATCGCCGATCGGGCGCCGCGCGCCAGCGGCGTGTCCGAGGCAGCGGCACTGCAGGACCTCGTCTCGCTGGTGGCTCGCCGGCAGGAGCTGTTGCGCCGTATTCGCAGGAACATCCAGCTGCAGAGCCTGCTCCAGGCGTGGTTGTACCTGCACGTGCCCATTTCGATCGCAGTGCTGTTTGCTCTCTTCGTCCACATACTCGTGGTGTTCTTGTACTGGTGAGCGCCGTACTCCTGCGCCAAACGCTCGTCCGGGCCGATGGCACCGGCGAACGGCTCGAGACCGAACTCGATGCCGTGACGATCTCGATCGGCTCGGCGCCCGATTGCCTGATTAACCTGGCGGGCACCGCGAGCTTGCATGCGGTGCTCAAAATTGGCGCAGGTACTGCGAAGCTCAGGCTATCGGGCCGTCACCGCGCCAGGGTCAACGGCGTCGAGCGACGCGCCGCAACCCTGCGTCCCGGGGATGTCGTCGAGATCGGCGCCTACCGAATTGAGGTTCTTGCGCAGCCGGCAGGCTTTGATCTTGGACTCGACGTGCAGCAGCTCGGACCGCTGCCGGACGGAGCCGACTGGATGGCCGGTCACGTGACCTCGCTCGAAGCGACCGGATTGCGGCGGCGCCCATGGGTCTGGCGGTTGTCCGGCGCCGTTCTGCTGCTCTTGCTCGTGGCGCCATTTTTCTTTTCCCTGCTGAGTCCGCGCGACCAATGGCAGGCCCCGTGGTTCCTCACCGACGCGATTTGGTCGTCCGGCGATTTGTCCGTTGGCCACAGCTTCGGCACCAGCGCAGAATGTGGCCGTTGCCACACGCAACTCTTCGGGCGCGTCAAGGACATCGCCTGTTCGGAGTGCCACAGGCAGTTGAACGATCATGCAGCACCAGACCAACTGCTCGCCAATGACTTCAGCACGGACCGGTGCGCCGCCTGTCACCGGGAACACGACGAGCCGTCGCGAATCCTCGCGATAGGCGACGGACGCTGCGTGGGCTGTCATGGCAGGGAGGGTGGGATTGAGGGCCGGCGCGGCCCGGTACTTACAGTGACGGGGTTCGCCGAACGGACGCATCCGCAGTTCAATGTCTCATTCCCGGTGCTTGGCCCGAACGACGCGGCCGACGATCCGTGGATCGTGCGCCGAGTGTCGATCGACGGCGCGAAGGATGCCTCCAACCTCAAGTTCCCGCACGACGTACACCTTGACAAGAAAAAGGTCAGTGACACGCGTACGGGGGATAAGCTGGGCTGCGAGTCCTGCCACCAGCCAGCGACCGATGGGGAGCACTTTCTGCCGGTGGAGATGGAACGGCACTGTGAGAATTGCCACGAACTGGGATTCGATGACGACGACCCTTTCCGTCGGCTGCCGCACGGGGACGCGCGGGAGGCGATCCTAGTAATGGAAGGTCATTTTTTGAAGAAGGTCCTGGCGCCCCCAGCCAAGCAGGTGGACGGCTTCAAGTGGCGCCGCATTCCCGATCGCCCACCGCACGGCAGCTCGGAATGCGCCCGTGGCGACGTCCCCTGCGCCAACCGGTTGTTCTCGAGCGAGGTCGATGACCAGTTCCTGCACACGGGATGTGTCACGTGCCACGAAGTCGTGCGGCGGCCGAACCTGCCCAACGTGGCAGATCGCTTCGTCGTCACACCCGTTCGCCTGCCAGTCGACTTCATGCCGTATGCCAGGTTCAACCACACAGCGCACCGAGTCGTTGACGACAAGGCTGGGGCACAGGCCTGCCTTGCCTGTCATGCGGCAACGAAATCCCACGAGCCAACGGACGTCCTGGTGCCGAGCATCGGCACCTGCCTCGACTGCCACGGGGACTACTCGCAGTCGAGCAAGTCTCCGATGTCCTGCGCGGACTGCCACGATTACCACCCGCCGCACGCGGCCTTGAACTCGAATCAACCACTATGATCACACCACTCGGACGAGCTCTCGCCCTCTTCGCGATTCTTGCAGTACCGGCGTTTTTCGCCGGCTGCTCGGGCGGCAATGGCGGCGACGACAGCGAACCAACCGACATGGATTGCAGCGGCAGCTGTGCCAACGCGAGCCTTGTGCTGACCGTCGCCAACATTCAGCGAATCATCGCCCAGGGCGTCGCGGAAGCGGGCGCGCGCAATTCGCAGGCGACCATTGCCGTCGTCGATCGCGTCGGCAACGTGCTCGCGGTGTATCGCATGGGCGACCCAGCCGCACGGCCGGTGCTGGTTGCGTCCCAGGTCGATGGGAACGGCAACGCGATCCTTCATGCTGGCCTGGAGGGCATACGCCTGCCGAGTGCCGCGGCACCTGTAAACCTCGATCACCTCGCGGCGATCGCCAAGGCGATTACGGGCGCATACCTGTCGTCGGAAGGCAATGCGTTCTCGACACGCACTGCCAGCCAGATCGTCCAGGAGAATTTCAATCCTGGAGAGAATGACCAGCCATCCGGTCCGCTATTTGGCGTGCAGTTCAGTCAGCTGCCGTGCTCGGATTTCAGCCAGCGCTATTCCGGCGTCGGCACGAGCGTCGGGCCGCACCGTTCGCCGTTGGGATTCGCCGCGGATCCCGGCGGATTCCCGCTCTACAAGGGGGGCACGGTAGTCGGCGGCGTCGGAGTGCTCGCAGACGGCCGGTACGGCGCCGATCGCGACATTTCGGACAAAGACCAGGACCTCGACGAGTTGATTGCGCTTGCCGCCACTCATGGATTTGCAACGCCCGCCGACCGCAGCGGCGACCGAATTACTGCAGATGGCAAGACTTTCCGTTTCAGCGACGCGCAGGTCGCGGACCTCGCCGTCGATCCCGCCGCAGCACCCGCCTTTGCGGCGCTCGATCCGGCAGTTGGCGCGTTGATCCCAGTCACGGGCTACACGGATGGCACGATCGTCCAGGGCACGGCTTTTGCAACGGCGTCATCCGGGATCCGCGCGGACGGCGGGGCAGAATTCTCGTCGACATCAGATGCCTTCGTAATCGTGGATGCCGCGAATACGGCGCGCTTCCCACCGCGCGATGGCACGGACGGCGCCGACGGGTTGACGGCGGCCGAGGTGAATGTGCTGCTTCAAGCGGCGCTCGACATGGCGAACCGGACGCGTGCCCAAATCCGCCGGCCGCTCGGCAGCCAGGCGCGGGTCACCATCTCCGTCGTGGACACAAGCGGCGAGATTCTTGGCATCGTCAGCACGCGGGATGCGCCGGTGTTCGGGGCCGACGTTTCGCTACAGAAGGCACGCAGCGCGGCGTTTCTGTCCGCGTCGAGTGCCGCGGCCGGCCTCGGCTCGCTGGCTGGCGCACCTGCACGCTACGTCCAGTTTCCACCCGACCAACTCGTTAAAGTCATCGCATCGGTGAACATCGCGGACTATGTCGCAGCAACCGATGCCTTCCTTGGGCTCGCCGGAAGTTTTGGCACTGGAGCAATCGCCTTTTCCGACCGGGCAATCGGTAACCTTGCGCGACCGTTCTATCCGGACGGACTCGGCGGCAGCCCAAACGGCCCGCTCAGCAAGACTTTGCAGGAATGGAGCCCGTTCTCGACCGGACTGCAGCTCGACCTGTCCATCAATGCGATCCTGCAACACGTGTTTTTCGTCGGAAACAGCGTGGCCTTTCCAGACGTGCCTCCGTTGTCAGGCTGCGCCGGCGTTGCCATCGCCGTCAGCCCGCTTGGCGTACCCACGTTCTCGGTCGCACCGCACACGATCGGCCTGCGCGCCGCGAATGGCCTGCAGATATTCCCGGGAAGCGTGCCGATATACCGCGGCGCCACGTTGGTAGGCGGCATCGGCGTTTCGGGTGACGGCGTCGATCAGGACGACATGATCGCGTTCCTTGGGCTGCACAACGCAGCTGCAGCGCTGGCCGGAAGTATTTCGAATGCGCCTGTCGAGGTCCGCGCCGATCGTCTGGGCGCCGACGGCGTGCGACTGCGTTACGTGCAGTGTCCGCAGTCACCCTTCATTGACTCGACCGAGCAGAATGCCTGTGCTGGAAAGTAGGCCTTCGCCATGAAAAAGTTCTACGCGCAAATGCTGCTGGCCGTTCTCGGCATGACAGCCATTCTCGACATTCCCTCGGCGATCGCCCAGGAAGTGAAATGCTACCGGGACGACCGCGGCCGAATCGTCAATCGCAGGCGCCCTGGTTACGAACCTGTGCCCTGCCCGGTTGTCGGTCAGCCGCGGCTGCCGGCTGGCGAGACACAGGCACCCGGCACCGTCGGCGAAGTCACATCGGAGTCCGAGCTTGACTACGGTTTCCAGCGACAGCCGAATGCGCCGTCGCCGGTGCCGCGCCCTGCGGGGCGCGGTCGTGATGACGAGTGCCTCGCGGACCGATCGTGCATGGCGTCGCAGGTCATGCAAGCCGTGCCGGACCGTTGGCGACTGGTCGATGCTCTTGATGGCTACGAGATGCGTTGGTGGGACCCATACAATCGCAACAAGCTCAAGGCCGACCGCCCGGTGCAGGAGGATGGGTGGTTCTTCAACCTGAGCGCCATCTCGGACACGGTGTACGAACTGCGAGACGTAGTAACGCCCGTCGGCTCGAGCACCACGGACGATCCGGACAGTCTTGATGTCTTTGGCAGCCAGGACCAGTGGGCGCTGGTGCAGAGCATTGCCACGGAATTCGTCTACTACAAGGGCAACACTGTGTTCCAGCCGCCGGACTGGGAGTTTCGTTTCACGCCGGTCGTGAACATCAACTACGCGCAGCTCGACGAAGTGCTCGGCGTCGACGTCAATCCCGGCGAAGGGACGGACCGCACCGACAGTCACCTGGGAATCCAGGCCGCTTTCGTCGACAAGCACTTGCGCAACGTCTCGGAGCGCTACGACTTCGACAGCCTGCGGGTCGGGATACAGCCGTTTTCAGCGGATTTTCGCGGTTTCCTATTCCAGGACAACCCGCTCGGTGTACGACTGTTCGGCACGCGTGCCAATAATCGATTCCAGTACAACCTGGCCTGGTTCCGGCGGATCGAGAAAGACACGAACAGTGGCCTGAACGACATCTCCGAGGACCTGCGGGATGACGACGTCGTGGTGGCCAATCTCTACTGGCAGGACATGCCCGTCAAGGGCTTCACTTCGCAGGCCACGGTCCTCTACAACCGCAATGGCGAGGATGGCGAGAGCCATTTCAATACGAACGGTATCATCGAGAGGCCGTCGTCGTTGGGCCTCGAAAAACCCCGCAAGTACGACGTGACCTATGTCGGCTACAACGGCGACGGGCACTTCGGCAGGCTCAATCTGACGGCCTCCGCCTACTATGCATTCGGCCAGACTTCTCCGGGAGTATT
Source organism: uncultured Steroidobacteraceae bacterium (assembly GCA_964473595.1). Taxonomy (GTDB): domain Bacteria; phylum Pseudomonadota; class Gammaproteobacteria; order Steroidobacterales; family Steroidobacteraceae; genus SCUD01. The sequence continues at coordinate 18,848 of CAYYQQ010000011.1, read as the reverse complement.
TGTCGACGATACCGTCGATATACGGGCTGGATTCCTGGCCGCAGAGGCTTCGTTCGACTTCGACTGGATTCGCGCACGAATGTCGCTCTTGTACGGCAGCGGTGACGACGATCCGTTCGACGACGAGGACAACGGCTTTGACGCGGTATTCGAAAACCCTCAGTTCGCCGGGGCCGACACCAGCTACTGGATCCGCCAGGCGGTGCCGCTGATCGGAGGCGGTCGTGTGGCGCTGTCCGGCCGCAACGGAGTCTTGAACAGTCTTCGCTCTTCCAAGGAAGAAGGGCAGTCCAACTTCACGAACCCGGGCATCAGGCTGATCGGCATCGGCGCCGATTTCGATGTTCTGCCGGAGCTGCGGGTGTCCGCCAACTGGAACTACCTGCGATTCGACACGACAGAAGTCCTCGAGGTCGCCCGCAACCAGGCGGACATCGACGAGGAAATCGGCCACGACGTATCGCTGTCAGTCACCTACCGGCCGTTAATGAGCCAGAACGTGGTGATACGCGGCTCGTACGCGCGGCTGATCGCCGGCAAGGGTTTCAGGGACCTGTTTCCGGACGAAGATGCCGGTTATTTCTTGCTGAACGTGATCTTGACGTACTGACGTCGACCGCTCGACCGGGGATGCACGAATGACCAACACTCCCAAAGTTGCACTGCCTGGCCTGGTTCTTATGGCGTGCTTTGCGGCGCTTTCCGCGCTGGGGGACGAGAGCGAAGCGACCGTGAGACGTGCATCGGTCATGGCAGAACCGGCGCCGCGCAGCCAGGCCGACGCGGCGGTCGCAGCAAAGAGCGCCGGCTGCATGAGCTGCCACACGGCTACGGACCAGAAAACCATGCACGAATCGTCGGCAGTGCAGCTTGGATGCACGGATTGCCACGGCGGCGATCCCGGTGCGGCGAGACCGCTGTCGGGCGGCGAGGCGGTACCACCGGGATCGCCTGGCTATCTGGCCGCGATGAACCGTGCGCATGTGCTGCCGCTCTACCCAGGTGCCTGGAATTATCCCTCGAGCGCCAATCCCGAGCGAACGTACGCGCTGCTCAACCGCGAGGATCGCGCATTCATACGCTTCATCAACCCCTCGGACTTCCGCGTCGCCGAACTTGCATGCGGCGCATGCCACCAGGACACAATTGAAAAATCCGTGCGTAGCATGCACGCGACCGGCGCCATGTTCTGGGGCGGTGCCGCATATAACAACGGCATCCTGCCGTACAAGAACTACTTCCTCGGCGAGGCCTACACGCCCAACAGTGAACCGGCAATCCTCAAGGGGCCGGTGATGCCCGATTCGTTCGAATCATTGCTGGCTTCGAACTCCATCATCACGCAGCTGTTTCCGTTGCCGGCGTGGGAGACGCTGAAACCGGGCGACATCTTCCGTGTATTCGAACGCGGCGGCAGAAACTTCGGCAATCTGTTCCCGGAGATTGGACTTCCGAACGCGCTTGGCCAGTTGCAGCGGATCGAGGAGCCCGGGCGCCCTGATTTCCGGCAGTCGAATCGCGGTCCAGGCACCGGCGCACGGATCGCCGTTCCTGTGATCAACATCACCAAGACCCGGCTGAACGATCCACTGCTGTGGTTCATGGGGACGAACGACCAGCCAGGTGACTACCGGCACTCCGGCTGCGCCTCATGCCACGTCGTGTATGCGAATGACCGTGATCCGAAACACTCCAGCATCTACGCCCAGTTCGGCCACGAGGGAAAGACGATTACGGCCGACCCGACGATCAGGAAGGACCAGCCGGGCCATCCGCTGCGCCATACGTTCAGCAATTCAATACCGACGTCGCAGTGTATGGTCTGTCACATGCACCAGCCGAACATGTTCATGAACACATTTCTCGGCTACACAATGTGGGACTACGAGTCGGACGCGCCGTTCATGTGGCCTGAGAAGCAGGTTTACCCGTCGGACGACGAGCTGGATCGCGTCCTGGACCGGAACCCGGAGGGGGCAGCCGTCCGCGGAAAGTGGGCAGACTTGGAGTTCCTGAAAAAAGTCTCGGAGCTGAATCCTCAGCTCAAGGACACACAATTTGCCGACTACCACGGCCACGGCTGGAACTTCCGCGCCGTTTTCAAGCGTGACCGCGAGGGCAACCTGCTCGACGCTACCGGTAACCTGGTCAGTGACGACGACCCGGCCAAGTTCAAGAAGGCAGTGCACCTCGCTTCGATCCACGCCGACAAGGGCATGCAGTGTGTCGACTGTCACTATTCGCAGGACATGCACGGCAACGGATACATCTACGGTGAGGTGGCGCACGCAGTCGAAATCGACTGCGTCGACTGTCACGGCACGGCCACGGCATTGCCGAATCTCTACTCTTCGGGCCAGGCAGCGCTGGGCGGCGGCAATGACCTGATGGCTTTGCGTACGCCTCATGGCCGCCTGCGCTTCGAGTGGATTGGCGGCGAACTCATGCAGCGATCGATGGTCGATCCGAAGCTCGAGTGGAAAGTCAGTCTCGTCCAGCGCTCGGTGACGCCAGGAACGGCGGACTACAATCCGAAAGCGGCCCGCGCGAAACTGATGTCCGCGAATCCGGCCACCCAGGCCTGGGGAACCGCCACACCGGCGGACCAGCTGGCGCACTCGAACGACAAGCTCGAGTGCTATTCCTGTCACACCTCCTGGACCACTGCGTGCGGTGGGTGCCACTTGCCGATCGAAGCGAATCGCAAGACAGAACGGCACCACTACGAAGGCGGCGAGACGCGCAATTTCGCCACCTACAATCCGCAGATCGCCCGCGACGAGATGTTTCTCATCGGTAAACGCGGCCTGTCGGAGGGCGGGAAGTACGCCCCGATACGTTCGTCTTCGGCCCTAGTGCTTTCTTCGACGAACAGCAATCGCGAAAAAATCTACATCCAGCAGCCGCCAATCGCTGCGAGTGGTTATAGCTCGCAGGCTTTCAACCCACACTACCCGCACACGGAGCGGCGCACCGAAACAAAGACCTGCTCGGATTGTCATCTGTCGGTAGCGAACGACAACAACGCGATCATGGCGCAGTTGCTGGCTCTGGGAACGAACTACATCAATTTTGTCGGCTTCAACGCCTGGGTCGGCGGCGAAGGTGAAGTTACCGGCATACAGGTCACGGAATGGCCCGAACCGCAAGCCGTCATCGGCAGCTATCTCCAAAAGTATGCGTACCCCGATTGGTACGCGCAGCACCACGCGCGCGACAAGGTGCTTCAGGACGGACGGAGCCACACGAGCGGCTCGGTCGGTTGCTTGCAGCTGCGCGGCGAATACCTGTACGCAGCAGCGGGACGCGAGGGTCTGCAGGTCTATGACGTCGCGAGCATCGCCAACAAGGGCGTCTCGCAGGGCGTGCTGACGGCACCCTTCAGCCCGCTCGGCCACGACACGCGGGTCGCTACGCGTGACGCGACTTGTATCGGCCTCCCCACCAACCAGCCGATTCACCCGGCACGCAACCAGGGCGAGTTAATGCGCAAGGACAACGAGGAGCAGCCCTTCCACCCCATCTACAACTATGCGCTGGTCACCGATGCTCAGGAGGGGCTCATTCTCGTCGATGTCAACACGTTGGCCGACGGCGAGCCGCGCAACAACTTCCTGAAACGCGCCCTGACCTGGAATCCAGACGGCATCCTGCGCGGCGTGCGGCACATAACGATTGGGGGGCATTACGTGTACCTCGCCACACCCAAGGGCGTCGTTGTCGCGAACCTCGACAACCCACTCGAGCCGCGCGTAGTGGCGACGGTGCCGTTAAGGGACCCACGCGCCACGGCGCTGCAGTTTCGCTACCTGTTCGTGACGGATGCAGATGGCCTCAAATCGATCGACGTGACTGACCCCGAACGGCCGCGCATAGTGCAGAACAATCTGGTGCCGCTGGCCGATGCGCAGCGCCTCTATGTCGCGCGGACCTACGTCTATGTGGCGGCAGCCAAGCAAGGCTTGGCGATTGTCAATGCCCGCAATCCGGAATCGCTCAAGCTCGACCAGATCTTCGATGCCAATGGTGCGCTACGGGATGTCCGGGATGTCATCGTGGCTTCGACCAATGCTTCCGCATTTGCGTATTTGGCCGACGGACGGAATGGCCTGAGAGTCCTGCAGCTCACGTCGCCCGACAGCCAACCCAAGTTCTACGGCTTCAGCCCGGCACCGCAGCCCGAGCTCATCGCTAGTTACCCAACCCGCAAGCCGGCGTTGAGCCTGTCGAAGGGCCTTGATCGCGACCGCGCTGTGGACGAAACCGGTGGCCAGATTGCAGTTTTTGGCCGCAGGGGTTCACGACCGTTGAGTGCGACCGAGATGAGGAAGCTGTATCTCGGCGCCGATGGCGCGCCGTGGTTCGTGGTAGATGTCCCGCCGTCCGAGGCGGTGGCAGGACCGGCGCCGACCGCCGCACAGGGCCCGGGAGGCCACTGAAGTGCGCGGCGCGCGCATGCTCGCCGCTGCCGCCATGTGCGCCGTCACCGCTTTCGCGGCGGCAGACGACGATCATCGCTACATGGGCGTCTCAAGCTGCGCCAGCAGCCAGTGCCACGGACGTATCGAACGGGACCCAACCAACAATGTCTGGCTGAACGAGTACCGAATCTGGCGCGGCGACGACGATCATTCCCGGGCGTACAAGACGCTCCTGAACCCGGAGTCGCGCCTGATTGCGGCCAAGCTCGGCCTGGGCAGCGCGCATGAATCCTCACTGTGCCTGAACTGCCACGCGTCGAACGTTTCTGTCGCCGCGCGCGGCCCGGAGTTTCAACTGACCGATGGTGTCGGTTGCGAGAGTTGTCACGGCCCGGCCGAGAAATGGCTATCGAGTCACGATGACCGTAGCGTGACCCATCAGGACAACCTGCGCAACGGCATGTACCCGCTATCCGACCCGGAAGCGCGCGCGCAACGCTGTTACGGCTGCCACATGGGCAGTAGCGACCGCTTCGTAACCCACCGGATCCTGGGCGCCGGGCACCCGCGGCTTTCGTTCGAGCTGGAGAACTTCACAACCAACCAACCGGCGCATTACACGCTGGACGACGACTACCGGCGGCGCAAGGGCGGCATCAACGGAGCCGTCTTGTGGCTGAACGGCCAGATCGAGGGAAGCCGGAGGTTCCTCAGCTTGTTGCAGACGAAATTCATGCAGGAAGAACGCCTGGCACCGGAGTTTGGGTTCTACGACTGCCAGAGCTGCCATCACGGCCTCGATCCGCAAGACCTCCGTTGGTTCCCGCAGCGCCGCGCGCAGGGACTGGAACCCGGCGCACTGCGGCTGCAGGATCACCATCTGCGCATGCTCGAAATCATCAGTGACACAATGACCGCCGGCGAGACGGCTCGCTTGCGAGCGCTGGTGAATCAGTTGGTAGCCGCAGGCCAGACGAATCGGGAAGCGGTACTTGCTGGCGCCAGGGGTTTGGACGGCTGGATCCAGTCGCATCGTGCCGGCTGGTTGCGAAGCGCCGGCGCAAGCGAGATGCGCGAAATCCGACGCGGTCTGCTCGCCCATGCCGCAGCGGGAACAGTGATCGACTACGGCACTGCCGAGCAGGGACTGCTCAGCATCGTGGCATTGAGCACTTTCCTCGGCGAACAGGACAGGCTGGCGACGGCTATCGACGACCTGTTCGATTCGCTTGGCAATGACGAGACGTTTCGTCCGGCCAGGTACGCTGCGGCTGCGAAGCGGGTCGCCGGCAGGTTTTAAGCCATGATCGATTTTGCTGGCGAGACGCATACCGGCACAAAGCTCGACTACAACGAGGACGCCATCGGCTGGCTGATTCCGTTTCGGTTGTGGCTCGTAGCCGACGGCATGGGCGGCCAGGCCTCCGGCGAAATCGCCTCCCGCGTCGTCAAAGAGTCCGTGCTGAAGCGAATCCGGTCAGGCGAGGACGACATCGTTGCAGTGATCCTGCAGGCCCATGCTGCGGTTCTCGAGGCGGCGGCGGTTGATCCGCGTCTGAAAGGCATGGGCTCGACCCTCGTCGTGGCCCGCCTGCTGGACGGGATCTGCCAGGTTGCCTGGTGCGGCGACAGCAGGGCGTACCTCTGGCGCGAAGGTCGGTTGCAGCGAATTACCCGGGATCACTCGTTACTCGAGGAACTGATCGAATCCGGCGAACTGGAGCCCGAGAATGCCCGCCACGACCCGAGACAAAGAGTCCTGCGGCAGGCCATGGGTGCTGCCGTCACGCCAGTGCCCGAAGTAAAGGTATTCCCTGTACAGACAGGAGATCTGATCATCCTTTGCAGCGATGGCCTCCACGATACGCTGAGCGATACCGAGATTGCAGCAGTGCTGAACGCGAGCGCTGCGCCAAACGATGCGTCGCGAAGCCTGGTGCGGGCGGCGCTCGATCACCAGGCCGAAGACAATGTGAGTGTCGTCGCCATTCGTTGCTCTTGACGGTGGATTTCAATGAAGGTGGCGCCGATCAGGCGGAAGATGTTTGGATTTGTTGAGCGCTGACCCGATGACCGGAACAATCAGTAGCAAAGCCGCGCTTGCGCTTGCCGATGACTCGGGGCGCGAAGTCCTGCGGTTCGACCGTGTAATTCTGGTGGGCCGGGTGCCCAAAGGCATGCTCGACGGCAAGGAAGTCGCGATCGACCTAGTGTTAGACGACGCCAAGATTTCGCGTGTCCATGCCCGGCTGTCGCCCAGCGATTCCGGCGTACTCGTGGAGCACCTCGGTTCGAGCAACGGCACATTTGTCAACGATGAGCGGATCGATAAGCCAAAGTTGGCCCGGGACGGCGATCGCATCCGGTTCGATGTGCTTGAGCATGTGCTGAGCGACGAACGGGCTCGCGCCAAGATGCGCCAGGATCCGCAGACACCGCCTGTCGACCCGCACGGCACGGTGCTCCGGAGCCCGATGCCTGGCGTCGCCCCGCCGGCGAAGGCGCCCGTCGCTCCTATTCCCGCACCCGACCGTGAATACGAGGGCCGCAAGGGCGGGACCGTGCTCGGGGCCGTCCAAAACTTGCCAATATTTTGGTTGCCGCCGGGTCCGGGCACGATCGTGGTCGGCCGAGGACCTGTTCCCGAGCAGCGCGTGATCGATGTTGAGGCTCTCGCCACGGAAGTACGCGAGCCCACGCTAATGGTGTTCGCTGGAGATTCGGCGGGGTATCCTTACAGGCTCAAGTGTTCCAGCGAATTCAATTTCTGGAACATCGGCAAGGACCCGGCGCGCCACGATTTGTCGATCGTTCTCGATGACGCATCGGTTTCGGATTTCCACGCCAAGCTCGTGCGCCGCGGCGACAAATGGAAGATCGCGGACCAGTTGTCCACGAATCGCACCTACGTGAACGGCGAGATCTTCGCAAACAAGTTCTTGCAATCGAAGGATCGGTTGCGATTCGGCCGGGTCGAGTGCGTGTTCCTGCTGCCGCCGGTCCGGCCACCACTCGCCACTCGTAGCCTCGCCCTGCTGGAGCGGCTGCTGAATGCACTCACGTTCTGGCGCCGCCCATAGCGTGATTATGGATCGAACAAACATGGCTGGAGCATGAGCACAATGCCATCGGTTCTCGAATGCGCGATGATCGCCGAGGACGTGTATCACGACCGGCCGACCGTTGTGCTCGGGCACAAGCCGGTTGCAGTGCCGCATGGTGAGATTCACTGGCAGGACGAACAGTTCGCAGGTGGTGCGTACGCCGGGCAAGCGGGCGTCGGGGTCGTCGCCTTGCGGGGCTCACGCGAACTGGAGGACTGGCGTGGGGCCAACCTCCAGATATTTCGACGGCACTTGCCTGTCGACCGGTTCGGCAGCGCTCTGGCTTTCTTTGCGGCAGCGCATCGCGCACTGACGGGAGTCGGTTGCCATCGCTTCGTGATCGTCGGGCATTCGCTCGGCGGCGGACTGGCGGCCGTTGTCGCTGGCACCGTTAGTTGGGTGCCGACAAGAGGCGTGACTTTCAATGCGCCAGGGCTCGGCGAATTCTCCGCCCGGGAAGCCAGCGGCCGGTTCGATCACTCCAATGCCGAGAATGTCTTCAATTTTCGCTCCGCAGCCGACGTTATCAGCCGCTGGGGAACACATATCGGCCGGACGTTCGACGTGCCTGGTGCCGGCTTGCACGGCATCAGGTCATTCATCCAACAGCTCAGTGCGACCGATTTCGGGAGCTGGGAACTGTGATCCGCCAAGATCCCTGTCGATCACCGCACGCCGCGCCGAGACGGCTGCCGTACCGGATTGTGCAGTGCGGGATGCGGTCCCTAGTGTATTGTCTCATAAATAACTGGAGTTATAGGAAGCGATGAATTATCCTTGGCGCATGCCTCGCCAAGCCCAACCCATCGCATTGCTCGAAACGGACCGATTGGAGTTGGAACGTTGGATTGCCGCTCACCACACGCCTCAGCAAGTCACGCAGCGCTGTCACATTATTTTGTCAGCAGCCGCGGGCGAGCAAGATAAGACGATCGCTGCGGATCTGGAAATCAATTTCAAGACCGTGGCATTTTGGCGCGGGCGTTTTCGTGAGGAAGGTATCGATTACTTGTGGGAAGTCGCCGCAGGACGGGGACGCAAACCACAGCACTCAAAAAAGAAGATCCAAGCGATTATCGACGCCACACTACAAACTCGCCCTGAAGGAGCGACCCATTGGAGTTGCCGCAGCCTGGCTGAGCAACAGGGCGTCAGCAAGGACACCATTAATCGGGTGTGGCAGAGTCATCAACTCAAACCTCATCTGCACAAGAACTTCAAGCTCTCTCGCGATGCGAGGTTTTTGGAGAAACTGACCGATGTGGTGGGTCTTTACCTCAATCCACCGGAGAAGGCTCTGGTGTTGTGCGTGGACGAAAAGAGCCAAATTCAAGCGCTGGATCGCACCCAGCCGGGATTGCCGCTGAAGAAAGGCCGCTGCGGGACCATGACGCATGACTACAAGCGCAATGGCACCACGACGTTGTTTGCCGCGCTGGAGGTGGCTCAAGGCAAAGTGGTCGGGCAGTGCTTTACCCGACACCGTAACCAGGAATTTCTGAAGTTCTTGCGGCGTTTGGATCAGGAGTTTCCCGGCGACGTGCAGTTGCATCTGGTGATGGACAACTACGGCACTCACAAGCATCCCAATGTTCAGACATGGTTGAAGAAACACCCTCGCTTCGTTCCTCACTTTGTTCCAACCAGCTCCAGCTGGTTGAATTTGGTTGAGCGATGGTTTGGCGAACTCACCCGCAAACGGATACGACGTGGAGTGTTCCTGAGCGTTCCCGATCTCATCGCGGCAATTGAGGAATTTATGGCCAGCTGGAACAACAATCCAAAGCCGCTTGTTTGGAAAGCCACTGTGGAATCCATTATGGAGAAACAACAGCGCTGCCGACAGACTCTCGAAGGCATTCAGCCCGGATGCACCGGGCCGCGCTCGCGGAAAAAGGCGAAAAAATAACTCCAGTTGTTTATGCGACACTACACTAGCTGGATTGCGAGTAATGTTCCAGAATTGAATGGTCGCGCAAGTAGCGTCACAGGGCACTGACGGATGTTCCTGATTCTCGAAACTTCAGATACGGGACCCGCCTCGACCCGTCATGCGGCGATGGCGGTGTTCTCAACGACCGGCGGGACGATCGGACGCCATTCCAGCAATGATTGGGTACTTCAGGATCCGCACGTATCGGCGAGGCATGCCGAGATTCGTTCCATCGGCGGAAAGTTTTTCTTGAATGATAACCTGAGCGCCAATGGCGTTATCGTCAACGGCATTCAATTGCACCCGGGCGAAATTTTTCCGCTCGAGCAGGGCGACGCGATATTCATCGATCCGTTCCAGATCATGGTTCGGATCTCGCCAACCAGGCCAGCCGCAGCGGCGGGACTCGATGAACTGCCTGAATGCACCGGCTACTCGGCTCCAGGCGACTGACTATATGAAGTGCTACTAAACTCGGTCGGCAGCAACGCCCGTGAGCAAACAGGATACCGAGGGCCCGATCGAGCGCGGAAGCACGATCGTCAGGCCAAAGCCTCGCGGCGAGCGCCCGCCGGTTGAAATACTTGCGCCTCCTCCCCCGCCCTTTCCTCCGCCGCAATCTGCTGGGGTGGCGTCGCGCCCACAGGCCGCGGTTCAGCTTGCGGCCGTCACGACCTTCAATCTTGCCGGCAGTGGGCTGAACCCACTGGTGCGCGCCGCGGGACCGCTACTCCTGCTCGCCGGTCGCCTGCGTCGCGCAGCCGCACCCATTGATACCACGGCACTGCGGATCAGGCTGGCGGCCGACGTACGCACATTTGACAAGAGAGTGCTGGATTCGGGCGTGCCCGCTGACCAGGCCGAGGCTGCCCGGTACGCACTGTGTGCAACGCTCGACGAAGCTGTCTTGAGTAGTCCATGGGGTGCCAACAGCGATTGGGGCAGCCAGCCACTCTTGCGCATGTTCCACGGCGAGTTCGTGGGCGGCGAGAGATTCTTCCGGTTGACCGAGCGCATGGAGAGCGACCCGAGGCGGTACGCGGGGCTCCTCGAAGTTCATTATCAGTGCCTGAGCCTGGGCTACGAAGGCATGCGGGCGACCGATTCGCAGGGTCGCCTTGTACTGGAGAATATCCGCCGACGACTGTTCGAACGCATCCGCGCGTTGAAAGGCGAAGCGTCAAGGCCGCTGGCGCGCCGTTGGCAGGGCGTTGAGTGCGAGCGGGATCGCCGCTTGGGCGCAATTCCGTGGTGGATGAATCCGGTGCCGCTTCTGGAGTGGGCGGACGATCGAATCCTCCACGAGTTTCGCAAGTCCGCCCTGGAGGAATCCCGCAATGCAGCGAACCTGGAACGCCGCTTTTCGGACGCGGTCGCCGGGCAGGCAAAGAGTCGAGCGGACGGCCGCAGGATTCGCAATCTGCCGTGGTGGCTCGTCCTGGGTATGCCGGGCGCCGGCAAGACAACCGTCGTCGCGCAGTCGGGGCTTTCCTTTGCCGCGGAGCCTGCTATCGGAGCGGCACGGGCCTGCGAATGGTGGTTCACGAACGACTCGGTTCTGCTCGATATCGCGGGCGATACGGGCTGGATCGAAATGCTGCAGTTCCTGAAACGACATCGCCGCAGGATCCAGGGCGCATTACTCACTTACAGTGCGTCCGACCTGTTGGTGCGATCCGACGCGGACCGGGATGCCGACTTCCAGGCAAGCCGTCAACGGATCCTTGAATTGAACAGCGCTCTCGGCATCTTCCTGCCCGTATATCTGCTGATCACCAAGATGGATCTCGTCCTCGGCTTTCGCGAATATTTCGACGACCTAGAGACTGGAGATCGCGGTCAGGTCTGGGGAGTGACTTTTGCAATCGATGACAGCCGTTCCGGCCGCGCGGTCAACACGCTGCCCACGGAATTCGACGCGCTGGTTGGGCGGCTGCATGACGGGATCGCACAACGACTCGGGGACGAACGTGACCTGCGCAAGCGATTGGACCTCTTCGAGTTTCCGCAACAGGTTGCGGCGCTCAAGCCGCGGCTGATGGCTCTGGCGGGCAAGACGAGCGGCGCGTCAGGCGTAGGCCCACATCTGTTCGTGCGCGGAGTGTACTTCACGAGTGTGACTCGGACGGGCGACCCCGTGGACGCCGTGCGAGGGGTGGTCGATGCGCCGCCAGGCCCGGCGGACCACGGTCCGGCACGTACGTTTTTCATCGAACGGTTGCTGCGTGAAGTTGTGCTGCGCGAGGTCGGCCTGTCGCGATAGGTGAGGATACGTGCCGGCGCTTGCACAGCGGATCGCGCGTGATTTCGGCCACGCTTGTGGTTAACTTGCGGTGCAACGCAGCGCGACGTCCAAGGTATTACGAAGCGGAACGATGGCTCCAGAGACGCTCCCACAATTGCTGCATCGGGTCCTCCACGGAGAGGCGATACTCGACGATTTGCTGGACCGCATTGACGATGCGCAGGGACGATCTCCGGCTTCCTTGACCTCGCTCATGAGCGAGGTCGAGACGCTGTACTCTCGCGGCGAACTTCGATCTGAAGCATATTTCGTCCTGAAGGGTCGCCTCGATCCGGCCACCCGCGTGCGGCCGCCTCCGCCACAACGCCAGCCGGCGCCGCAGCCGGGCAACCCCACAGTCGAGCGCGTGCCAGTCGCTCCACACTCCGACAACCAGGCGACAGACCTGCGCCTCGTGGCCGCGTCGCGCCAAGAAACCAGCCATGCCGAGCCTGGCGGCGAGCAACAGCTCGAGCCGGGTTCCATCATCAACAATCGCTTCGTACTCGAAGAGCGCATTGGTGCTGGCGGCATGGGCGTCGTGTTCAAGGCGCGCGACCGGTACCGCGAGGAGGCCCAGGATCGTGACCCGTATGTCGCGATCAAGTTCGTCAACGCGGATTTCCGCAGACACCCGGATTCATTGATGGCGCTTGAACGGGAAGCGCGCAAGCACATGAGTTTGGCGCACCCGAACATCATGATCGTGCATGACTTCATTCGTAATCCTGACAACACGCTGATTTTTCTGCACATGGAGTTATTGGAGGGCGAGCCGCTGGACCGATTGATCCAGCGCCACCCGCAGGGACTCCCCTTCGAGGACGCCCTACCCCTCATCAAGGGCGCAGGCGACGCGCTCGTGTACGCGCACGAAAAGAAGATCATTCACTCCGACTTCAAACCGGGCAACGTCTTCGCCGTCGAATCCCGTAAGGCGAAAGTCCTCGATTTCGGCATCGCGCGCGACGTCAGCGTTGGCACCTTCGACGACAAGGAGGGGACGCGCTGGGACGCCGGAATTCTTGGCGCGATGACACCCGCCTACGCGAGCCCCGAAATGCTGCTCAACAAACCGGCCAGCCCGAGCGACGATATCTACGCACTCGCTTGCGTCGCATTCGAACTGATGTCCGGGCGCCACCCGTTTAATGGAGCCACGGCGCTCAATGCGGCGCACGAGGGCCTCAAGATCAAGCGCGCGCCTGGCATGGGACGTAGTCAGTACAAGGCGCTGGTACACGCCCTTGCGTTCAGGCAAGCGGCGCGCACGCCCTCCGTTGCAGCGTTTCTGGAAGAATTCGCCGGCTCTTCCGGCGTCCAAAAAACGGCGCGACGAAGATCCTTACTGACCGCTGCCGCCACCGTCGCAATCATCGGCGCCCTGGCCCTGGCTATCCTGTTGTATCTGCGGCCTGACCCGGACGAGCAACTGGCCAGCAACCTGATGGAGCGCGCGGCCGCGCAGCTCGAGGAGTCGAACCGAGAAAGCGGAAGAATCGCGGAGATTGATCCAGAAATGATCAAAACCCTGCTCGAAATGGGCAACCTTCTATTAGACCAAGCGAGAAACAGCTTCGATCCTGGCCAACTTTCCGAAAATACGGTTTCCAGTGCCTACGGCGCGTTCCACTCCGCACTCAGCATGGATGTCAACAATCGCGACGCTGTCAGCGGTATCGTGGAAATTGTCCACCTGTACGAAGCGGAAGCGAAGCGTCATTTCGATGGCGGCGACTACTTGGAAGCTTCCGAAATGGCAAGATACGCGCGCAAGATCGACCCTGATCGCGAGTCGCTCAAGGACATCGAACAGAATGCAAACACGAGACTGCGATCCGTAACTGAATGAGCGGACGCGTCACCATATTGGTCGTCCAACTGGCACTATGCGCTTGCATGTCTCCGGCGCAGCGCGTAGATGCGGTTGCCAACGCGCACGGGTTTTCCCGCTTGATCGTCAAGGGAGAAAAGTTTGAACATGTCGCCTATTCAAACGGCTTGTTTGATCCCGATGCACCGTTGCACGTCTATCTGGAAGGCGACGGCACCCCGTACCTAAATCATAGGACCGCGGCTCCCGATCCCACCCCGCGCCATCTCGTCATGCTGGAGCTCATGGCGCTGGATCCGGGCCCTGCCGTCTATCTGGGCCGCCCATGCTACTTCGGGTTCGCAAGCCGGCCGCCCTGCACGACGGATGACTGGACGCTGCGCCGGTTCGACCGGCAAATCGTGGCGAGTATGGCGAGCGCCCTGGCCAAGGTCGCCGGCCAGACCACAAGCGGCCGACTTGAGTTGTTCGGGCACAGTGGTGGCGGGACGCTTGCCGTCCTGCTGGCGAGACGTGTCGGAGGCGTAGCCAGGGTCGTCACCTTAGCCGGTAATCTCGACCACAGGGCGTGGTCCCAAATACATGGCTACTCGCCGCTCGAAGGGTCCCTCAACCCTGTTGACGAGGGGCCACTTCCGGAAGAAATCGTCCAACTGCACCTCGTCGGAGAAAAAGACCAGAATATTCCCCCAGTTCTAGTCGCACGTGCAGCAGGCCAACTTGGGGCCGGCAAGATTCGTATCCTCACGGGCGTCACCCACACCTGCTGCTGGGAGGCATATTGGCCGGCCGTGCTGGCCGGCCATTGACTACGACGATCGGGCCATCCGGTTGCGCATGATTCTTCTATCTAGTTCGTTCCATTGCCTATAATCCGCGTTCCCGGTCACCGGGTTTGTACGCGTCGAAGGACAGGTATAGTCTCTTGCCACCTATCAGGAGGAATGCGTCGGTGCGAGTGAACCTGGGGCTTACGCTCTCAGTTGCGGCAGCGACAGCGCTCTCTGGCCTCGCGGTTCCCGGCACGCTGCGGGCCGAACAAGAGGGTGCGATCCCCCAGGATCCAAGTCGCCTCCTCGTCGTCGACTGCCTGCTGCCTGGTCAAATTCGCAAACTCGGCAAGAAGATCTATCTGACTCAGCGCCGCCCGGTGATGACAAATGCATCGGACTGCGAGATTCGCGGCGGAGAGTACGTCGCTTACGACCGCGCGAATTACGAGACGGCCTTCAAAGTCTGGCTACCGCAGGCCGAATCCGGCGATGCCCAGGCACAGTCGTACGTCGGTGAGATCTTCGAAAAAGGCCTCGGACGCCCGCCGGACTATACGCAGGCTGCGCTCTGGTACGAGAAGGCGGCGGCACAAAACTACACCCGTGCGCAGATGAATCTCGCGTATCTCTACGAACAAGGGCTCGGTGTCACCAAAGATCGCTTGAAAGCGCTGAACCTGTATCGACAGGCGTCGGGAATCAAAGATGACAGCCTCATCTATGTTTCCGAGGTCACGGCTAAGCAGAAAGAAGTCGACGACCTCACGGCACAACTCGAACAACAGAATTCCGAGATCGATCGATTGAATGCCGAGGTCGAATCCGGGCAGTCACAGATCTCAACGCAGCGGAACGCGCTTACACACGCGCAGAACGAGGCGAACAGCCTGCGAAGCGAAGTATCACGTCTGCGGAGCCAGCCGGCAACAGATCCCGCGCAAGTGACGGCGTTGCAGCGGCTGGAGAACGACCTTCGCACCCGCGAATTAAAATTACTGGAAGAAGAACGGGCCGTGGCGGGACTTGAGGCCACGACTGCCGAACAGAACTCTCGACTGGTAGATCAACTTAGCGCGGCGGCACAGAAAGATCTGGCATTGCGCCAGCAGCTTCAGGAAACGGCGGAGACGCGCGACGAGTTGCAGCAGAAGCTCGACGAAACACAACTGCAATTGCTGAATACAGAGCAGAAAACCGCCAGGCTGGGCGCCGAACTGGCAGGCGCGCGGGCGCGGTTCGCATCGGATCGTGAATCACTGGCGAAGCGGCCAGCATCGACGACGCCTGCGGACCTGGCCGAGCGTCAGAAAATGGCGGCAGACTTCGCTGAGCGCGAACGCAGGCTGACGAGCCAACAGGCTCAGATTGCGTCGCTCCTCAAGCAGAAAAACGATTACCTGGCTGAGTTGACCAGGCTGCGGGAAGAACAACGAACTCGCGGCATGACACAGGGCCAGCAACAGGCGGAACTATCCGCTGCCCGGCAGCGACTTGCCGAAACCGAGAAAAGGGTGACCGACCTGACCGCACAATTCGAGATGGAGCGCGCGCGGGCGGCCGCAGAAAGGCAGCAACTGTTGCAGCGCTCCTCCTCCGCCTCGGCGGCCGAACAAAGGCAGCGCCAAGAGCTGGCGGCCGGTCTCGCGGCAAGGGAACGCAAGATTGTGGAACAGCAGCAGCAGCTTGAGTCGTTGCGCGCGCAGCAGCAGGCGCAGGCGAAGCTGGTGTCGACTCAGCAAGCGCAGCAACGTGAAGAAGTTGAGAACGTTCGCCTGCAACTCGCCACTACGAAACGCCAACTTGCGGAAACCGAAAAACGAGTGGCTGACCTCACTGCGGAACGTGAGTCCGAGAGCCGTTCGATCGCGACCAACCGTGAACTGCTCACCCGTGGCCCACAGCAGCAGGATGCTACCAGGCTTCGCGCCGAGTTGGTTGCGCGCGAAGAGGAACTCGTGACGCGACAGGCGCAGATTTCTTGGCTGGAATCCCAAAGCAAGCTATTCAAGCAGCAGATCCAGGAATTGCAGGCGCTGCCTGCTGTGCCCGTCGCGACGACAAGACCAGGGGCGAGCGACCTTGCAAAGACTCCAGGAGTCCTGGCGCGTAGTTTGCCAAAGGAGCTGCTGTCCCGTTCGTACTATGCTCTGATCATCGGCAATAACGATTACCAGCACCCGAAGTTGCAGGACCTGCAAACGGCCGCGGGTGACGCACAGGCTGTCGACCAAGTCCTGCGGCAGAGATATGGTTTCAAGACAAAGTTGCTGATCAATGCGACTCGTGCGCAGATACTTCAGGCATTGGTCGATTACATAAATTCGTTGAAGCCTGATGACAGTCTATTGATCTACTATGCAGGCCACGGAGAGATCACGGGGCGGACGGAAAGTTATTGGTTGCCGGTCGATGCGCAACCGGGCAGCGTCTTTGACTGGATCTCTGGCGATCAGCTCACGAAGTATATCAATTTGATGCCTGCTCGACACGTGCTGGTCGTGGCGGATTCGTGTTACCAGGGAGTGATGACGCGAGAGGCCAGCGTTCGATTCAAGGCCATTGAAGGCGAGGCCGCCCAGGCGAAACAACTCACCCAGTTCGACAAGTTGCCATCCCGCACAGTCCTGACGTCCGGCGGCGAAAAGCCGGTGCTGGATTCCGGTGGCGGAGCGCACAGCATCTTTGCGGAAGCGTTCCTGCGAGTCTTGCAACGGAATAACCGGGTCCTCGTGGGCCAGGCGCTCCATAACGAGCTGCTTGATGATGTCAGGCAAGCGGCTAAGCTGCTCAACCTGGACCAGAGCCCCCGGTATGACGTTCTTGCCGATGCCGGTCATCTGTGGGGGGGAGAGTTTCTGTTCATCCCGGTTAGCTGAACAGGTAGTCGAAAAAAACGAGCCTGTCAGGATTTTTGTGTGTGAGGCATATCATGACGACGAACAGGAGTCAGTATGCCGAGCAAACGCAAGAAGTCCGACCGGGCGGCGAACGCCCCTAAGTTGCAGGTGCCAGCCGCGCTGTTGGACCAACCGGTCCAGGGTCCGATGCGCCAGGACGAAGTCCAGGCGGTGTGCCGGTCGCTGAAGCGGGCGGTGATTGAACGAGCCATGGGTGCGGAGATGAGCCACCATTTCGGCTATGCGCCGGGCGACCCCAAGCCGACCGAGCAATCCAACCACCGCAATGGCACTGACGTCACCCCGCTTTTTCGTACGTATTTAGAACTGGAGTAAGGTGCTTCCGGAGTCCTTGTACGGCAAGGAGAGGAAGCGATGAAGAAGTCCAAGTTCACCGAGGAGCAGATCCTGTTTGCCCTGAAGCAGGGCGATGCCGGCCAGCCGATAGCAGACGTCTGCCGGCAGATGGGGATCAGCGAGGCGACGTATTACGTCTGGAAGAAGCGCTACGCCAACATGGGCCTCTTGGAGGTCCGTGAGCTCAGGCAGCTTCGGGACGAGAACTCCCGGCTCAAGCGCCTGGTGGCCGATCTGACACTGGATCGGCAGGTGCTGCAGGAAGTGATTAAAAAAAAGATCTAACAGCACCTCGACGCCGGGATATCGCACGATGGATACACGATTGCTTCCAGCTGAGCCTACGCCGCGCCTGCGCCTTGAGCTGCCTGCGCAACGCGACCTGGTACTACCGATTGCAGGCCCGCGACAGCAGCGTGTTGCGGCAACGGCTCAGGCAGCTGGCGGCGGCCAGGCCCCGATTTGGCTACCAGCGGCTGCACATCCTGCTGAGACGGGAGGGCTGGCAGGTGGGCTGCAAGCGGCTGCACCGGCTTTACAAGCTAGAGGGCCTCCAGGTGCGTATGAGAGTGCGCCGAAGGAAGCGCATCAGCCTGCACCGTGGGCCGGCTGCGACGGCCACCAGCGGCGGTCAATACTGGGCCATGGATTTCGTCCATGACCAGCTGGCTAACGGCAGGAAGTTTCGGGTGCTGACGGTGATGGACAAGTGGCATCGGCAGTGCGTGGCGCTGCAGGCCGACTTTGCACTTACCGGCCAGAGCGTCGTGGATGCGATGAACCAGATCGCCCTCAGCCGCGAACTGCCCTATGCAATAACCGTTGATCACGGAACGGAATTTACGTCGAAAGTGCTCGATGAGTGGTGTTACCTGCGCGGCGTGAAGCTGGATTTCATTCGGCCAGGCAAGCCGACCAAGAACGGATTTATCGAGTCATTCAACGGACGACTGCGAGACGAGTGTCTGAACGTGAACGAGTTTGCTACGCTCGACGAGGTGCGGGCAGTGTTGAGGTCATGGCGGCATGACTACAACCACCATCGCCCGCACGGATCACTTGGCCACCTGACCCCAAGTGAGTTCGCGATGAAAGGTCAGAAATCGGACCCCAAGGCATCGAAACTCTAGCTATCAGTGCTCCGAAAAACGGACCATCGTCAACCGGGGTTAGACTCTAAATGCTCCCGCCGACCTGACACCCTAGTTTAGTCCCTGCCGGGAGTAGAGTCTGCTGCACCAGGAG